>CAYSKR010000233.1:0-20029 GCA_964431675.1 uncultured Myxococcales bacterium
GGGATACGGGTCGAGGTTGGCCAGCGTCGCCAGCATGGCGCAGCGATCATCCACCGATTCGCCCATGCCGATGATGCCACCCGAGCACACGGTGACGCCGGCCTTGCGCACGCGCGACAGCGTGGCCAGCCGGTCGTCGAACGTGCGGGTGGTGATGATGCGGCCGTAAAATTCGCGCGACGTGTCGAGGTTGTGGTTGTACGCGGTCAACCCCGCAAGGCCGAGCTGACGCGCCTGCTCGTCGGTGAGCATGCCGAGGGTCACGCAGGCCTCCATGCCGAGAGCGCGGACGCCACGCACCATGTCGAGCACCGATTCGAACGCCGGCCCGTCTTTGACCTCACGCCAGGCCGCGCCCATGCAGAAGCGCGACGCGCCGGCGGCCCTGGCCGCAAGGGCCGCGTCCATCACCTCGGGCACCGACATCATGCGCTCGCGTTCAAGTCCCGTGTCGTAGCGCGAAGCTTGCGGGCAGTAGGCGCAGTCCTCCTGGCATCCGCCGGTCTTGACCGACAGCAACGAGCACAGTTGCACCTCCTCGGCGCGGTGGTGCTCTCGATGCACCGACTGCGCTCGGTAGCTCAGTTCCGGCAACGGCAAGTCGTGCAACTGCCGCACCTGCTGAGCCGAATATGGGCCGCAGGCACTGCCCGACTCTAGTTCCTGACCGGTCACGGCGAACTTCCTATCAGTTGATCCGCCGCAAGACCACCAGAACCCGCAGCGTTAGCCAGATGGCCACCTCGATGTCCTTGTCCTTGCCACCGCGCGCGCCCTTGTCGGGGCGCGCGGACGAGACGCCATTGATCTTGCCCGGCGGTCCCGGGTACCAAAGGCCATCTTTTGCCTGGCGCGAACGGATGTACGCCTCGGCCGTGCGCACACCGGAGTTCTCTTTGCCCAGGCCGATCGCCGTGACGGTGTCGAGGGCATCGAGCACATCGGTATAAAACCTTGGCTCGGAAAGCAGCTCCCAGTACGCGGGTGCCTTGCGGTCCGGGTATCGGTCCGGCTGCAAGAAACGCGTCGCCAGCAATTCCCCTGCGCGTCGCGATTCGCGCGACGTCCGCCACGCTGGGGCCGAAGCGCAGGCTCGCAACACCATGCCAGTGATGAGGTGGCTGGACGGCCGGGCAGCGGATTCGGTGCGCACGCCCCGCCACGCCCATCCCCCGTCGTCCTGCCGCCGCTCGATCAGGTATCGGAACGCCTTCTGCACGCGCGGATCGTTGTCGAGCCCGGCACGGGCCATGGCAGCCACGGCCCAACCCTGGAAGTGAAGCGCCACCGCCTTGCCGCGGCTCGTGGGCGTTTCCCCGAGCGCGAGATCCGCGATGCCGCCGTCGGCACCCTGCGACGCAAGCAGCGCCCCTGCGGTTCTGCGCAAGGGTTCGGCCGCCGCGCTACCGTCCTCGGACGCACCAAGATCGGCGAGACGGTCGATCGCACGCACGTTGGCCAGCACGGCCGCGAAGCGCACGCTGCCGACGGCCTTCTCCGCGGGTTTGGGGGCGAAGTTGCCGTGCTTGTCCATCTTCTTGGCCCAGGCCTTGACCGCTGGGTAGGCCCAGATCTCCTTCGGCGTGGGCGCCTCGCTGTCGTCAATCAAATCGCGCCGGATGCGCGCAAGAATCGAAGGCGATCCCTCACGCAGCAAGCGCGGAATGGGGTCGCTCGCCAGGCGGGCGCGCCAGCCCGAAAGCGCACGCGCCGACAACGACGGCGACGGCGACGGTGGAAGCGAAACTGCGACGGGGGAAAAGCGTGGGCGGTCCATGGGGAAAGCGGGCCCCATACTAACTCATACGGCGACGAAGCGCAGGCGTTAGAATTTGCCCCATGCAGCCCCACCAGCGAGCTTCAAAAAAAGACGTGTTTCTGACCTTCCTTGAAACCGGCTGGGTATCGGTACACATGGACGCCCGCCATCCCGGCGTGAGCGTCCCGGTCGCCCTGGCGCAAAGCCCGCAGCTCATCTTGCAGTATGGACACGACATGCCGGTCGCCATCCCTGACCTTGAAATCACCGACCACGGCGTCAGCGCCACCTTGTCGTTCGCGCGCATCTCTCACAAGACCATGGTCCCGTGGCCAGCCGTATTCGCGCTGGTTTGCACCGATGGCCGACAGCTCGTGTTCCCGGAAGATATCCCCGAGGATGTCCTCGAAACCGCACCCGAGGCACCGACGGCCGCCGCGAAAGAACTCGCGCGGAGCGGGCACCCGCGTCCGCGTGGAGCCTTGCAGGCCGAGCCCGGCCCCGGGTCAGCCGACGTGAGCGGTACAGAAACGCGGCCCGTGATCCCCGCGCGGCTCAGGGCCGTTCCGTCCCAAAGCGCTGTTCTGGAAGCCGATCAATCCGACGCTGCGAGGCAAAGGAAAAAACCGCGGCTACGACTGGTGAAGTAGGCCGGACGCGAATTTTGCGCGATGCCGTCAGGGCGCGGGGTCGACGTTGTCGCGCAGGAACGCCACAAGTTCGTCGTGCTTGCTGCGCGCGTCCTCGTAGCCGATGCGCACCAGTTCCCCGGCGTAGATGCCGTCGAACAAGATGTACGAAAGAAGGTCGGCTTCGTTCGCCCCGCGCGCGCTGGCCAGCCGCCGCAATAGACGTAACCCGCGTCCCCCGCCAGCGCCCTTGAATCGCCCGGCGCGAGCCACCTCGCCGGCGATGGCACCCACGTCGACCGATGGCCGCAAGATGTATTCGCCGACCACCCGGTACGGCGCACCACGGGCCTTGATCACCGTCTCGTCGAGCCGGCGCCGATAAGCGTCGTCACCGACCGACTTGGCGGCTTCGATGAGCGCGTTGAACCGGCGCAAGCGATCAAGGTCGTTGTCCATGTGATCGAGCAGAAAGGCGTTGAGCACCTTGCCCGCAAGGAAAGCAGCGCCCGGGTACGGCATGCTCTCCTCGGGGACTAAAGCGGCCTCGACCGGCTTGTGGCGCAGGGCAATGACCAGCACCTTGCTGGCACCGAGCCGCAGCGCGGGCGACAGCGGCGTGTTCTGCCGCAAGCCGCCGTCGCAGAAAAAGCGCTCACCAATGGCCACCGCGGGAAACAAGATCGGCAACGACGCCGAGGCGATGACGTGCTCGGAAACTATCTTGACCTTTTGCGCGCGCACGAACGGGTCGTGATTCCAGCGCGGCAGAGCATCCCGGGATTCGACGAACACAACGGACTTGCCGCTGCCGATGTCGGTCGCTGTCACTGACAGCGCGTCGAAGTGACCCGCCTCGCAGTTGGCCGAGATGCGCGCCCACGGGGTCATGCGGCACACCAGCCGCTCGAGTTGCCGCGTGTTGACGATCCCGCCCAGGCGTTTTTGGCCTGGTTCGGACTCGGCGATGGTCCCGCTGCCGAGCAGCGTCGCCGGGGCGCGCATGAATTCCTTGACACCGAAGGAGACAAGTTCTTCGAGGACCAGTCCCTCCCAAACGTTCGAGAGCAGCTTGCCTTGCTTTTCGGGCGCGTCTGCGGTGGCCGCGACGATGGCGGCGTGGATCGCGCCAACCGACGTGCCGCTGATGATGTCGAAATGAACCTGCCCGCCAAGATCGCCAGCGAGATCTTCGCGGATGTACTTGAGCACGCCCGCCTCGTAGGCACCGCGCGCACCGCCGCCCGACAGCACCAGTGCCAGACGCGGCCGATCCGGGCGCCGGATGGGGGCGCTTGGACGGCTCATGGAATCCTCGCCGATGGGGTGGTCATGCCTTGAACGATCATCGCCAGAAACGGTCGCAGCCGGACTTTGGCGTCGCGGCGGGTTTGATCTTATCATTTCTGCATGAGCGACCCTACCGTCACGCTGCAACCCGGGGGCGGTTTCCTCCTCGAACCGACGGGAAACGCGACCATCCTCACCCCCGAGATGCTGTCCGACGAGCAACGCATGATGCAGTCGACCGCCGAGGACTTCATGCGCCGCGAGGTCCTGCCGCGCATCCACGAGATCGAAGAGAAGCGGCCGGGCGTGATGCGCGAGATCCTGCGCAAGGCGGGCGACGTCGGCCTGCTTGGGCACGACGTCCCTGAGGCGTTTGGCGGCACGGGCGGCGACAAAACGAGCTCCAGCCTGATCTTCGAGGCGGCGAGCCGCCTGGGATCGTTCGCGGTCAGCTACGGCGCGCACGTCGGCATCGGCACCATGCCGCTGGTCCTGTTCGGCACGCAGGAACAAAAAGCAAAATACCTGCCGGCGCTGGCGTCGGGCGAGAAGATCGCGGCGTACGCGCTGACCGAGCCCGGCTCTGGATCGGACGCGCTGGCAGCCAGGACGCGCGCGGTGCTGACCCCCGACGGCAAATCGTACAAGCTGACCGGCACCAAGCAGTTCATCACCAACGCCGGCTTCGCCGACCTGTTCACGGTGTTCGCAAAGATTCCGCGCGAGGGCGGCGACCAGTTCACCGGATTCCTGGTCGAGCGCGGGTTTCCCGGCCTCGCGGTGGGCCCCGAGGAACACAAGCTGGGCATTCGCGGCAGCTCGACCTGTCCGTTGATTCTTGAAGATTGCGTGGTGCCGGCGGCCAACGTGCTGGGCGAGATCGGCAAGGGGCACAAGATCGCCTTCAACATCCTCAACATCGGGCGCTGGAAACTGGGCGTGGGCTCGATCGGGGGCGCGAAATATTGTCTGGAGATCGGGGTCAAGTACGCCAACGAGCGCAAGCAGTTCGGCAAGGCGATCGGTGAATTTGATCTTGTCCGCAAGAAGATCGGTGACATCGCGACCGCGACATTCGTGGCCGAATCCATGGCATTTCGCACCGCGGGCCTGCTCGACGCGCGCGACCACGCCATCGATCCCGGCGATCCGGCGGCGCAGAAGAAGCAGGTCGACGCCATCGAAGAGCACGCCATCGAGGCATCCATCATCAAGGTGTTCGGCAGCGAGATGCTGTTCTGGGCGGCGGACGAGACGCTGCAGATCTTTGGCGGCGCGGGCTACATCACCGACTACCCGATCGAGCGGGTCAGCCGCGACGCTCGCATCAACCGCATCTTCGAGGGCACCAACGAGATCAACCGTTTGCTGGTGCCGGGCACGCTGCTCAAGCGCGCGATGCAGGGACGCCTCCCGCTGATGGCGGCGGTGGGCACCGTGCAGGCCGAACTTGCCGACCCGTCGAAAATTGATCGCGCGGTGCCCCCGGGGCCGCTGGGCCCCGAACGGCAGAAATGCGACTTCGCCAAGCGCGCCGTGGTGTTCGCGGCGTCCATCGCGGTGCAGAAGTACATGCAAAAGCTCACCGACAAGCAGGAGCTGCTGGGCGTGCTGGCGGACTGCCTGATCGACGTGTTCGCGATGGATTCCGCGATCGCGCGCTCGCTGCAACTCGTGGCCAGCCAGGGCGAGGCCAGAAGCAACATCCCCCTCGCGATGACGCAGCTTTTCGTGTCCAAGGCGCACGAGCGCGTGTTCGACAACCTGCGCGAGATGCTGATGTGGATGTCGCAGGAAGAAGAATGGAGCCGCGAGGTCCGCGACATCAACAATTACTACTCGCTGTCGCGCGTGAACACGTTCTCGCTGCGGCGCAAGATCGCCGTACACACCCTGCAATCCGGTGGCTACAAGCTGTAAAGCGCCGACGCGCTCAAAACCTGTAACGCATCGTTAGCCGCGCCCGGGTGGGCGGCAAGCGCGACGCCTGCAGGCCCCAGAACGCGCCGTCGCTCTCGATAACGGAGGTGGTGGTGCGCAGCCCGAGCACGTTGAGCACGTCGAGCAAGATCTCGACCTTGCGCTTGATGAGCGGTTCGAGGCCTGCGTGCAGTTGAATGCCAAGCATGGTGAGGTCAGGAAGACGCAACGGCGCGTCGTCGTCAGGATTCAGTGTGCCTTGCCAGTTGTAACCACGCTTGGTTTGGAAACGGTCGAATCCAACGGTCAGGGTGTTGAATCCGAAACGGTTGTACGGACCGCCGCTCAGAAATTGATAGTTCACGCCAAGGGCCAGCCACGGCTTGACGTAATAGCTGCCCAGAACCCTTAGATCGTGCCTTGCATCAGCCGAAAGTGGGCCGTAGTAGTAGGGAGTCTGCCCCGGGTTATCAAGGAAGGCACTGGCAAACGAACTGTCATCAACGCCGTCGTAGTAAGACAAGGAATAGGCCGCCATGGCCTTGAGCAGGCCCTCTTTCTTGCGCAATACCAGTTGCACACCCTTGTAGCGCCGGGTGGCCTCATCAGGAGTCCCGAGATCGTAGATGATCTCGGCGCGGCCGGTCTTGTAGCCCGCTTCCCGACGCATCTCGGTGCCGCCCTTGTTCCAGAAGGCATTGGTCTCGACGTCTTCGAACTGATGCACGAACTTGCGATAGATGAGATCGGCCGACAACGAAACGCCGGGCAGGATCTCGCGCTCGGCCCCCAGCACCAGCTCCCACATCCGCGCGCCGCGCAGCTTGGTGTCACACCGGCTGCCGTCGGGATTGCGGCCGTCCGGTCCGCAAGGCAATCCAACGGTGGTTCCGCTGTCACCGCCGGTGGTGAAGCAGTTGCGCACGTAGTCGCCGACCTCGGGATCCCACTCACACGTCTTACGGAATAGGCGGCGGGACAGAAAACGCGCGATGGCGAGAAACCCCGTGTCGATCTTGCTGTTGATGGCACCGTGCAGGCTGGTGCGGCCGTCGTGGGTGACGTTCCAGTTGACCGCCAGATGCGGCGTCAGGGCAATCGTATCCACCACCACCCGCTCGCCATCATCGTTGGAGCGTCCCTCGTGGAAGGCAATGCCAGGGGTGATCGTCAGATATCGAGTGGGCCGAAACTTGTCCTCGGCGAAAAGCAGAAGCTTTGAACCGCGCACCAGCGAGTAGAGGTAATTGCGATGGCACTCACCCTTCGCCACCTTGGGATCATTCGAGCATATGTCCTGGCGCAACGACGGCTGGTTGCCCCTGGTGAAGTAGATCGCATCGCCGGGCACGCCGACCCGATAGGCGTTCTCCAACTCCTCGTATTTGGCACCGGCCTTGATCCCGTGTTCCCCCAAACGGCGGCTGGTGGGAAACCACTCCAACGTCCCGGACAGTTCGAGACGCTTGCGGTTGTCGAGCGTGTGGGAATTCGCGTTCTGGCGGACCACGCCGGTAAGCCGATCAGTCGTCGACGGCAAATCGTCGCAATGGGTCGGATCCCACAAGCAGGATTGGGGACCGACGTCGAAGTGCTGCAGCTGTGTTCCCACCCGCGCGATCAAGCTGATCGTATCAGTCAGGGTGGAGGTCCACTGCAGTCCGCCAAAAAGCGTTTCCTGCTGCTGGCGCTCCTCCGCTTCCGCTTCCACAAGTCGGCTTTGAACCTGATTCTGGAAGTCCGCCACGGACAGGCCACCCTTGAGTTCGAGCTTGTTCCGGGTGGTCACGGCCCAGGTGAGCTTGCCCACCGAATCGAGGGCCAGAACGGAAAAAGATGGATGCGCACCGAAAACTGGATCTGTCGGCAGCGTGAACGTCGCGTTGGCCACCTCCGACGACAGCACAAACCAGACCCGATCCTTGAGTATTGGCCCGCTAAACAGCAAGGACAGTGCCGCCGCCCGGTTCGTCCCTCGGTCGCGCTCGTCGCGAAAAAACTGCATGTTCTGGTCGCTGTAAGTCCCCTGCGCATCAACCTGGAAGCGATTCGAACCGGACTTGGTGACAACGTTGGCGACCGCACCCAGGGTGTCCGAATGTTCTGCGCCGCCCCCCGCAGTTTCAACTTGCACCGAGGAAATCGCGCTGTAGGAGAAATTCGTGCCGAAGGTGTGGGTGACCGGGTCCGTCGTCTGAAAACCGTCGACCGTGTAGCTGTTGTTGAAAAACGTTCCACCGCGAACCTGCGGATTGCCGCTGCCGCCGATATCGCTCACGCCCGGCGTCAGGGCCATTACGCCCTGATAGCTGCGGCTCGACAGAGGAAGCTCGTTCAGAAACTCCTCGTCGAAGGACTCGCCCACGGAGACGCTGCTCGTGTTGACGAGAGGCGCTTTCTGCACCACGCGAACCTCTTCGCCAGCCGCTTCGATCTCCATCACGATGTCGACTTGCGTGGACGTCCCTTGAACGATCCGGATGTTGGTCAGCTCGACCGTGCGCAGCCTGGGTGCCGAGGCGATCACTTTGAACCTGCCCGGCGTGAGCCCCAGGACGCGAAAACTTCCGTCCGCCCCGCTGGTCGTGGTGCGCGCCCCGCCGATCTGCGTATCGGACGACGCAACGATCTTGATCCCGCGCAGTGGTTGCCCCGACTGATCGTAGACTTGGCCTGCGATGGATCCGGTGGTTTGCGCGACGGCCAACGTCGGAATCGCCAACGCAAACGCCACCACGAACGCGCAACACCTTGCGCGATCTCCGCCCCGCCCGTGCAATTGAATCATGCTTGGTTTCCTTGCCGGTGAGTTGCGAGCATGTTGGAGCCTCAGTTGGGCGTGTAGCCGTCGGGCCAGGCGCATATCTGCAAGCGGCCCAGATCCTGGCAGGTCTGGCCCTCGCCCAGATCCCTGGGCTTGCCCTCGACTTGCCCCTGCGCCGAGCACTGCGCCGCATCGGGCAAGCGCGTGACCGGATCGATGATCTCGGTGTTGCAGCCCCTAAGGCAAATACCGCCAAGCGGCGGAAAGCCATAGTTGAAGCATCGATAGCCAGGCACGTCGCCGCAGCGCGAGTCCAGCGCTTCCCAGGGTTTCTTGCCCTCGTTTTCCATTTCGTGAGCGTTTCTCAAACGCCGATTGCACTGCTTGTAGCAGTTGCCGCCCCACGGCGGATAACACGCCAGCGCATTGCCGAGGTCATACTCGCTGGCCTGGCAGCGCGCGATGCCGGGCCCGCAGGACTGGCCGTATTTGACCTCAGGAACGTCGCAGGTGCAGGTTTCTTGATTGCACTCGAGCCCCACGGCGTTGCAGGCCAGGTCATGGGAGGAGTCGATGGTCGTCTCCCCGCCGGCGGCGTCGAAAAGCTGGACGCCGCACACTTCACGGCTGTTGTTCAACGGGCCCTTCATGATTCTCGGCAACACGCACTTGACCAGCGCGCCGCGCGTCACCAGGTTCTTGAGCACGACCCCGCCGTTCGAACGGCGCTGCGCGACGGCATTGGAGAAGTCGAATCCCATCAGGCTGGTGACAATTTTGCCCAGCCTGCTGCTGACGTCGCCGTAGTTTTCCGCGACCTTGAAATCGAACATCCACTTCATCGGCGTGTAGCCCGGCGGGTCATTGGAGTAGTGGCGGGGCACCGCGGCCGTCACGATGTTGTCCGACAACCGGGTGATGCGCGGCGTACCGAAATTGGGATCCTCGGTGTAAATCGCCGGCGAGTAGGCGCGACGCACCGGCACCACGAGCTGCGTCGAGGCACCCGGACCATCGCCCAGCGCGATGCGCGACACGTCGAACGTGTCGATGCGGCTTGCATCCTGCCCAGCGTGGTAAAGCTCGCCCGCCACGTTACCCAGGGTTTCCCAGCCGTGAGCGAGGTAACAGAAGGTCAGCTTGCGGCGGTACCACAGCTCGATGCGCGGCCGAAAGATGCTGTTGTCGCTGACCCCCGACGAGACGTACGTGCGCTCGTCGAGCAAGGGGCAGTTGATCACCTTGTCCGTCTTGCGCCGCTTGAACTTGCCCGAGTTCACCGCCTGCTCAAGCGTGCCCGCGTGCTTGATGGCGTCGGGGTCGTACCCCCTGGGCACCGTCACCTCGACGATTTGCCACAGACCGGTGTACTGCACGCGCGTGCCCGACAGATCGGCGGGCGTCACATCGACGATCGGCCGCTGGTGGTCCGCCGACCGGCGGTCCGGATCGACGAGCGGCGGGCGGAAGCGCCCGGGATAAGGTGTCTTCTTGTAGTCCTTGCAAGCCTGCGTGGTCTCGGCACCGGATGCACACCGATCCTCGGGGTTGGGATTGCGCGTGTCCTTGCCGCCGGGCATCGAGTCGACGTGGTCGCGCTTTTCGCGCACCGGCCGCGAAAACAGGGGCAGGCCGTCCGGGGTGAAGAAGAAGTACATCGGCGCGACGCGCACCGCGACCGGCGTCAGCGTCTTCGGGTCGACCATGAACGGCACGATGCCGAAGTCGTAATACTCGGCGGCCGCGCCAGCCTCTTGCCCGTCGACGAAACCCGCTTGCGGATCGATCTGGGGGGGTAAGTCGACGCCGGGATCCGCCTTGCCCGCGACGAAGGCATTCTCCTCGTAAAGCGGTGCCAGATCAAGCACGCCAAACGCCTCGTCCGAGAAATCGTCCGCACAACCGGCCAGGGCGATTCCCGACACCAGCGCGCAGCACCAGCGCCGGATGTGCAAACGGGCCATTTGGGCTGTGCTCATGCTCCCGCCTCCAGATGCATTTGTAACGCGTTCGGCGCGCGCTTGCCAGTGCTCAGGCGTGCAGGTCAAGCGCGGCGGCAAGCGCCCGGTCGAGGTCGGCCAACTTACGCCGGTCGAGCGCCGAGACGTACCCGGTCAGTTCGGTCTTGAACATCAGGGTGAGAAAATCGCACCGAATGGATGAGTGGTGCGGCAATCCCTCTGCTGGCCCGATCGCAACCTCGGTCGAAAGTCCCAGGATTTCACTGTAAACGGGGGCGCACACGACGGTGGCGACGTCCTCGTTCTGGGCGATGAACGTGCGTGACACGACAACGTAGTAGCCCGGCTTGTCGCCTCGCTCTGCGACGCGCGTGGCGGTTCTGTAGATCTCGCCCCGGTTCACGACCGGGCCTGGGCCTTTATCAGCGCCCGGGCCTGACGCCCGATCTTGGTCCGGTGGGCACGAAAAATCTGCCGTTCCCGCTCTTCGCGTTGCGCCTTGAGCGTGGCCTCCGACAACGCCAGAACGGCCTCGCGCACCACCGCCGAACGGCTGCGCCGCCCGGCCCTGGAAGCCATTCGGTCGAGGGCGTCAAATGACGCCTGGTCAAGGGTCACGGCAACGGTTTTCATATTGTAAGTTATATTATACTAGTCATGTTTTGACCAGCGCGTGATACTGGACGGGAAACACCTGGTGCTGGCGACCCCGGCCGGGTCGGGCAAGGCGCTGGTGGCGATGGCGTTCCTGTACAAGGCTCTGTGCGAGGGCAAGCGGGGCTTTGGGAGCTGTCCCGTCAAGGCGCTGGTCAAGGCCGCCCTGCAGCAGGCGCTGTCGGCCGACAGGTGATGGCGAGCCTCAAGATCCGCAGTCGCGTCGTGTGGGCCGCCATGCAGCGCGCCCTGGCTCTGGTCAAGCTCCGCGACCGCATCCCGCGTCGTGTCCCCGTCGGCAAGACCACCAATGAGCCCATCATCAACGCGACGCGCACCTGCTTCCCCGGCACCCGCCTGCGCCTGCGCTACGCCGTCCAGCCGGCGCCGCCAGTCAGCCTCGCGTTTCCCAGGCCGCGAGACAGGGCACCCGCAGTCGCGCCACCGGCCTGAAACCGGACATCTGGCCTGACCTCCATGTCAGGAGGTCTGGGTGCGCGTTGGCTTCGCACGCCGTGCCCGCCCGAGCGCCGCTTCGAAGGCGGGCAGGAGATCGCGCTGGTCGAGAGCCTGCTCGATCAGGGTCAACAGATCGCGGATCTTCGACAGCGCGATCTTTGAGCCCTGCGCAGCGAGGATCGCTACGACGTCCTCGATATCCTTGGGACGAGCCGCGAGGATCTTCATCACCACGACGTCCTCGGAAGCGGCAACGGGAATGCAGACGCCCTCCACGTCGAGCGTTACGACGTGCTCGAAGAACAGTTCTTCGATCCCGGGGCCAGACAGCACGACATCCACCGGTGTCTGCGAGGCCCGATGGAGCATGGGAAGAACGCGCGTCTTTGCTACGAAGTTCTCAACGTCCGCCGCCACCCGCAGATCGATTCCCTCCCGCTTCAGCGCCTCGACCAAATCCGCCGTCGTGAGAACCGTTGCGTCCACTGTGACGTCGATGTCCTCGGTGAATCGCACGGCGCCGTGTAAGATCGCCGCTTGTGCGCCGAACACGTACCAGCGCGTGCCGACCGCACCAAGGGCGCGCCCGAGCGAGGCGTATGCCTCAGCGAGAGAGGAGGGCACGGCTCACCTGCTCAAGATTGCGCTTCAGGGCGATGTGGTGCGCCAGGTCGGAGCGACGTCTTTTTTCGGTTGGCTCGCCGATGATCCGCCACCCCACCTCTCGCAGGGCAAGCGATGCAGCCACAGTCGCCGCAGAGCCTTGGGTCCGAAACCGCTCCGCACGCCATCGATCCTTTTCCTGTTCGAGGATGTCCCAACGACGGGATGCGTACGCACGCAGATCCTCTGCTCTCACAGGGAGATCGTAGCATGATAACCTCGACTCGGCGCACCAACGTCATATATAGGACGACACAACCAGGATCCTTTTTTGACCAGCGCGTGATACTGCGACTCCCATGCCTCTGCAAGTTGCGCCCGCGCCCGTGGGCAAGCCGATGCTCGCGCCGTCGGAGGACATGCTCGGGAGTTTCCTGCGCTACGTGTCGGACCTGGGGCTCGCGCTTTATCCCGCGCAGGAAGAAGCCATCTTCGCCATCCTGGACGGGAAACACCTGGTGCTGGCTACCCCGACCGGGTCGGGCAAGTCGCTGGTGGCGATGGCGTTCCTGTACAAGGCGCTGTGCGAGGGCAAGCGGGGCTTTTGGAGCTGTCCGGTCAAGGCGCTGGTCAACGAAAAGTTCTTCGACCTGTGCGCCGCATTTGGGCCGCACAACGTTGGGCTGGTCACCGGCGACGCGAGCGTCAACCAGCAAGCCAAGATCCTGTGCGGCACCGCCGAGGTGCTGGCCGCCATGGCAACGCGCGGCGATCCGGCGAAAGCTCCGATCGCCGAATGCGTGGTGATGGATGAATTTCATTACTACGGCGATCGCGAGCGCGGCATGGCCTGGCAGGTGCCGCTGATCGCGCTTCCACAGACGACGTTCTTGCTGATGTCAGCCACGCTGGGGGACACCACGCGCATCGAGGAGCGGCTGCGCGAACGCACCGGCCGCGAGGTGGCGACGGTCAGCGGCATGCAACGTCCGGTGCCGCTGTCCTTCGAGTACCGGGAAACCGCGCTGCACGAGACCATCGCCGATCTCATCAAGGAAAACCGCGCGCCGGTCTACCTGGTCAACTTCACCCAGCGCGCCGCCGCCGAACAGGCCGGCAACCTGATGTCCGTCGACGTGTGCAGCAAACCCGAAAAGGCCGCCCTGCAGCAGGCGCTGTCGGCCGAGCGCTTTGCCAGCCCCTACGGCAAGGAATTGCAGCGCTTCTTGCGCCACGGCATCGGCATCCATCACGCGGGCCTGCTGCCGCGCTACCGCCGCATCGTCGAGCGCCTGGCGCAAGCGGGGCTGCTCAAGGTCGTCAGCGGAACGGACACCCTGGGTGTTGGCGTCAACATTCCCATTCGCAGCGTGCTGTTTTCGCAGCTATGCAAGTACGACGGCAGCAAGGACGCCATCCTGGGCGTGCGCGAGTTCCAGCAAATCTCCGGACGCGCCGGGCGCAAGGGCTTCGACGACGAAGGCTGGGTGGTTGCCCAGGCTCCGGCGCACGTGATCGAGAACAAGCGCCTCCAGCAAAAGGCCGCTGGCGGAAAAAAAGTGACGATGCAGAAGCCGCCTCACAAAGGGTACATCCACTGGGACAAGGGCACGTTTGATCGCCTGGTCGGGGGCAAGCCCGAGCCCCTGGAATCGCGCTTCGCGGTCACCCACGGCCTGTTGCTCAGCCTGCTGCAAAGCGAGCGCGGCGATCCGCGGCGCGGCGGCGGCTACCGCGCTCTGCTTGACTTGATCGCGACGGCACACGACAGCGAGCACGCGCGGCGCGCGCACCAACGCACGGCCGCCCGATGCTTTCGCACTCTGCGCGGGGCCGGCCTGGTCGAATTGCGCCGCTCTGAACGCGCCCGCTGTCCCGAGCCGGTGCCGAGTTCCTCCTTGCAAGATGACTTCTCGCTGCACCACACGCTGTCGCTGTACCTGATCGAAACCATGGAGAAGCTCGACCCGACAAGTGACCTGTACGCGCTCGACGTGCTGTCGCTGGTCGAGTCGATCCTGGAAAATCCGCGCCCCGTGCTCATGGCGCAGCTTGATCGCATCAAGCGCGAGGCCATCGCGGCGATGAAGGCAGAAGGCATTCCGTATGAGGATCGCATCGCCAAGCTCGACGAGCTGGAATGGCCGAAACCGAACCGCGACTTCATCTATGCAACGTTCAACGACTTTGCCAACCGGCATCCATGGGTGGGTCAGGAAAACATCGCCCCCAAGGGCATCGCACGCGAGCTCTGCGAAAATTTCTGCAGCTTCGACGATTTCGTGCGCGAGCTTGGCCTGCAGCGGGTCGAAGGCGTCCTGCTGCGCTACCTGTCGCAGGCGACGCGCGCGCTGTCGCAATCCGTGCCGGCGCGATTCGCCACGGCACCGGTGCAAGAGATGGCCGCGACCCTGGCCGCAATGTTGCGCACCGTGGACGCGAGCCTGCTGGAAGAGTGGGAGGAGTTCGGCGCGCCGGATGTGCAGACAGAAAAAACCGCGCCGACCGCCGCAGCCGTACGCGATCCCGCTGCCGATCCGCGTGCCTTCGCCGCCCGCGTGCGGGCAGAGCTGCACCGCCTTCTGGGCGCTCTGGCGCGCCAGGACTGGGATGAAGCCGCGGCCTGCCTGCGCCCCGCGGACGATGCGCCCGGCGGGCTCGTGCTGCGGCTCAAGAACGAGATGGCACCCTACTTCGCTCAGCACGCGCGCCTCGTGACCACGCCGCAGGCGCGCAGCCCAGGCAACACCATCATCCGTCCAACCGCAGCCCGCGTCTGGGACGTGCAGCAGCGCCTCATCGATCCGGAAGGCGACGAGGATTGGGCAATCAAAGGCCGCATTGATCTGTCCGCTTTGCCGCCGCGCGGCGACGATGCGCCGCTGGTCGAGTTGTTGCGAATCGAGGTATAGACCCCGCCGCTCGCCAGCGAGCGCGTGCCGCTGCCGCCCGGTCGGTCGGCATGGTAACACCATCACCATGCCGCGTTCCTTCGTTTATCTCGGCTGCGGCACCGCGATCGGCGACATCCTGATCTTCGCTTTCAATGCCGCCACGGGCGACCTGACCCCGGCCGGGCGCGCCGAAGCCGGCGGGGCGACGTCGGGTTGTGCCGTCCACCCGACCGGAAAATTTCTGTACGTCACCCGCAACCGCACGCACCACGTGGCGGCATTCCGCATCGATCAAGGCAGCGCCGCATTGACCTTGCTCAACCTGGTCGCGACCGCTGGCGTCGATCCGAGCAAGGGCGCGGGGCCGACGTATCTTGATGTGGATCGCACCGGCCAGGTCTTGCTCGCCGCGAATTACGCGGGCCACACCATCAACCTGTTTCCAATTTTAGTTGATGGCACTCTGGGCGACGCGACCCTGGTCCACAGCGCCGGACAACACGCGCATGCGATTCGGTTCGACCCGGCCAACCGTTTTGCCTTTGCGCCCAATCTTGGTTCCGATCTGGTCGCGCGTTACGCGTTTGACTCGGCCACGGGTGTACTCGCTCCGCAAGATCCTCCGGCCGCGCGTACAACCGCTGGTGAAGGCCCGCGCCATTTCGAGTTTCATTGCAACGGCCGCTGGATCTATCTGGTCACCGAACTAGGCGGCTCGGTGATCACCTATGACTACGACGCCACGGGCGGCAGTTGGACCGCGCAGCAGCGTCTGTCCGCGCTGCCCGGCGATTACACCGGCCGCAAATGGAGCAGCGACATTCACGTCGCGCCTTCCGGCCGCTTCGTCTACGTGTCGAACCGCGCCCACGACAGTCTGGCGGTGTTCGCGGTCGATCCCGCGTCAGGAAAACTCGGCCTGGTCGAGCACGTTTCGGCCGGCGGAAAAACCCCGCGCCTCTTCACGCTTTCGCCTGACGGCCGCTTCTTGCTGGTTGCCAACCAGGACAGCAACAACCTGGTCACGTTCTCGGTCGATCCAGACACTGGCAAGCTGACCTTGTTGCGATCTCTGACCACGCCCGAAAACCCGTACTTCGTCCGCGTCCTGCACCTTCCGGACGCATAGCCCGCTATACTGCCCGCATGCTCGAAGGCAACAAAACCCTGGCGGTCATCGGCTGCGGCACCATGGGCGAGGCGATCGTGCGCGGGATCTTCCGCGCCGGGAAATTGCCGCCCGCGCAGGTGTTCGCCACCGATCGCCGCGCCGAGCTGGTGGCCGAGCTGGCCAAGACGCACGGCATGCGCACCAGCATCGACAACCTGGGTGCCGCCCGCGAGTGCAGCGTGGCGCTGCTGTGCCTGAAGCCGCAGCACATGGCCGCCGCGCTCGCTGGCGCTGACCTGCGGGACGCGCTCGCCGGCAAGCTGGTCATCAGCATCGCCGCCGGCGTGCGGCTGGCGCAGCTACAGGGTTGGCTGCCGAAGAGCGCCATCATTCGCGCCATGCCCAACACCCCGGCGGTCATCGGCCAGGGCATGACGGTGCTCGCCCGCTCGACCGGCGTCGCCGACGCGCAGCTGGCGATCGCGCTGGAAATCTTCAAGGCCGTGGGCGATTGCCTCGAACTCGACGAATCAAACATGGACGTCATCACCGCGCTCAACGGCAGCGGCCCGGCATTCGCGTACCTCGTCCTCGAATCGCTCGCCGACGGCGCGGTCATGATGGGCCTGCGGCGCGACGTCGCATTTCACGTCGCCGCGCAGATGCTTCAGGGTGCCGCGCGCATGGTTCTGGAAAGCGGCGAGCACCCCGCAGCGCTCAAAGACCAGGTCACGACGCCCGCCGGCTGCACCATCGCCGGCCTGCTCACCCTCGAAGATGGGCGCATGCGCTCGGTGCTGGCGCGCGCGGTTGAAGAAGCGACCAAAGTCGCCGGTCGTCTAGGCCAAAAGGACTAGCGCCTGAAGGTCACGATCCCCATCGTCCGGCCCGATCTCGGCGCCGAAGAAGCCGAAGCCGCCGCTCGCGTCGTGCGTTCCGGCTGGGTCCTGCAAGGGCCCGAGGTCGCGGCGTTCGAGACCGAGTTTGCCGCCATCGTCGGTGCCCCGCACGCGGTGGCAACATCCAGCGGCACCTCGGCGCTGATCCTCGCGCTGCGCGCGGTCGGAGTGGGCCCGGGCGACGAGGTCGTCACGGTCAGCCACAGCTTCATCGCCACCGCCAACGCGATCACGTTGCTGGGCGCGCGGCCGGTGTTCGTCGACGTCGCCGCTGACACCTTCGGCATGGAAGCCGCCGCCGTCGTACCCGCGATCACGGCGCGCACCAAGGCCATCCTGTGCGTCCATCAAATTGGTTTTCCCTGCGACATCGAGGGACTGGTTGCGCTGAGCGAAAAGCGCGGCGTCTCGATGGTCGAGGATGCCGCATGCGCGCTGGGCACCGAGGTCGAGATCGCCGACCGCTGGGAAAAAATCGGCAAGCCGCACGGTCGCATCGCCTGCTTCTCGTTTCACCCGCGCAAGATCGTGACCACCGGTGACGGCGGCATGGCGACCACGAACGACCGGGCTCTGGCCGACAAGATGCGGCTCGCGCGCCAGCACGCCATGACCGTGCCGCCCGAGCTGCGCGACAAGGATCCGTTCGCCGCCGAGGCGTTCATGGAGCCGGCCTACAACTTTCGCCTCACCGACTTGCAGGCCGCCATCGTGCGGCCACAACTGCGGCGTCTCGGGGCGTCGCTGGCGGAGCGCAAACGGCTCGCCGCGGCGTTCATCGCGGCGCTCGATGGGCACCCCGTCCTTGCGCCACCGATGCCACGCGGCAACGCGCGCCCCAACTGGCAAAGTTTCCCCACGCGCGTGCGCCCGTCGTCGAAGCGCACCGTCGACGAGCTGCTGCGTTGGTTCCAGGACCGTGGCATCTCCTGCCGCCGCGGTCTCACCAACGCGCACCGCGAGCCCGCCTACCAGGGCAAGGGCAACTTCACCGCCGGACCGCTGCCGGTTTCCGAGGAGTTGCGGCGCGCGACCCTGATGCTGCCGCTGTTCCAGGGCATGACCCGCGATGAGGAAACCGCCGTGGTCGCCGCGATCGCCGAGTTGCGGTGATCCCGCGCGCACGGGAAAGAAAATCGCGCCGCCGGCCCCCGCGGCGCTAAGCTCGCCCCATGGGCATGCTCGACAGGCTTTCCACGCTGGTCAAATCGAACGTCAATGATCTCCTCGACTCCATGCAGGATCCGGCGAAGGAGATCGATCAGATGGTCCGCGCCATGGAGGAGTCAGCCCGGGCGGCGCGCGGCGAGGTGGCGACCTGCATCGCCGAACAGAAACAGCTGGAAAAGAAAGCCCTCTCGCTGAGCGAGGAAGCCGCCGACTGGGAGGCGCGCGCAGTCACGGCGGTTCAGGCCAACGACGACGCCCTGGCGAAGGAGGCCCTGCGGCGCAAGGCTGAAAAAACGGCCGAGGGCGAAGAAACCGGGCAAGCTGCGCGCCATCAGCAAGCCTACGTCGAACAACTGCTGGCGGGGTGCAAGGCGCTTGATGCGCGGGTCAAGGACGTCAAGCTACGCCAGGGCACGCTGCGGGAAAAAGCGCGCGCCAACAAACGCGGATCGTCGCTGTCGACCGGGACATCGGCGTTCGACGACTTCGAGCGCATGTCATCCAAGATCGACGCGGTCGAGGCCGAGGCGAGCATTGGCGACGAGCTGTCGGGAAACAGTGCGGCCAATGCGACCACCGATCGCAAGCTGCGCGAGCTGGGGGAAAAAGGCTCGCTCGACGATGCGCTGACGGCGCTCAAGCAAAAGGTACAAATGCCGGCAGGACCGGCAGGACCGGCAGGACCGGCAGGACCGGCAGGACCGGCAGCCGGATCACCCGCCGCGCCCGCCGCCAGTTTTTCCACCGACGACGCCCTGGCCGAGCTGAAGAAAAAACTACAGGGATAGGCGCCTGCGGCGGTTGATGCGCATGACTGGATCTCGTCGACAACCCCTGACTTTCAGATCCCGCGCGCCGCTGTGTCTATTCTTGACAGAAGGAGATACCAACATGACACATCGCGTAGCCATCCTGTCCCTTGCATTGCCCACCCTGCTCGTCGCTTGCCAGCCAGACCCCACGGAGGAATTGCGCAACGGCATCCCGCGCCCGGAAACCGTCGAGATGAAGATTCCCGGAGCCTCGGGCCAGGCGCTGACCATTGAAACCGTGTCGCAGGCGCTCAAGGGCCAAACCGCCGAGTTCTATCAACTGACGTACGGGGTGACCCACATCGTCAATGGCGGCGGCGCGCTGGTGTTGCTGCTGGTCAAGCAAGTGGTGGCGCGATCGCCCACCGCCGTCAGCAACGACACCGCAACCTGGGGACCGTGGACGGGACCGCTGGAACCGCTGGCGTGGCGCGTGATGGTGACCAAGGTAGGGGACCACCAGTACCGCTACAAGTTCGAGGGCAAACCCAAAGCCAGCCCCGACAGCGCTTTCATCACGATACTCTCAGGCACGCACACTGCGGCGCTTGGCCCGAGCGGCCAACCGATCGAAGGCTTCGGCCGCGGCGATTTCACCCTCGACTGGGACGCCCGCGCGACGCTGCCCATGCCGAACCTGAAAGAGATGGGCAAGGCGAAGTACATCTACTCGCGCATGGGCGGCGGTGAAGCGACCGACGTCGCGGCGCAGCTCATCCAGGTTCGGGACCAAGAGACAACAGCGCGCATCGACGTCAACTACGTCTTCCAGCAGAAACCCGCCGCCGATGGCTTCATGGACTTTGTCGCGTCGGTGCCGGCCAGCATGGGCAAGCCCGCCGGTGCGTACGCGATCAAGAGCCGCTGGAAGCAGTCCGGCGCAGGTCGCGCCGACATCAAGGCGGCCAGCGCCGCGCTGCCGACCACTCTTTCGGCCAGCCAGTGCTGGGATCCGACTTTCGCCGCGACGTTCCTGGGCCAAAGCTGGGATGCCTCCGGCGGTTACGGCAGCGAGGGCGAGTGCGCCTTCACTCCTGCCGAATACTCGAAGTTTGCGGTCAACTAAGTTCGCTGCGGCGCCGGGTGGTCGCAAGATCATCCGGC
>CAYSKR010000234.1:0-16343 GCA_964431675.1 uncultured Myxococcales bacterium
AGGCGTTACCAACAACATTGAACGGCGTATATATGAGCACAAAAATAAGACGGTTCAGGGTTTCACGGAGAAGTACAACGTGAGCAAGCTGGTTTATTTTGAGGAAACCGACGACGTTACAAGCGCGATTTCGAGAGAGAAGGAAATAAAAAAATGGCGTAGAGAGAAAAAGAACACACTGGTCCATGGCATGAACCCTAAATGGGAAGACCTGAGCAAAGAATGGCATTAGATTTCTCGCTGCGCTCGAAATGACAGATGATGCTTCGGGGTACTGGGAACGCTCAATGAGGCCCAAGCGCGATGGTTTGTAGCCAAAGAAGGACTACAAGATTGGAGTCAAGATTCCTGACGAGGAAATGAAGCGTCTCAATATCCAGCGTAATCGCATCAATCCACGCTGGAACTACACGATCAATTCATTCGCGGTACAGCAAATCGTCCGCTTTATTTTGTCATGACCCCCTAGCGTGATTTTACCGCGCTCGTTTTGAAAAAGCGTGAGGCTCCACCGACCGAGCTTCCGCTGCAGCTCCAACTCCGGATTCTGCGGACGAAGGGACACAACATCAAGGCCTCGGCGTTGCGGGCGGCGTAGGGCGCGACGCGGCGTAAAGCACTAACGTGGGCGAGCGCGCTGCTCACGCCGCACCTCGCGTACCGCCCGATCTACCAAGCCACTGATCGTGCGCACGCCCTTGCCGCGATTGCGAACGCGAACCTGGTCGACCACCGACCAGTCTTCATGTTGCTTGGCGCGATTCGCAGGGGCCAAGACCCTGGTTTCCTTCACCAGTGTCTGCACTTTCTCCCGATCCCGTGCCATCGTGAACCAAACGTAGCACGAGCGCGGACGGCAGCCGCTGTTGGCTCTTGTCTCGGCCTTGACGCCCCATGATCAATGTTGCAATATGTTACATTGCATACTGGGACCCACGACGCCCATCTGGGGAGACGGGTGTTGCTGATCACCATCATGGACGGAGGGCATTTGTGAAAAAGAGCTGTCTTCAGTGCGAGAAGGCTGACACTCGGGTCAAGACGATCGATCACGACGTCGGTCATCTTCTTGGGTTGCGTCAGGTGATCCTGGCGGGACTCAGAACGCCGGTGTGCCCGAAGTGCGGGTGGGTCGATGTGCCCGGCGAAGTCATCGACGGCGCGGCATTTTTTGTTGCGGCCCTTGTGCTTCGAACCGAGGCGCTCGATCGTTTCGAGACGCGGTTTCTGCGCAAGTTGCTCGGGCTGACACAAGGCGAGCTGGCGAACGAACTTGGCGTCGACCGTGCCACCGTCAACCGATGGGAGAACGCCGGCCGACCCACTCCCGGGACGAATGCGTACGCGCTCCGGTCATTGGTCTTCTTTCGCCTGCGGGCAAAAAGCCGCCTCATCGCCAACCTGGCCGACTGGTTCGCCCATCCCGCTGAACACGTCCGGCGACGGACGAAGGGATACAATATCCGCGTCGCGGACATGCGCGCGGCATGAAACCAGCCTTGCTGCGTCAATCCGTCATTCAATCTTGCAGGATCTTCCTCGACTGGAGACTATGCTGCTCGGCAGCGTATGATATGTATGCAACATTGGCACCTAATGTTGCCGGATGTAGCGGAACATGAAGCTGCTCGTCATCATCGAAAAGACCAAGAAAGGCTTCTCGGCCTACTCGCCCGACCTGCCGGGATGTGTGGCAGCCGCCGCATCGCGCCGATCAGTTGAACGATCCATGCGCGAAGCGATGCACCTCCACCTTGAGGGAATGAAGGCCGAGGGCCTGAAATTGCCCGCGCCGCGAAGTTCATCGACGTACCTGGAAATCGCCGCGTAGCGACTGGAATGCGAAGGGCCGTGACCACAGTTGCCGAGATCACGCACGCGGTGAAGCGCCTCCCCAACAAGGATCTCGCTCGATTCAGACAGTGGTTCGCCCAGTACGACGCCGCAGCCTGGGACAAGCACCTTGCGGCCAACGTTGCCGCCGGCAAGCTCGACGGCCTTGCCCGTCAGGCGATTCGCGAGTACCGGCAGGGACGCACGACAAGTCTGTGACCCACTGTGCAAGTCCGAAACACTAAACTGGCGGGCGAGTAGTCACCCCCGCCGCCCGCGTTTCGGCCTCAGGGGCGCGGGCTTCAGCAGCTTCGCCACCTTGAAGAACTCGGCGTCGATCGCGCGAGGCTGGGCGTCGAGGAGCGAGCGGTAAGGAGCATGCTCCCGCTCGGCCTTCGTCCTGGCATCGTCGGCGGACACCGTCCCTGCGTGATCCAGCAGCTTGCGGCCCGACACCTTGAGGATCAGTTCGGACGTGTGGTGAGAGGGGACAGTCACGACATCGCCCCCCTCAGTAGTGCGTCAGCGATCCGTCGACGCGGGCGCGCCGCAATGCGAAGGCGAATAGCAGGAATCCAAGCGGGGTGAGGATGGCGCCAAAAAGCGCCAGCGCGAGCAGCGTGGATCCCAGATCGCCGAGCGACGCCCGGGAAAGCAGAGCCTGGCGCAGACCTTCGAGCGCGTGGGTCAGGGGCAAGAAGCTGCCGAGCTGCTGCAGTCCCGCGGGAAGCACGGCGACTGGGTAGACGACGCCCGACAGGAATACCGACGCTGCGCCCAGAATCACGGCCACCGGATTCGACCGGCGGGTGATCATGGTGGTCGCCGCCGTCACCAGGCCAAGCCCGGCAAATGCCGTCAGGGTCAGCGCCACGACGGCGATGACGGGCAGCGCACCGGCGACGTGAAATTGCACGTCGAACAGCAGCATGGCACCAATCAGGTAAGCGGTGGACCGCAACGCTGCGACGCCGAACTCGTACACCGGTGCGGCACCCAGGACGATCCAGGGCGGCGCGGGCGTCGCCATCTGCGCCTCGAAAAAACCCAGGATCTGCGCCATGCGGACCCGCTGCGCCAGGGCCGAGACTCCCACGTGCTGCAGCTCGGCCACCAGCAAGCCGACGATGCCGAAGGCCAGGTAGTCACCGCCGTAGCGTTCAAGGTATGGGTTCCGCGCCGCGCCGATGAAGCGCGAGAAAAAGACCAGCGACACGGCGGTCAGGCCGAACGCCAGAAGTCGCACCACGAACGAGACGCGGTAGCGCGCCGCCTCGGCGATCTCGCGCCGGGTCAGCGCCCATAGCACGCGCAGAAACCAGATGACGTACGAAGGCTGTGCCATGGGCACCGGCGGCTCGGGCAGCGACGATTTCGCCAGCGCATCAGCCACCAGGCACCCCCAAGAATTCCTCGACCTTGTCGGGGGCCGACTCGCCGCGCAGCTTGCCGCGTTGCAGATGCAACACGCGCTGGCCCAGGACGCGCACTTCGGTAGGATCGTTCGACCCGATCAGCGCCGTGCGGCCATGCCCGCGAATTACCTCATCGCGCAGGAACGTCCGCAGATCGTGCGCGCCTTCCGGGTCAAGGCCCAGGGTCGGCTCGTCGAGCAACAAAACGCGCGGATCGCCGAGCAGGCCGCGCGCGATGGCCAGGCGCTGGCGCATGCCGCGCGAATATTCCGAATAGCGCCGCCGGGCCGCATCGCCGAGGCCCACGCGCTCCATCAGATAGGCGATGCGGCTGCGGGCAAGGGGCCCCGGCAGGCCGTGCAGGGCGGCGAAGTAAACCAGGTTTTCGCGTCCCGACAGGGCCCAGTGAAAGCTGCGCTCGTCGCCCACCACGAACGACACCGCGCGCCGGTACGTGGACGAGACGTTCGCGACATCGCTGCCTGCAACAAGAGCGCTGCCGCCCGACGGAACCAGAAGTCCGGCCAGAATTCGCAGCAGCGTGGTTTTGCCCGCCCCGTTGGGACCCATGAGGCAAACGATCTCGCCCGGCGCGACGTCCAGGGACACCCCGCCCAGCGCGGTGACGGAGTCGAGGAACAGCCGCCCGCGAAAAAGATCCCGCACCGTGCCCGGCGGACGAAACGTTTTCTGTAGGTCGCGAATCTTGATCATCTACGGCGTCGACTTGGCCATGGGTTTGCCGCCCCGCTGGTACTGGGTCACTGCGGCCTCGTGCTCTGCGACCGTTGCCGAGAACTTGTGCGTGCCGTCGTTTTTCGCAACGAAGTACAGGTAAGGCGTGCCGTCGGGGTTAAGCACGGCGGCCAGCGCCGCACGGCCCGGGTTGGCGATCGGCCCGGGTGGCAAGCCCTCATGCGTGTACGTGTTGTAAGGGTTGTCGGCGTCTTCGAGGTGAATGCGATGGATGCGTCCGTCCCATTGCTTGCACGCCGCAGAAATTTTCCCGCCCAGCAGTGGTGCCGCCGTGCATCCGTAAACGATCGTCGGGTCGGTTTGCAGCAACTTGGGCCGGAACGACGGCTTGAGCATCCGGTTGAGAAACACCTGCGCGATGCGCGGCCGTTCTTCCGGGCTGCCGGTTTCCTTTTCAACCATCGATGCCAACGTCACCATGCGCGCGTCGCCCTCGCCCAGCGCACGTTGCAACAGCGCCACGCCCAACGCGCGGGCGGCGCGCAATTCGCCCGCGACCTGACGGTGCCTGCGCACCAGGGTCATGATGACCTTGTCGGCGGCCATGTGCGGCCGCAGCTTGTAGGTGTCGGGGAAAAGATAGCCTTCCAGCGTCGGTCCGGGCAGGTCCAGACTCTTGACGAACTCCGCGTCGCCCGCGCGCGCGAGCAAGTCCATCTTCGAGGTGATCCCGGCCGCATCCAGGATCTCGGCGATCTCGACCACGTTCTTGCCCTCGGGCAGGGTGACGGCCATCGTCTCGTCGGCCACGCCCTTGACGATGAGTTCAAGCAATTGCCGAGGCGTCGCGGGCGCTGCGATCTGATAGTGCCCCGCCTTGAACCGTGACGCCGCTCTGCGCTGCGTCGAGTACAGCCTGAAAAACGTCGGGTTGTCGATCAGACCGACCCCATTCAACAGTTCCGCCACCTGCGTGGCACCAGCACCCTTGGGCACGTCGACGACGACCGCGCCGGTGGCCGCGCCGCTTGGTGTATCCGGATAAACCCACACCGCATGGCCCAGCCATGCCGCGGCCCCAAGGCCCGCCACCGCCGTCGCAAGAAAAACCAGGAACGCGCTTCGCATCGAAGGCGTCATGATGACACCTTCTCGTCCCGCCCAGTTAAGAGCCAGCGGCGCAAGATCACTGCGGCGGCCAGGCGATCGATGACGCGGCGGCGCTTTTCGCGTGACACGTTGGCCGCCAGCAAGACTTCCTCCGCTTCGACGGTCGAGAAACTCTCGTCGACCAGCTCGACGGGCAGTTGCAACGCGGCCCGCAAGCGTTCGGCAAAGGCGCGTGCCGCAACAGCCGCCTTGCCCTCGCGGCCCTCGGGATCAAGCGGCAACCCCATGACCACACAGACCGCCGCGAACTCATGCACGACGGCGGCGATCGCGTCCAGATCGCGCTGGCCACCCTTGCGAGCGATGGTGCCGTGCGGTTGCGCCGTCATGCGCAACTCATCGGTGACGGCCACCCCGATGCGCCTGGTTCCAAGGTCGATGCCCACGACGCGCGACATGCTGCTGATGCGAAATCTACCGGTCACGGTGCCGCTGCCGCAAATCCTGGAGTACAACATGGTCATGACCGACCAACCGAAGCCACCGGCGGAATCGCAAATTCAAATCGATCTCGATGAGGTCACCGCGCAGGGAGCGTACTGCAATCTGGTGCTCATCAACCACACCGACAGCGAATTCTTTTTCGACTTTGCGTTCTTGCAACCAGGCGCACCGCGCGCCCGGGTCCGCGCGCGAATCCTGTCCTCGCCCCGCCACACCAAGCGGCTCTTGCGCGCCCTGGAAAGCAACCTGGCCCGCTACGAAGAGCGCTTCGGCAAGATCGACGAGCCTTCGTTCCCAGATCCGCGCTTCGTGAGTTAAGCACCGACTAACTCACCGCGCCTTCGAGCGCGACCAGCGTGCCGATGCGGGTGTCGAGCTCGGCGAGCGTGCCGTAAGGCAGAGCGCCGTTGTGCGTGCCGTGGCCAAATCGGCCGCCGAAAGCCACCGGGATGGCCAGACGATCAAGACGCTCGGCGAGGACTTCTTGCGCCGTCGGCGCGTTCTCCCGGCCGCCCGGCGGCTCCTTGCAATCCGCGAACTCGCCGACCACGACGGCGGAAACCGCGCTGAAAACGCCGGCCAGATCCAGGTGGGTCAGCATGCGGTCGATCCGGTACGGGCGTTCGCCGACGTCTTCCAGGAAAAGGATCGCGCCCATCACGTCGGGCAGGAACGGCGTGCCGATCAGGCGCGAAAACACCGAGAGGTTGCCGCCGACCAGTGGTCCCTGCACCCGGCCCGGCACCGCAGCGTCGAGATCCGAAAGGAGCAGACCTTGTCCGGGGCGCTCGAGCAAACCAAAAAGCGCGTTGACGTCGTCGCTGCCGAGGCGCGACAACTGCGTGACCACGGGGCCGTGTACGCTCGCCACGCCCGCCTTGGCCGCCAGCGCCAGGAGCGCCGTGCCGTCGGAAAAGCCAACGATGGGTTTGGGGTGCGTGCGCAGCAGTTCGGTCTTGATCGCAGGGAGAATGCGCAACAGGCCATACCCACCGCGCGCCATCATCACGGCGCGAACGCTGTCGTCCGCGAGCGCAGCGTTCAGATCCGCCGCGCGCTGCTCGTCGGTCCCCGCGAGATAACCCGCCTCAGCAAAGATGGTCGCCGGATCGTAGCGAACTTGATACCGCTGACCCAGGCGGGCGGCCCCTGCTTCAAACTCCTCGCGCGGTACGGGACCCGACGGTGCCACGATGCGCACGGCGTCGCCAGGGTTAAGCCGTGGCGGGCGCAAAAGGGCCATCGGCCCACGCCTCGGCGAAGTGCCGTCATCAATCAAAGTGGCGCAGATCATCGCTTGCCATGGTACTCGCTACCGCCGCCGCGAGCGATGGCCGCGGCGATGGCGCGCTCCCACAGGCGGTAGGCGGCCGCCTCGTCATGGACGCCAAACGTTGGGCTGCACAGGCGCACGAACGACAGGTGCAACAGCAACGACAGCGCGCCCAGCAGGGCTTCGCGCGTGGGAGCGGCCTGCGCCAGGGCAGCCACGCGATCATGATGCGCGGCGAGCGCCGCCGAGAACGCATCCTCCTGCGCGCGGGTGAGAAGTTGTGCCAGGTCGGCGCGCAGCCGGGACGGCCGGACGTCTGGATCAAGGCCCAGCGCGTGGTGCTTTCGGCGGGCAAGGTCGCGCCGCGCTGGCAAGTCGAGGCCCAAGGCTGCCGCCGTCGCATCGAACGCGCGCACCGTGAGCTCCAGCGGATCGGCATCGACCCACGCCTGTGACTCGTGCGCGATCGCCAGCATCGACAACGCCAGATCGCTGTCCGATTCGAACACCGATTCACACCAGAGCATCGCGTCTTCGCCGCCGTAGCGCGCGGTTTCACGAAAGTATTCCGCCCGCTCCCAGGTGGCGATGGTGCCGACCGCGCGCAGCGGCTGCAAAGCGCGCTCAAGCCGACGGACGAAGGCAGCCTCCTGCGTGGCGCTCCGCGCGTGGGCGCGCACGCGGAGATGCGGACGAAGCCCCGCAGGATCGGCGTAACGCAGAAAAAACCACGCGTCGATCTCGCTATCCCGATGCGCCTCGGCAATGGTGTCGGCGATCGCATCCAGCAAGACCTCGTCCTGCTTGGCCGCAGGGCCGAACAGGCGAAACGTCAGCCACCCTGCGGCCGGGGCAAAGGCAGCAGGCGGCGGCACCGGTCCGCGAGACACCGCAACTTGCCGCGCCGCCCGCACCGCGTCGCCGCCTTGACCCTCGAACGACGTCACCACCGCAACCACCGCCTCGACCCGCCTTCCCCCGCGATCGGCCAGACGGTCCATCGGTGGCCAGATTGCCCAGACGCGGCCATCGCTCGCGCGCGACAAGTCGTCCCGCGCCCCCGGCGACTGCAGATCGACGTACATGAGTTCGTCGCCCTCGCCCACCTGAACGTGGCGCGGCACCTTGAAGGCCTTGCTCCACCTGGCGATTGCGGCCTGGCTGCCCAGGTCAGCCTGGGCCGGGATACGCCAGCTCTGGGGCGCGATCACGAAACCGTCGATGGCGACCCGTGGCAAGACGGGCAAATCACCAAGCGGTCCCCACGACAGCGCCCACGGACTGTGCTGGCGGGCGAACGACCACCCAGCCATCAGGCGGTGCAGGCCCGACGGCAACGTCGTCGAGCGCACCCGATGCAGTGGACTTGGCCGCACGACTTTCCCTCCGCGCCGTCGCAGCACCAACGCATCCTCGGCCGATGGATCGCTGACCAACTCCAGATCCGCGATGGAAACCACCTCGGTGGCGGTGCCCTCGGGCCAAGAGGTCAGCGCGAGCGCCGACGGGCGAATCGGCGGATGCGCCGACAGATCGGCGAGGCCAGGCGCCGCGGCGAACACCACGTCGAGTGCCAGCTCGCCCGGGTGTGCCTGCGCCTCGAGCACGGCCAAGGCGCGCAGCGCCGCAGTCATCGGCTCGCCCAGCGCCTCGGCGAAGCGGCCGAAACTCGCGCCCGCCGGCGCGTGCAGGCCCAATAGCCACCCGCTGCCGGGCGGTTTGCGCGGCGTGTTGCGCGCGGGAGCCAGGACCAGTTCGAACGACGGTGGCGGATCAAACCATGGCAGCAGATCGCCGAGTTCGTCGCGTGACAGATCGATCTGCTCGGCACCGGCGCGCGCCGCCGACACAACATGATCAACCAGGTGGGCCACGATCGCGGGGGCCGAATCTGCACCGGGATGGTCGTCTTGCGTCGGATCGGCAAGGTCCACGCCGTATCCACCGGTGGCGAGCGCACCGAGGTCCAGCGCACCGGCACCGAAGATCTCGGTGATGTCGTCAATGCGTTCGTGCAACGCCCGCTGCATCGCGCGTTCTGAAACCGGCGGCACCATCGCTTCCTGCAACCGGAATAACAGCGGCGCCAGAGCGGCCGCACGTTGCACCGCGACGCGGCTCAACATTGGTGCTGCTTTGCCTGCGGCGATGAGAACGCCATGCAGATCTGCCTCGGCCGGGTTGGCCCCCGGCAACGCCCGCAGCGCAACGCGCGCCGATTCCACCTCGCCCGCTCCACACGCAGCGCTGGCTTGGTCCAGAACGCGGGCCAGCTCTCCCACCGTTCCACGGGTCGGAAGGCGCGCCGACATCCAATCCATCGGTGGCGGTCCAACGATGGGCGGCTCAAGATCGTGCAGCAGCAAGCCGTCGCCGATCAGCGTCATCAAGTACTCGTCCAGATCGTCGTCGCTTTCAGCTCCGGTGCTGCCCGCTGTCCGACGGACAGCTTCCCAGGTCGTCCACGTCGTGGCGATCTCGATGACCGCAAGCAGTCGCCCATCTGCCGCAGCCTCGCGGTTCACCAGCACGTGGTCCTCGAACGCGACCCAAAACAGTTCCGAACCTTGCCGCAACAGCGACGGAGTCACCCGCAAGCGCACCTGGGGCAAGACCTCTTCGCGCGCACCTGAATCGTCGAGCAACGCGCGGCCGAACGCGGCCAGGCGCGCCCACGAAGGCCGCAGGTATGCCCGCGCCGTTTGGGTTTGGATGGCGGTCCGAGCGCCGATGGAACCCAGGCCAACGCCGGCCAGAAAACCCGACGGTGTGGGACGAAACGCCGCTCGCCTCGCGTAACGGTCGAGCGCGGGCAAGGCTCTTTTCCGTGCTTCGCCCGTGCTGGCCAGCGCCGCCGCAAGATCTGGGCTGCCAAGCTTGACCGCCGCCGGGCCGAGCGAATGTGCGAGCAGCGCTCGCGTCGCGTGATCAAGATCGCGCGCAGGCAAGAGCGGCGCGCGCAAGAGCCATTGCGGCAAGATGTGAAATTTCACTTGGTCTCCATGTCACT
The DNA here is from genome assembly GCA_964431675.1 of uncultured Myxococcales bacterium. Taxonomy (GTDB): domain Bacteria; phylum Myxococcota_A; class Polyangia; order Fen-1088; family Fen-1088; genus CAYSKR01. The sequence continues at coordinate 9,842 of CAYSKR010000234.1, forward strand.
CGGGGCACCCGGGGCACCCGGGGCACCCGGCGGAACGGCATCGACGCGCAGCCCGGTGAACCAGACGCGCGTCGAGTTTCCACTTGCAAGAACCGTCACCTCCAGCGGTCCACCAGGGTGATGCGTGGTCACGGACATTCCGGGCGCGGCCGGACCAGCGACAGGCACCGTGGTGATGGCCCCACCCGGCGTCCGCAGCGTCACCGCACCGTCGGCGTCAGCCGGAGCAACAACGTCGGCCAGCACACGGACGCGGAAGTCGCCAGGTGGCAACTCGACCGTCGTGACGGCCGCACACTTCGATCCGTCCGACGCCGCGTTGCAACCGACGCCGTCCCACACGCCGCGGAGCGCCGTTCTTCCAGCCGCTTTCCATTTGCAGACTTGCGGCTTGCCGTCCACGGCACAGGCGGAAACTGCAAAGCGATTGCGCTCGCGCAGCACGCGACCCGCCGATTGCAACGCCGCCCAACCCGCAAACACGACAACGATTGCAGCGCACCCGCCCGCGAACGAAATCACCCGCGCGCGTGCAAGCCGCCTTGCGCCAATCGCATCGCGCACAAGATCGCAAAAAACCATCGCCCCACCGGCGGCCGTCGGAAACATGAGCACCACGATGGGCAACTGGTACCGCGCTTCGGCAAAAAATACGATGTACACGGCCGCAAGGGCGACCTGAATCGGGACCGGTGCCCACGCAGCAAAGTTGCGGCGCCGGGCCGTCACAACCAACCCCACAACCCATGTGGCCACGAGCAACCACCAGAAACCTTCAACCACCGCAACAACCGCGCGCTGGTGCGCGACGAACCACGACCGTTGCGGCTCACGCAACACGCCGGCGCGAAACACTGGCCAGTACATCAAGGGCCCCTCGCTGCCGAGCAAGCGCTCGGCCTTTTTCGCCAGCAGCCCCACCGCGTACGCAGGTGAGAAGGTCGTCCAATCCATGGCCAGCTGGTAGGCGGCGCGATCGGCCTCCCGGTGTGGCTCGGCGAGCAGCGCGTGCCCCGTCACTTCCTCGAAGATGCGGTTGAGCGAGCGCGAGTAGCTGCCATCGGTGTTCGGGTTTGCGCCCACGAGCGCGGTCAAGCCTCCGTGGCTGTCGCTGAAGAACCACTCGCCGTAACGCTGCTGGTTGCGCGCGGCCCACGGCACCAGAACGACGAACGCCACAACGCCGGTGATCGCCGCCTGCCGCAGCGCCGCTCGCCATGGCACGGCCAGCAGATGAATGCCGATGACGCTGGCCGGAATCAGCAAGAGAGCGACCGCGCGGATCCACGCCGCAGCGCCGATCAAGACGCCAAGCGCGACCGCCGACCAGAGACGCTCGCGCGGTGTACACACCATGATCGCGATCGCCGCGGTGATGACAACGGACGCGATCACATCCGTCCCGGTGACGCTGCACATGACGATGCCGGCCGGCCACAGGGCGTACGCGACGCCCGCCGCCACGGCAGCCCGGCGATCCCACAGCCGCGCCGCGATCGCGAACACCGCACCCGCGCACAGCCCCGCGGGCACCACCGTGATCAACTTGACCGCCGTCCACCCGCCGCCCATCGCGCGGACGGCTGCCACCAGGTAGACGTATCCGGGCATGTAGACGTACTCGGAGTCGAAGGCGCGATGCTCGATCAGGTGATCCGCCGCCTCGATGTACATGGCGAAGTCGCCCACCGGCTTGCTTGGCACCAGCACGACCCACAGGAGCCGTGTGGCAAGCGCAAGCGCGACCACGATCGCGGCGAGAAGCACGGCGTGGTTTTACCCCGGCGCGCGCCCGCAAGCGGGTACCATTGTGCGATGGGCTCTTACAACCGCACGAAGACTCCTTACGTCGTTCGCCCCCCCACCGCCGTGTTGACGCGCGGCTTCGACCCGCGACTGTCGGTGGGTTCAGCCCGGCCGGCGGTGTTTCGCTCGTCAACCTACGTGTTTCACAGCCCCGAGGCGGCGGAGCGCGCGTTCGCCATCGCGCTGGGCCGCTCGCGTCCCGCCGAGGGCGAGAACATCGACCTCATCTACTCGCGCCTGTCGCACCCCAACGCCGAGATCCTGGAAGATCAGATCGTTCCGCTTGAACCGGGGGCGCTTGCCGCCGCCGTCTTCAATTCGGGCATGGCAGCCATCTCGACGCTGTTTTTCACCTTTTGCCCGCCCGGTTCCAGCTTCGTACACACGACGCCCTTGTATGGCGGCACGCAGCACCTGATCCACCAGTTGCTCGAACCGCTTGGCATCCGCGCCGTCGGCGTCAACGCGGGCGACACCGCGGCCCTCAAGGCCGCCATCGCAACCACGCCCAACCTGCGCATGGTGTTCGTCGAGACTCCCGCAAACCCCACGATGGTGATGGCCGACATCTCGTCCGCAACCGCGGCGGCCCACGCTCGCGCTGCGTCGGGCGGCCCGGCCGATCGGCCCCTGGTCGTCGTCGACAACACCTTCCTCGGCCCGGCGTTTCAGCACCCCATTCATCACCGCGCCGATCTGGTGGTGTATTCCGCCACCAAGTACCTGGCCGGCAACAGCGACATGCTGGGCGGCGCGGTGCTCGGTGCCAATCCCGAGCTCATCTCGGCCCTGCGTGGGACGCGCGCGATTCTGGGCAACATCCTGCAACCCGACGAGTGCTGGATGCTCGACAGCCGCTTGCCGACGGTCGAACTGCGCATGAACCGGCAGAGCAAGAACGGCCAGCGCATCGCCGAGGCCATGGCCCTGCACCCGATGGTCGCGCGCATGAATTACCCGTCGCTGTTCACCGATCCGGAACAGGTGCGCATCCGCGACGCCCAGTGCCGCTATCCCGGTGCGATCTTTTCGTTCGAAGTGAACGGCGGCAAGTCCGCAGCGTTCGATTTTCTGCGCCGCCTCAGGATCGCGCGCAACGCCGTCAGCCTCGGCGGCGTCGAGACGCTCGCGTGCCATCCCGCCACCACCACGCACTCCGAGATGAGCGCCGACGAGCTGAAGCAAACCGGCATCACCGACGCGCTGGTGCGCATCTCCGTCGGCGTCGAGGACTGGCGCGACCTGCTGGCCGACTTCCAGAGCGCCCTCGACGCGCTGTAGGGCGGGACGACGATCAAGAGATTCGAGTGACGACGACGACGGGCATGCGGCGAAGCCGATCCGCCAGAACCGGATCTATGACGCGATGTTTCTGCGAAACGCCCACGCTACGAACTATTATCACCCATAACGAGGGCGAAATGTAAGTGGCCGACGCGCTCTGACGGCCCCGCCATCCACACTCCCCCGCTACCCGCCCTGGCCGAGCTGCAGAACCTTGGTCAATTTCGTCGCCAGGTTCGGATCGCCGGTGATCTTTAACTTGCCGCTGAAAAACAGTTGCATCGCCGCAGACATGCCGCCGTCGATCATGCTGCGAAAGTCATCGTCCGAGGCTTCCACGACGCATGCGGCGGTACCGGTCAGGCCGACCACGCAGCTTGGGGTCGCGGACGCCAGATCCGCCGTCCACTCGCCGCCGTCGGGGCCCGTCACCTTGAAGTGGTAGATGGCCGCGACGTCCTTGACCTTGTCGGGATTCTTGAGCAACGCACTCGGAACTTTTTCATCGAAGAACTGCTTCACGGACGTGGGCATCGGGCCTCGCTTTCTACGCGCCGATGATCGGCGCAGCGACGATCCGTGTCAATTATTCCAGGAGCGGTTTCGACGGAGTGCGCGCGGGTTTCGTCAGCGCCGCCTTGGCTTTCACCGCCGCGTACTTGGCTGCTTGTTTGTCGGCGTAGCCGACGATGTTGCGCTGCACGACGCGCGAGATCGCCAGCGCGCCGTCGGGCACGTCTTCGGTGATGGTCGAACCGGCGCCGACCACCGCGCGCTTGCCTACCCGCACCGGCGCGACGAGCTGGCTGTCCGAGCCGATGAACGCACCCTCTTCGATGATGGTCTGGCGCTTTTCATAGCCGTTGTAATTGCAGGTGATGGTGCCCGCGCCAACGTTGGCACCCGCGCCGACCGTGGCGTCGCCGAGGTAGGCAAGGTGGTTCGCCTTGGCGCCGCGTCCGAGGCGCGTCTGCTTGGTCTCGACGAAATTGCCCAGGTGAACGTCGGCTTCAAGCACCGTTCCGGGCCGCAGGTGCGCGAACGGTCCGATCTTGCAGCCATCGCCAATCACCGCGCCGTTACCGACCGAATACGGGCGCACCTCGACGCCGACGCCGACCTCGGTGTCGGTCAGCACGACGCCCTCGCCGATCGTCGTGCCGACCCCGATCTTGGTCTGGCCGCGCAGCGCCACGCCGCGCCCGATCTCGACGTCGACGGCCAGCACCACGCCCGGTTCGACCAGTGCCGATTCGGGATCGCGAAACGTCGCCACCTCTTGCCAGCGCCGCACGATGCGCCGACGCAGCGTCGCCTCGGCGGCAACCAGTTGTCGGCGATCATTGATGCCCGCGACTTCCTCGGCATCGACCAGCACGGCTGCCGCACCCTCGCCGCCGCTCACCGCAAGGACAAGATCGGTGAGGTAAAGCTCGTGCTGCGCGTTGTTTGATCGCAACTTAGGCACCTCGCGCCGCAGCAGATCCGCCGGGGCCGCGTACAGGCCAGCGTTGACCTCGTCGATTCGCCGCTCCTGCGGCGTCGCGTCCTTGTGCTCGACGATGCGCAGCACTTTGCCGTCGGCGGCGCGCACAATGCGGCCATAGCCCGCCCCATCGGCAACCTTCATCGTCGCCACTGCCAGGCAACCGCCGCGGCCACCTTGGCTCGCGGCCACCAGCGCGCGCAGCGTCGCCTCGGTCAGCAACGGCACGTCGCCGCACAGGATCAGGACGGTCCCGGTAAACCCTCGCAACGCCGTGAGCCCGAACCTGACGGCATGTCCGGTGCCGTGCTGGTCGCGTTGCTCCACGGTGACGACCCCGTTGTCGCCGTAACGCGCCGCGAGCATGCGCTTGACCTCTTCGGCCTGATACCCCACCACCGCGACCAGCGGATTCGCCCCCACCGCCCGCGCGCGATCGATGGGGTAGGTGAGCATGGGCGCGCCAAGCAGCGTGTGCAGGACCTTGGCGCGCTCCGAGTTCATGCGCGTGCCCTTTCCCGCAGCAAGCACCAGGCAAGCAAGGTTGGCGGTTCGCGGCGTGGCCGAGGCTTTGCGGGTGAGCGTCTTGGTGAGCTTGGACATGAGCGACCTGATACCAGTACCTTGAATCTACGAAAAAAGCTTACCCATCACTTCGTGCAGCCGAGGCGTTCCTTGGTGACCGCCACCTCGTCGATCCAGATGTTGAACCCGTCGGGACGCACGTTGATGTCGGGATGGAAGGGCAGGTTTGCGCCGAACGTCAGGCTTGCCGTCTTGATGGCAGGCGTTCCCACGACGTCCAGGCGAGTAAGCGGCGCTTCCTGGCTGAAGAAATGAATCTCGTTGTTGGCACCTTCGAAATTGAATTCCCACTCCCAGCAAGCCCAGATCCCTTGCGGCGCAAGATCCCTGGACGACTCGCGGCCCATCCATCGATAGTAAGCCGGCACCATGGGTCTGGTCTCGGAGGTTGGAATCAGATCCAACCTGTATAAGCCACCGGCGGGCGGGGTCGTTTCGTTTGCCTTGAAGACGGTGAACCAGCGGTTCGGCAACGCCGTATCGAAGTAATAAAATGCGCGCACGAACACATGATTCCCCGCGAGCGGGAAGCTGGCCGTCGTCTTGATATACGCCTGGCTCTCGGCCCTGGTGCTGGTGATCTTGAGATGCGCGGCATTCTTGCCGCGGGCGAAGCGGGTGCCATCGACCGCGATGACGGAATTGGTTTTCTGCGTGCTCCAGCGCATGGGGTCGAGCATCCCAGATTCGAAGTCCTCGCAGAACAGAGCATCCTTGGGACACCGCGAATCGCCAAAAAAGGCACCCATGGGTGGCATCCCGGGTACCACCGTGGAGGCATCGACGACAGCCTTACCTGCGTCGGAGTTGGAACCTGGCGGTGTTGCATCGGCCACCGGTGTCGGTGGGTTCCCGCCAGCCGCCGGGGAAGTCATCCCCGTTTCGCCGCCCGTTGACCCGGTCAAGGATGGTGCCGTATTCACGTTGTTGGCGCAGCCGATCGTCACGAGCAGCACGCCAACGAGCTGCGGCGAACCAAACCCTGCCCGCCAAGTGGCGCGGCCGGTGGATCCAAAAGAACCCGCACAAAAACGATCCATCATTGCTTTCCCCTTTCGGATCTTCCGGAAAATGTCAAAACGTCAAAGTGTAAAAATGTCCCCGTCCTCAGCGCACGCACCGAACAGCGTACGAAAACGGCACGAAGTAGTAGTCCGCGTTGCCGTAGTTGAAATAGACGTACCATGCGTAGCCCGGAAAGCCGGACACCAGGGAAGACGTCCAAAACGGGGACAACGACGACGTTCCCGGGAAGGCCACGCGGTCAATTGCGGGGTTGCTCTTCGAATCGTCCACGATGGTCTGTAGCTCCGTCAGGCTGGGCAGCCGGGCGCCGTTGCC
>CAYSKR010000235.1:0-8109 GCA_964431675.1 uncultured Myxococcales bacterium
ACTTAGTGTAGTCGGATCGTCCATCGTAGTTTGTGTCCATCTCCTCGCGGACCTTCTTGCCGCCCTGATAAAACGCCATCAGGGCGAACTTGCCGTCGAAGTCGAGGTCGAACTCCTCGAACCTCAGCGTGCCCGTGTCGTCGTAGTGGTATACGATGTCGATCTTGCCGTCGTAGTTAAGGTCCACCTGCTTGCAGGCAAGCTGGGCGGCCGCCGCGTCCTTGCCCTTGATGTACAGCTTGAACACGTCGGGCTTCCGGTCCTGATTGGTGTCGGCCGGCACCACTTCCTTGCCCGTTGCGTCGCAGCGCGATCGATCGATCGCCGCGCCGCCAGCCTCTTGCGAGGCGTTCAAGGTGGCAGAGGTCTTCAACTCGGGGCCGGTCGATCCACAAGCGGCCAGGGCCAGAAGCGAAACCGCGCCCAAAAGGCAACTCCACGGGAGGCTGACTGTTTTCACCATGGCCAGTAACCCTAGACGCAAACCGCCCAACCGGCAAGGTCCCGCCAGGTTCCGCTTTTTATGCGGCCGGGGGCCGGGGGCCGGGGGGTCACCACAACTTCCGCAGCACGCTGCCCGGGTAGTAGTGCTGCAAGATGGTGCGGTAATTCGTACCCGCAAGGGCCATGCCGATGGCACCCGTCTGGCACAAGCCGACGCCGTGGCCAAAGCCCGCGCCACGGAAGTGCGCATCACCGCCGGTCATTTCGACCGTGAACAACGAGCTGCGCAACCCACCAAACGCCTGGCGGATCCGCAGCTCGCCGCGAAGCGTCTCGGTGCGTCCGCTGCCGACAATGCGAACCTCGGTGGCGCGGCCCGACACGCCCCGAGCCACGACCGAGATGGATCGCACGTCGCCCACCTGAAAAGGGGTCAGCAGGTGCCGCAGCTCTTGCGCGGTCCGCGTGACCATCCAACGGTACCTGTCCGCGCCTTGCTTGGTTCGCCCGCACCACGCGGATGGGGCGGCTTCCAGAAACTTCGCTACATTGTCTGACGTGACACCGCGGGCAAATTCACCCGCCGCAGTCGCCGGTCCATCGAAATGCCCGCGCAGACTTTCGCTTGGTGCCATGTCCGGCCAGACGTTCTCGCTGTGCTCGGTGTGACCACCGCAGTTCGCCGAATAGACGGTATCGACGAGATCTTTACCGGCGCGATTGAACACCACCTCGCCACGGGTCGCGACCACCGCTGCCGTGGTGCGCGGCGTCTCACGCCCCGCCCCCGCGTACACCTGACAGTGGGTTTGCGCGCAAAGCCTATAAGGGTCGCCAAAGTGCCGCGAGCCGATCTTGGTCAGCAGCTCACCCCGCGCCGCCACCGCCTGCGCCTTGAGCGCCTCGGCGGGCGCAGCGGGAAAGATCTCGGCCGGCACCAGACCCGCCAGGAGCTTGTCCTCGGGTAGCGCATTGACCACCGCGAGTGTGCCCCGGCGATCAATGGTCACGTAAACCCTGCCGTGGTAACTGCCCTCCCCCGGCGTGGCTCCCGTCCAGCGCACGTGGATCGGCCCGTCCGCGACGGGCGAGAACCACAGAACTCCTTCGTTGCGCACGCGCGCACCGGTCCGTTGCCCCACCGCTTCGAGCTCGCCGCGCGGCCGTTCCACCAGTTCCGAGTGAACGCCACGGCCGCGCGCCGACAGCGATCCCTGCACCGGTGCCTTGTCTGCCAGCTCGAACGTCGCGTAGGGTCCGACGGCGACCAACGCCTCGCGCCGGTCGAGCACCTCGCCCGCGACCGCGAACAACGTCCCATGCTCAAAGATGCGCGCCTTTTCACCGCGCGCCTTCCGGGCGTCGGCCTCTGCGGCGGCGCTTTTGCCATCGCCCCCCCGGCCGCGCCACACCACCGCCCAGTAGCGAAACTTCGCCGCCGACATCGACGATCCGGCGATGGTCCACGCATCGTCGGCGCGAATCTCGGGCCCGCCTTCGCCCTCCGGCAACAGGCGCAGACCGCCTTCGGCCGACACCGTGACCTGCAACAACCCCTCGGCGATGGCCACCGGCACGACCGGCAGCCCATCCTGCGTGAAGCTGAACTCGGCCGAGTAGATCGAGCGCAGCTTGTCGGCCCCGGAAAAATCGTCGGCTGCTCCCAATCGCCCCTGCACCACCGCCAACACCGCCGCGGCGGACAACCAGGCAGCGAGCCTGCGCATGAATGCGTTCATCGCAGCTCGTGCGCGGCGATGTACCGCAGGTTCAGGAAGTTGACCGTGAAATGCGCGATCACCGGGCCGGTCAAGTCGCCAGACCATTTGAATAGCTGCGCCAGCATCATGCCCACGACAAAGGACGACGCGGTCCAGGCCAGGTGACGGAGCTTCGGCCCGACGTGCAGAGCGGCGAAGGCCAGGCTCGACAGGCCGAGACCAACGACCGGCATCAGCGCGCCGCGAAAAAAGACCTCCTCGCCAATCGATGACGCCAACGCCAGAATGACGATCTCCGAGTCAGGCAGCGGTCCGATGCGCGCCCGGAAGTCGCGGTGCAGCGCACGCGCCCATTCAAAGCGGTAGATTGAAAGTCGCGAGGCGAACACCACGCCGAGCCCCATGATCAGGCCGCCGAGCGCGCCCAGCAGAACCTCGGGATCGGGCCTGGCAGCCATGCGCCAGACAAAAGGGTGCCCGCGCGACGACGACCAGGCCAGCCCCGCCGCCGCAAGGCCAAGGTACAGGACCAGCACCAGGGCTGGCCGAGACCAGGATGTCATCGTGGCGCACCATACCACCGCGCGTCGATCCCGCGTCGCTGCCGGGAATATTTTTTTGGCCCAGATTGGGCTAGCAGCCTTGCCCAGCGTGGTAAAGGTGTACCGCTCATGGCCCTGGCCGAGATTCGCTCGATGCGGACCCCGAAACTGGCGGTGCCAGCGACGGTGGCTCGCGAAGTCGGCAAGCAGAAGCTGCTGTCCTCGCGCGTGTGTGATCTGCAGCTCGTCGCAGAGGGCGCGCTCGGCGAATGCATCGCCCAGGTAGTCCGCGAGGTCCGGCAGAAAGGCATCACCTTCCTGCCCGAGTTCTACCTGGGCGACGACGATTTCTGGACCACTGACCGCGCCATCAGCGTCAACGTGCCCTGGTACCTGGCGAACGCTGCATTGTGGGGCCTGGTGAACGACCACCTCTTCGAATACTCGCAGGAAGAAGTCCTGATGTACCTGCGGCACGAGACGGGACACGCCATCAACTACGCCTTCGAGCTGTGGCGGCGGCGCGACTGGACCCAGACCTTCGGCGACTTCCGGCGCCCATACCGCGACGTGTACAACCCGAACCCCTGGAGTCGCGACTACGTCCGGTACCTGCACCGCGCGGGCATGTTTCACTACGCGCAGAAGCACCCCGACGAGGATTGGGCGGACACCTTCGCCGTGTGGCTTGACCCAAGCAGCCGGTGGCGACGCCGATACAAGGACTGGCAGGCCGCCCTGGCGAAGCTGGAATACGTCGACCGGATCCTCGACGTCGAGCGGCTGTGCAAGGGGGCCCCGACGAACACACGGATTGGCGCGCGGACCGAGTACACGGAAATCAAGGAGACCGTCGCCGAATACTTCAAGCTCAACGACAGCCTCGACAGAGATCTCGAAGAATACCGTAAAGACTTGCTTGAGATATTCGACCGCAAGTCCAAGAAATCACGCGACAATGCCGAGTCTGCCGCCCGCTTCATTGCACAGCATGAGCTGCTCCTGGTCGGCAAGCTGGGCTCATGGATCGGCAAGTCCGACCGGCGAATCATCTCCCGATTTTTGCGGCAGCTTGAGGCCCTATGTACCTTCGAACACCTGGTGGTGCCACAGGCCCGGCGCGCCGAGGCCCTGGTCGATCTGACCATCGTGGCCACCTGGCATGTCGTCGACGGCATTCACCGCTTGAGCGGATAGGCACTGCCGGTGCCGCTGCGTTCGGCGAAAAAAACTTCGTCGTACGCGCAGGTTGGGTCGCTTGCCAGCGGCTGCGGGTAGTCGACCGTGCGCCCCTCGTAGTTGCGCAGCGTCCAGTGGTCGGGCCCCCGCGACAGGACGTCCTCGGGTCCGATGGCCACCTTGCCCAGCCCGCCGGGAGCGTCGATGACCAGGTGCGGAACCGCAAGGCCAGAGATGTGCCCACGTATCTGCCGGATCAGATCGATGCCGGTTTCCACCGACGTGCGCAGATGCCCGGTTCCCTCCGCCACGTCTCCCTGGAACAGGTAATAGGGACGCACCCGACAACGCTGCAGCTCGGTGAATAGCAGCCGCAAGACCCGGGCCGACTTATTCACGCCGCGCAGGAGCACCGTCTGATTGCCGAGGGGAATGCCCGCGTCGGCAAGCTTCTCGCACGCCGCGCGGGCCAGGGGCGTCAGTTCCTTCGGGTGGTTGAAGTGAGTGTTGACGAACAGGGGGTGGTAACGCTTGAGCATGGCGCAGAGCTCATCGTCCACGCGCATCGGCAAGACGACCGGAACCCGCGTCCCGATGCGGATGATCTCGACGTGCGAAATCGCGCGGACGGACGCAATGATCTCTTCCAGCTTGCTGGTCGACAGGGTCAGGGGATCGCCCCCTGAAATGAGCACGTCCCGGATCGCCGGGGTGCGGCGAATGTAGCCAACCGCTTCCGCGAGGTCGGTCGAGGATATGGCGGCTTCTTGCTGACCCACCAGGCGCCGACGGTTGCAGTGCCGACAGTAGATCGCACACCGATCGAGTGCGAGGAGCAAGCAGCGGTCCGGGTAGCGATGAAAAATCGCGCTCACCGGCCGGTGCGCGTCCTCGCCCAGGGGATCAAGCAATTCGCCAGGCCCGGTGACGAGCTCTGCGGTGCGCGGAATCACCTGCATGCGGACCGGGCAGCAGGGGTGCGCCCTGTCGATGAGCGAGAAATAGTACGGGGTTATTCCGACCCGAAAATGCGCCGGCGCCGACCGCAGCGCCTGCCGCTCATCGTCGGTCAGTGGCAGTAGAGCTTCGATCTCTTCCAGGGTCGAAATGCGGCGGCGCAATTGCCAGCGCCAGTCGGCGCTTGTGGCGGTGTCGTGCTGTTGCTCGAGCTCAGCCGACTCGGTGCGAGGGGCACCGCCAACCACCCGCAGAGAAATCGGCACGGCGAGACCCCCTACAGGTCGACGTCCGATCCGGCGTCGGCCGACGGCGAGCCGCCATCAGACGGCGCGGTCGGCGCGGCAGGAGTCAATGATCCGGGTGGCAGCAGCGTGATCTTGAGCAACGAGGTGGCTGCACCCACAAAAAAAGCGGACGCAGTTGCCGTTCCAACGCCAACCTCATTGCGACCGGCACCCTTGGCGCGAACGGTAACGACTACGGCCCCGGAAAGTGCGCGTGGGATCTGGATGCTGAAGTCCGTCGGCAGAGCGATCGGTCGGGGCTTTGCCGGGACGTACATCGAGCTCTCCTGACCGCCAACGGTCACAAACACTTCCATCTGCAGGATCCCGGACACCTCGCCGGTGACTTCAACCTTGATGACCGAGTCAGGCTGCGCGCAACCCACGACCGCGCCCGTGGCCAGTGGGGCACACGCCACGAAGGTCAGCCGGAGCAAAAGAGGCAGGTGACGAATTGATGAACGCATGATCAAAACTTGAAGTTGCCGAGGTTGGTGGGAGGTGCCTTGGTGGGATCCTTGCGCGCAAAGTAGTACCCCGCCGCGCCACCCGCCGCAATGACCACGGCAAGCGCGACCCACCCCCAGGCGGGCACCCGCGACAGGAAGGGCTCGTCGGGAGGAGGTGCGTCGCCCAGCCGAAGCGCGGCGTCGGCTGAAGTCGAGTCGGTCGCGTGAGCGGGGCCAAGGGACGGGCCCGCAGCCGGTGGCGCGGGGCCAACGGCCGAATCAGACGGCGAAAGTTCGCCGAACTTCGGGATCTCCAGCGGCTCGGCGGGTTTTGGCGTCTCGTCCTTCTTCTCCTTCTTCGGCGGAGGGGAAGCCGGCGGCACGGCTGCGGGCGGAGGCGCAGCAGGCCCCGACGCTGGTGCGGCGGCTGCCGACAGATCCGCAGCGGGAAGCCCCGGAGGAGGTGGTGGTGGTGGAGGTGGTGGTGGTGGTGGTGGCACCGGTGCGGGCGGAGCCGACGCGGGTGCTGCGATCGCCGCACGCAGCTCGGCGATGCGGGCCTCGACGCTGGCGCGGTTCGGTGCCCTGGGCATGTCGACCAGAAACTTCTCGTAGTCGGCTGCGGCTTCCATGTTGCGCGCGAGCTTGCGGAAGCATTCGGCCCGATTGAACAGAATCGCGGGATCGGACAGCGCCTCGTACGCGAACGTGAATTCTGGAATCGCCTGTTTGCACTTGCCCGCGGTGGCAAGCTGGTTCGCCTTCTTGGCGTGCGCACGGCCAACGTCGGCGGGGCCAACAGCGAGCGCGGCCTGCGCCGTCCCCCAGGTGGCCAATAGGATGGTAGCTCGTACGAGGTGTTTGGCGTTCATGGACGCCCCAATCTTCGCACATAACCCGCCAGATGTTGAATTTTCAGCATCGACAACGCCCCGCCAAAGCCGGGCATCAGGTTGCGACCTGACATGATCGCCAGCTCGACTTCCTCGGATCGCTTGGCCATAAAAGCTGGGTCATGAAAATCCCGCACCGGCATGAGCTTTTTGATTTCGGGTTCGCCCTTGCCGTCCTTGCCGTGGCAGCGCGAGCACATCTGCCCGTACAACACGCCAGGATCCACCGTCAGCGCCGAACCGGAATCGGTCGACGCCCCGTAACAACCGAGCGCCGTGCAGGACAGCAATGCCCACAGGGCAACGACGCGCGGGGCAACGCGCATCAGGACGCAACCTCTTCCCCCGGGGCGGCCGCGGCGTAGATGTTCCCTCCCTGCTTGCGAAACTCCTCGGCCTTGGCGCGCAGCCCGGCCTCGACTGCGGCGGCAGGCGAAACGGCTTGCGCGGCGGCGTACGCGCGCACGTCCTCGGTGATCTTCATCGAGCAGAACGCCGGTCCGCACATCGAACAGAAATGCGCCGTCTTCGCCCCCTCCGCGGGCAACGTCTGGTCGTGGTACGCGCGCGCCGTCGGCGGATCGAGCGACAGGTTGAACTGATCGTTCCAGCGAAACTCGAAGCGCGCCTTCGACAGCGCGTCGTCGCGGCGCTGCGCGCCCGGGTGACCCTTCGCCAGATCGGCGGCGTGCGCGGCAATCTTGTAGGCGATGACGCCCGCCTTGACGTCGTCGCGGTTGGGTAGCCCCAGGTGTTCCTTGGGTGTGACGTAGCAAAGCAGCGCGGTGCCGAGGCTGCCGATCATCGCGGCGCCGATCGCCGACGTGATGTGGTCGTAGCCGGGCGCGATGTCGGTGACCAGCGGCCCCAGGGTGTAAAACGGTGCCTCGTGGCAGACGCGAAGCTGCTTGTCCATGTTCTCTTTGATCTTGTGCATCGGGACGTGGCCCGGACCTTCGATCATCACCTGCACGTCGTGCTTCCACGCGATCTGGGTCAACTCGCCCAGGGTTTCGAGTTCGGCGAACTGCGCCGCATCGTTGGCGTCCTTGATGCAGCCGGGCCGCAGGCCATCGCCCAGCGAGAACGACACGTCGTAGGCCTTCATCACCTCGCAGATGCGTTCGAACTCGGTGAAAAGGAAATTCTCCTTGTGGTGCGCCAGGCACCACTTCGCCATGATCGAGCCGCCACGCGACACGATGCCGGTCAAGCGCTTCGCCGTCATCGGGATGTAGGGCAGGCGCACGCCGGCGTGGATGGTGAAGTAGTCAACGCCCTGCTCTGCCTGCTCGACCAGCGTGTCGAGGAACAGCTCGATGGTCAGATCCTCGGCCTTGCCCCTCACCTTTTCGAGCGCCTGGTAGATCGGCACGGTGCCGATCGGCACCGGCGAATTGCGCACGATCCACTCGCGCGTCTCGTGGATGTCGGCCCCGGTCGACAGATCCATCACCGTATCCGCGCCCCAGCGGACGGACCACTGAAGCTTCTCGACCTCGTCCGCGATCGACGCCCGCACGACCGAGTTGCCGATGTTGGCGTTGATCTTCACCTTGAAGTTGCGGCCGATCAGCATCGGCTCGAGCTCGGGGTGGCGGATGTTCGCGGGCAGGATCGCACGGCCGGCGGCGATC
>CAYSKR010000236.1:0-6810 GCA_964431675.1 uncultured Myxococcales bacterium
TCCGCCTGGAAGTACCGATCTTTGCTGCCGGCGCGCATGGCCGCGACCGATCCCATGCCGCGGTAAACCTTGTAGCTGCGGCCCTGGTACAAGATGATTTCGCCCGGTGCCTCGTCGGTGCCGGCAAACAGGCTGCCGATCATCACCGTGTGCGCCCCGGCCGCGATCGCCTTGGTGACGTCGCCCGAGTACTTGATGCCGCCATCGGCGATGATCCGCACGTCCAGCTTCTCGACCGCACGCGCGCAGTCGGCGATGGCCGTGATCTGTGGAACGCCAACGCCGGCCACCACCCGGGTCGTGCAGATGGAGCCCGGTCCGATGCCGACCTTGATCGCGTTCGCGCCCGCCCGGGCCAGCGCCAGCGCCGCCTCGGCCGTGGCGACGTTGCCGGCGACGATCTGCGCGCGCGGGAACGACATGCGGATGTCGGCCACCGCTTCGACCACCGATCTTGAATGTCCGTGCGCGGTGTCGACCACGATCACGTCGCTGCCCGCCGCAAGCAGAGCCGCGACCCGTTCCACTCGGTCGGAACCAATGCCCACCGCCGCGCCGACCCGCAGCCTGCCCAGTTCATCCTTGGCCGCGAACGGATGCTGCTGCGCCTTCTCGATGTCCTTGATGGTGATGAGGCCGCGCAACTTGCCCGCGCTGTCGACCACCAGCAGTTTTTCGATTCGGTTGGTGTGCAGCAATTCCTTTGAAGCTTCGAGGCCCATGCCCTCGGGTGCCGTGATGAGCCTCGTCGTCATCATGCTGCGCACCGGCTGATCCAGGTTGCGCTCGAAACGCACATCGCGGTTGGTCAAGATGCCCACCACACGCCCGTCGCCGCCCACCACCGGCAGGCCAGAAATTTCGTGCTGGCGCATCAGATCCAGCGCCATTGACAGTTTCTGATCGGGGCCGATGGTCACCGGATCGATGACCATGCCGGTCTCGGCCTTCTTGACCTTGGTCACCTCGAGCGCCTGCTCGGCCACGCCCAGGTTCTTGTGAATGATGCCCATGCCGCCGTCGCGCGCCATGCAGATCGCGGTGCGCGCCTCGGTCACCGTGTCCATCGCTGACGACACGATCGGGTTGGCGAGCGGAATGCTCGCCGTCAGCGAGCTACGCACATCGACATCCTTGGGCAGGACGTCGCTTGCCGACGGCACCAGGAGCACGTCATCGAACGTCAGCGCTTCGGGTAGATGACCTTCCGGCAACATCGCGGGAGATTAATGGATGCCCCTCGCGCTGCGCAAGGGGCGTGCCATTTCTTTTGCGACCATGGCGCGACTTGACCGGACGGCGCTGCTCGCGTCAAGGTCTGCAACTCAACATGCTGCGTTTCGACTTGAACCTATCCGTCGTCCTTCCGGACCTACCTTTCCTGGACCGATTTGACGAAGCCGCACGCCTCGGCTTCGACGCGGTCGAGTTCCACTGGCCCGCGGGCGAAGATCTCGCCGCCCTCGCGCAAAAGGTGCGCGACACGCAACTGTCGACCGTGCTGATCAATTTCGACGCAGGCGACGCAGCCGCAGGTGATCGCGGACTCATCTCTGATCTCGAGCGGTCGGGACGTTTTCGCAGCAACGTTCCCATCGCCATCGCCTTAGCTACAACGCTCAACTGCAAGCTGATCAACACGCTCGTCGGCAAGGCGCGGCCGGGACAGGACCGCGAAACCCAGCTTGAACTGGCCCGCGACAACCTGCGCTGGGCCGCGAGCAAGGCGCAGGACGCCGGCATCACGTTGCTGGTCGAAGTCTTGAATAGCTTTGAAACGCCGGGGTACCTGCTTGGAAACACGCGCGACGCCCTGCGGTTCATCACCGCCGTCGGCGCGCCCAACGTCCAGTACCTCTTCGACGTGTACCACCTTCAGCGCATGGAAGGGAACGTCTCTGCCAGCTTGCAAACACACGCGGCGCGAATCGGGCACATTCAGGTCGCCGATTCGCCTGGACGCAACCAACCCGGCACCGGCGAGCTCAATTTTCGCTTCATCTTCCAGGAGCTCGAACGCCTCGGTTACAGCGGCCACGTCGGCCTTGAATACAACCCCAGGGGAACCGCCGCCGAGAGCCTGACCTGGCTGCCCGCCGACCGGCGCCGCGGCATCTCGGTGTCCGAGATCGAATTCCGCGGCCGCGGGTAGCCACTGCCCGGGGCGCTTCTCAGGCTGCTTGACGGCCCAGTCGACCGCGGCACAGAAACGTCACACCGGGTTCGCAGCCCAGACGCGATTGGCGTAGGCAAAGTCCTGTTCGGTGTCGACCTCGATGTACTGCCCGTGGGTGGTCACCTGGTGCATCGGCACGCCGCGCTCGAGCATGTCCTGGAACAGCAGGATCTTGTAAGCCTGCTCGAATACGGCGGCCTCGCGCCATGGCTTGCCCGCGTGCTGCAGGCGCACTCGGTGGTAGTGCTCGACCAGCAAGGCCGCGCCACGATCCGAGAATCGGGCCACCCCGGTGTATTCGCCGGAGGCAAGACCAGGCGGAATGTCGCGATGCACCTGCTCGACCAAACCGCCGCGGGCGATGACCTTCTCGGCGTCGGTTTCCGGATGCATGGTCCGGCCGACGTAGCGATTGCGCCAGTCGGTATCGACCGCCAGCGTGATGTCCGCCGGACTCGCGAGCGCCCGCGCGACGACGGACGCCCGGTAAAGCGTGTCCGAATAGCTGCACACGAAGCCACCCGACATGTGCTTTTCGGCGCAGAACAGCGAGGCCAGGATGTTGTTGTTGGGCCAGTCGTCGTTGCGGCAGTACGTCAGATCTGGATAGTCGGCCTGGATCTGTTCCATCAGGTAGCCGCCGACGAAGACGATGTCGTCAATCCCCGCGTCGCGCAGCGCCAGCAATGTCCAGTCGAGGATGCGCCGGTCGCCGATCTGCACGTAGCACTTTGGTTGCTCGTCCGTCATGGCCGCGAGACGCCGCCCGCGCCCGGCCCCGATGATGATCGCTTTCATGACCCATCACTTCGCACCGAAGCGGACGGGCGGCAAGGCCAGCCGACGCTCCGCCGCCTTTCGTGCAGGAACGCAACCGTTTCTTGACGCTTTTGATCCAAAGCTGTCATGATCGGATCGTCGCCAGAGCAGCCGTGCTGACGGCGCTGATCTCACTTGCCCGTTGCCGATACCATGAGCGAACCCGTGCCCGTTGCCGCCCCCATGCCACGCCTGCTTTTATGTGATGATGAGGAGTCGTTGTGCCACGAACTCGGCCACCTGTTGCGATCGGCGTCCTTCGATGTGGTGACCGGCGACGGTCCGCAGGGGCTGCGCCACCTGCAGCGTGAACACTTCGACATCGTGGTGACCGGCCTGCGCATGCCAGGCGTCACCGGGTTCGAGATCCTCGAAGCCGCGCGCAAGACGACCCCGCCCACGCCGGTGATCGTGATGAGCGGCAACGCAGAGATCCCCGACGCAGTGCGCGCGATGCGCATGGACGCGCGCGACTTTCTCATCAAGCCGTTCGAGTTCAAGGCGCTCGAGGAATCGTTGTCGGCGATTCTCGCGCGTTCGGCACCGTCGGACGAGGCGGGCGATCCGTTTGCCTGGCGGGATCGCATTTCGCCGTGGCTGCTGGGCCGCGACCCTGCGATGGGCCCGGTGCTCGCGATCCTGTCGCAGGTGGCCGACACCCGCTGCACGGTCCTCATCACCGGCGAATCGGGCACCGGCAAGGAACTGGTCGCGAAGTCGATCGTCGCGGGCTCGCAGCGCGCGCGGAAACCGTTCGTCGCCGTCAACTGCGCGGCGATCCCCGCCAACCTGGTCGAATCCGAGCTGTTCGGACACGTGCGCGGCGCCTTCACGGGTGCCAGCGCCCACCGCACGGGCCGATTCGCGCAGGCCGACGGCGGCACGATTTTTCTCGACGAGATTGGCGAGATGGAGCCTGGGATGCAGGCCAAGCTGTTGCGCCTGATCCAGGACGGTGAGTTGTACCCCGTCGGCGACGAGACTTCGCAGAAGGTCGACGTCCGCCTGCTCGCCGCCACGAATCGCAACCTTGAAAGCGAAGTGGCGCAGGGACGTTTTCGCACCGACCTGTTCTGGCGACTGAACGTGATGCCGATCGAGCTGCCACCGCTGCGCAAGCGCGCCTCGGACATTCCGCTGCTCGCGGAGCACTTCATCGAGCGCGCCAACGAACACCACCGCAGGCACGTCGAGGGTGTCGAACCGGCGGCGATGAAAGCGCTGCTTCGCCATCCGTGGCCGGGCAACATCCGCGAGCTCGAAAACCTGGTCGAACGCGTCGTGATCATGAAGGGCCGCGGCATGCTGACGCTGGCGGATCTGCCGGACGCGCTGCGCACGGGTCCGGTCGCGGCGGACGAATTCCACACGCCCGTTCCCGAGTTGCCACAAAACGGAACCGACCTGCGCGCGCTGCTCGAGGCCGTCGAGGACCGCATGATCGCCGAGGCGCTGGAGCGCACCGGGGGCAACAAGAACCGCGCCGCCGAGCTGCTTGGCCTCAACCGCACGACGCTGGTCGAGAAGCTGCGGCGCAAGCGCGCCATGCACCCGCCGGCGTAGAGTTGCTGCCGAGGCGCAGGGCGCAGCCACCCTGGAACTACCCATACTTATAGCGGCGCACCGCTAAAACAGGCCTATAATATGCGGCATCATGCAATACGAACGCCTCCTGCAGCGGGCACTCGCCGCCCGCGCGTCGCGCGGAAAGGCACGCCTCGTTCTGGGTGCCCGGCAAACCGGCAAGTCCACGCTGTTCCACATGCTGCGCGGGCCCAAGGATCTGGTGTTCGACTTGCAGGAACGAGGCGAGCGTTCGCGCCTCTCCCGGGATCCCGAGGCGCTGAGCCGATCATTGCTGGCCACCGGCCCCGGCCACCGGCAGGTCTTCATCGACGAAGTGCAGCGCGTGCCCGAACTCCTCGACGAGATCCAGCTTCTGCTTGACCGGCACCCCAACCGATTCACCTTCACGCTGACGGGCAGTTCCGCTCGACGCCTGCGCCGGGGCAGCACGAACCTGCTGCCCGGACGCGTGCATCGTTTCCACCTGGGTCCCGTGTGCCGCTGGGAGGTCGCGGCGACGTCCTGCATCGTGTTGCCGAGGCCAGGCCCCGGCCCGCGTGCGCCGTTTCCCACGCGCACCCTGCAAAGCATGCTGGTCGTCGGCAATCTGCCCGCCGCGTTCACGGAAGGGTCGAGCTTCGCCCGCACGCTGGCCTCGTATGCCGAGTCGTACATCGAGGAAGAAGTCCTGCGCGAGATGGCCGCGCGCAACCTCGGTGCCTACGGGCGCTTCCTGCAACTCGCCGCAGCGGACTCTGGCAAGCCGATCAACCTCACGAAAATCTGGCAGGAGTCAGGAGTTCCCCTCTCGACGTTGAGGGGCTTTTACTCGGTGCTCGAAGACACGCTGCTGGGATTCTCGCTGCTTCCGTTCGCCCGCTCTGCACGCGCGCGACTGCTCAAGACTCCACGGTTTCACTTTTTTGACGTGGGTGTTCGCAACGCCGTGGCCGGGTTACCTCTGGTCCCGGAAATACTGGCCGCTGACCCCGGACCCGTGTTCGAGCACTGGGTCGCATGCGAGCTGCAAACACGCATCCAGTATCTTGAGCGCGGCCATCGCCTGTCTTACTTCCGCCATGAGCGATCGTGGAATCATCAAATCGACGGTCATGGCCGCGGTCGGCGCGGCGAGCGGTGCGACCGAGGCGGTTCTTGCGATTGACGTGACGCGCGCATAGCCACCAGCGCCCGGGCCACGATGCACTTCAAGGACGTTGTCGACCAGATTGACGATCCAATACTCCGCGATCCCGTGGGCTGCGTAGAGCGCAGCCATGCGAGATCGATCCTCGCGCAGGGACGAATCGGCAACTTCGACCACCAGCTCGGCCACGTGGGGATGATCGCTCAGAAACTCGTCTGCGGATCCGCGCACCACCGACACGTCGGGTTCGGGCTCGCCGTCGGGATCGAACGCGAGCGGTGCCTGGCGGCGTACCCAAAAGCCGGGGCCGAAAGCTCGCTCCAGCGCCGACGCCACCCGGTGTACCGCAAGCACGTGGCGCGCCCCCTGCGGACTCATCTCAACCACCTGCCCGTCGACCAGCATGACGCGAGGCTGACGTCGCAATGCTCCGGCCTCGTCCATTCGGTGATATTCGCGTCGCGTGACCCGTGTCGCCTGCGTTTCGTCCGGCGTCATTCCGCAACAAAGGTAGCACACGGACGTTATCGGCTGCGCGCTGCGGAAGTTTCCAGTCGAGCCTTGACCTTGGCCAAGTAAGACGTAATCTTACATAGATGAGAACCGCGATTTCGACGAAAGGCCAGGTGGTCATCCCGGCCGAGATCCGGCGGATGGATGGCATTGAGGTCGGCCAGGAGTTCGAGATCGAACGCGCGGAAGCGGGTGAGTATCGGCTTGTCCGCATCGCGCCCGAGCCCAACAAGGGCGTGGTGGACTGGTTGCTTGCTTGTCCCGAGAAGGATTTTTTCGCCAGCCTCGAATCTGAATCGACCGATACG
Organism: uncultured Myxococcales bacterium; assembly: GCA_964431675.1. Taxonomy (GTDB): domain Bacteria; phylum Myxococcota_A; class Polyangia; order Fen-1088; family Fen-1088; genus CAYSKR01. The sequence goes on from CAYSKR010000236.1 coordinate 6,530, forward strand.
TTGTGATCTACCTGGTAGACGCCAACGTTCTTAGCGAGCCGACCAAGGCAGCGCCCAATCCTGCGGTGGTCGATTGGCTGCGCCGGAACGAGCGCGCCTTCGCGATTGATCCGGTCATACTCGGCGAGGTGCGATTCGGGATCCTGTTGCTGCCACCAGGAAAGCGGCGCCGCAGCCTGGAGCGCTGGTTTGATAAGGGGATCTCCCGCATTCAGTGCCTGCCCTGGGACGCCGCCACGGGGCTTCGGTGGTCGGCGCTTCTGGCTGACCTGCGAGCATCT
>CAYSKR010000237.1:0-47546 GCA_964431675.1 uncultured Myxococcales bacterium
GGTGCCAGGTGCTGCCGCTGGCGCGACCTGGTTCGAGCGCGAGCTGGTGGAGCAGTCCCGCGACCTCGGCCATCGGGGACGGAACCCGGACGCCATGGGTCCGCTCGCGGCCTTGTTGCGCATGGAGGACAACCTTCCCCCGGGCGCACTCGCACCGACGCTGCGTCGCCTGGTGCAGGACAAGCAGACGCATCCGCTGGTGGCGACCCAGGCCGCCTACCATCTGGCGCTCGACGAGGAGCGGCGGGGAAACAGCGCCGAGTCAAATCGCCTGCTGGCGACGCTCGGTCTGGCGCGCGACTTCTGGGTGCTGGGGCCATTCGATGCGCAGGGGCGAGGCGCGATTGAACGGACGACGCCGGCGGAGATCTCGGGGACGGGGCCGGGGCAGCCCGATCCTGCGACGACTTTCGCGGGCAAAGAACGACCGGTGCGGTGGCGCCGGGCACCCCAGGCACTGTTGCGCAACGGTGCGCTGCTGCTCGATGGAATGCTTCGCCCCGATAACGAGGCGGCGGCGCTTGCCCTGACCTACGTGCGCAGCGAGCGAGCCCAGCAGGCGGTGTTGCGCGTGGGCTCACCGGGACCGATCAAGGTCTGGGTCAATCGGAAAACGGTCCTGTCCACCACCGCCGTGCATCCGGCGACACCGGATCAGGCTGCGGTGTCGGTGTGGCTCGTTCGCGGCGACAACCTGGTGGCCGTCAAGACCATCGTCACGTCGGGGCCGTGGCGATTGTTCCTGCGCGTCACGGACGCCGCTGGTCATATGCTGCCCGGAGTCGCCTTCGTGCCGAATGGGACGCTTGCTGCACCGCAGCCGCAACGTCGATCCGGGAAGGTAACGCCACCGTTCGAACTTGGCCCAGCCCTGCACGCGCGGGCGCAGAAATTCGCAAAAGCGGGTGCGGATGTTCGCGCCCGGGCCGACCTCGATCTTGCGCTGGCGCTGAGCGTGTTGCGCACCGAGGATGCGAAGAGCCAGGTGGCGGAAGCTGCTGCCCGCCAAGCGACGAACAAACTCGCCCGGCAGGCGTGGCTGTTGCTCGCAGATGTGGCGCGGGACGAGCACGAGCGTCGCCGGGCCTGGGAGGCTCTGGCTGCAACATCAGATCCGGAGCTTGGAGCGGTGGCGCTGTTCAATCTGGGCGAGCTGGCGCGAACGCACCATCAGGACGACGCGGCACTGGCGTTTTGGCGCTCGGCGCTTCAGCGCGCCCCGGGGTGCTTCCTGGCTGCGATTGCACTGGCCGCCGAGGAGCAGTCTTCGGGGCTGGCCTCCGCAGCGTTGCAGCGGATCGAGGGCCTCCCGGCGGAGGTGCGTCGCATCGCGCGGGTGCGTCGGGCGCGCGCGCGCGCGCTCGAGGTGCTGGGTCGCCGCGCCGAAGCTGAGGCCGAGTTGCGCGCGCTGTTCGTCGAACTTCCTGGTGACGTCGGCTTGCTTGAGGATCTGGCCTCGGCGGCGCGGAATCGTGGGGCGGTAGGCGAGGCGATCAGTTTATTGCGGCGCGCCCGATCGCTGCGTCCGGACTTGCCGTCGCTGACGCTTGACGTTGCTCGTCTGGAGGAAGGACTTGGCCACGCAGCGATCTGCCGCGGCCTGGTGCAGGAAGCCCGGGAGCAGGTGCCCGACGACGCTCCGCTCGCCGAGGAATTTGGCCACTTGCTGGCGCGACAGGGTGATTTGCCAGGGGCAATCGCGGCGTTCGAAGAATCGTTGCGCTTGCGCCCGCAAAATCCTGCCCTGCGGCGCAACTTGCATCGCCTTCGCCCGGAAGCGGAAAAAAACACAGGAGAAGCACCGATCGATTTGTCGCGGGCATACGCTGAAGATGTTGCACGGATCGCGCGCCAGGCATTCGAGGGTGGTCTTGGTGCGCCGTCGGCCAGCGAGGTCGATCCGGCGATCGTTCTGCTGGATCGAAAAGTGGTGCGCGTACACAACAATGGCCTGTCCGAGGCGTTCTTCCAGCGCGTGGTGGCCGTGCGGACGGATCGCGGCGTGCGGGAGCACCAGGAGTTTCCGGTGCGCTACACACCTGGCGCGCAGGAGGTCGAGGTCCGGCGCGCGCAGATCGTCCGGCGCGCGGCGTCCGGCCGGGTCGAGTCCATCGAGGTCGCCCGGCGCGATGATCGCGATCTGTCCGAACCGGGGGTTGGCCTTTACTATGACTTGCGCGCGCAGATCATCGTGTTTGACGGGTTGCGGCCGGGCGACGTCATCGACGTGGAGTACACCGTGGCCGACGTCTCGCCCGAGAACTCGATGGCCGATTACTTCGGAGATTTCGAATTCCTCGCCGAAACGATTCCGAAGCGACGGTGGGAATATTTGCTCATCGGCCCCGTCGGGCGCGCGTTTTATTTTAACCAGCCCCGCATCGCGTCTCTCAAAAGGACCGAAGAACGCAAGGGCGGCGAAGTGACGTATGGGTTTTCGGCGCGGGACATTCCCAAGGTGCAGATCGAGCCATCGATGCCTGGCACGGGCGAGATCGCGCCCAGCATCCACGTGAGCACTTACCGGTCATGGGAAGACGTGGGTCGGTGGTGGTGGAGCCTGGTGTCGGATCAGATCGAGGCCGACGATGACATCCGGAACATCGTGCGCGAGGTGACGGCCGGGTTGTCCACGGTGGGCGACCGGGTGCGGGCATTGCACCACTACGTCATCAAGAACACCCGTTACGTGGCGCTGGAGTTTGGCATCCACGGTTTCAAGCCGTACAAGGTATCGCAGGTGCTGGCCCGGCGATTTGGCGACTGCAAAGACAAGGCGTCGTTGTTGCATGTGTTGCTGCGCGAGGCCGGGATCGAATCGGAACTCGTCTTGTTGCGAACGCGGCGCGGAGGGCGTCTCGACCGGACCCCGGCTTCACTCGCGATTTTCGATCATGCCATCGTGCATGTTCCCGCGCTCGGGTTGTTCCTGGACGGAACGGCCGAGTTTTCTGGTGCAACCGAGTTGCCGGAGCAAGACCAGGGCGCGATGGCGCTGCTGGTCGGCCCGCGGGGCGTGAGGCTGACCGAGACGCCGATGTTGCCATCGTCGGCCAACCGCGCAGAGCGCACATGGCGGGTCAGCCTGACGTCGACGGGGGCGGCCACCGTCGAAGAAACCGTGACCGTTGCTGGGCAAGCGGCGCGCGAGTGGCGAGCGCATTACCAGACGCCCGGCGAGCGCCTGGAGCGCTACAGCCAGGTCTGGAATGGCCGCTTCCCTGGCACCCGCCTGCTGGGGCTGCAGATCGACGGCACCGACGATGGAAATTCTCCGGTGCGGGTCCGTGCCACCGCGCAGGTGCCGCGCCTGACGGAGGCGCAGCAAACTCCAGCCGGGGGTCTGCAACTGCTGGTGCCGGTCTCCGCGCGCGAGGTCGAGTTCGTCAAGTCGTACGCTCGCCTGTCGCAGCGGCAGCAAGATCTGGAGCTCGGATACCCGTGGCAACACCACGAAGACTTGCTGTTCGAGTTGCCTGCGGGGTGGCGCGCGATTCGCTGGCCGAATCCGCAGCTCATTGATGGGGCGTTCGGCACGCTCAAGCTGGGCGTGACCGAGGAGAACGGTCGCGTACACGTGGTCTGCGACGTGGATGTCCGCCGGCATCGGGTGAGCGCAGTGGAGTACCCTGCGTTCAGAGCATTTCTGCAAGCCGTTGACAGTGCCCTCGCGGGGAGCGTCCTGGTCGGCAAGGGGCCGCCGTGACCGTGCGGGCGCAGTTTGTGTGGCTGCCCTGCGTGTGGATTGGGATGACGGTCGCCGCGCGTGCTGACAACCCGGCTGGCGCTGAAACGAGAACGGTGACGCCGGCGCGAGCGCTCGCAGAACAGTTCATCGCCGCCGAAGTCGCGTACGGTCGGGGCGACGATGTGCGAGCGGCGCATTCGCTGGTCGAGATTCTCGAAGTTGTCGCCGCGGGTCGGGCGGACCCGGCCTGGGGATCTCGCCTTGGCTCTGCCGCTGCTGCGCGACTGTCGTCGTTGCTTCCCGACGTCGCCGGTCAAAAGGGCGAGGCCACCGCTCTCGAAGCGCGGATCCTTCGGCTTCCGCCCGAGCGTTTCTCGTGGCCGGCCCGATTGATCCTGGCTGAGATCGACGACCGCGTGGCGAGGCGCCGGGGTGACCCGGTCATTCTGTCCCGGGCGGCGTTGCGTTCCGGGTGCGTGGGGCGTGCGCAACTGCTTGGCACGCTGGGCAAACTTCCGCATCTGGATCTGGAGATCGACGCGGCCCCGCAGGGCCTGTCCAGAGATCTCGCGGCTTCGGGTTGCCGCCTTTTATTGCCCGCGCTCGAGGGTGAGGCAGGGGTCAGAGCGCTCGCCGCGGAGTTCAAGATTCCCGTTCCGGGCGGCGAGTATGTCGTGGTGCTCGATCATTCGGGTCCGGCAAGCCTGCGGGTCGACGGCGGCTCCTGGCAGCGACACCTGGCGCCGGACGTCGGCGGATCCCGTGCCGCAGCCGTCGCGTTCCGCCTGGCGCCCGGCGTTCATCGCATGGAGCTGCGCGTGGGTACCTATGGAACCGCCACGGACTTTGCCCTGCTTGTTTTTGCGCGAACGCCCCTGCCGTCGCTGTCGGCACCATCGGGTGGATTCGCGCGCGTCGCGTTGCTGGCCGACGCGGTGATCGCTCAGCGGGTGGGCGATCAGGATCGCGCGCTCGATCTGGCCACGCACCTGGCCGCCGACATCCCCTTCGCACCGGGCTTGCTTGCCGCAGCCGACATCCTTGCGTCGGACACGACCAGGCCCTCCGGCATGGCGCGGGAATCGGCCCGCGCGCTCTTGCGCCAGGCGGTGGCCAACGACCCGAAACTTGCCCGCGCGTGGCGACAACTTGCCGTTTTCGAGTTGGATGACGACAAAGCAGGCGAGGCGGTGCAAGACGCCGAACGAGCGGTGGCGGCGGCTCCCCAATGGACGCCCGGACTCCTCACGCTCGCCGATGCGCAGCGAGAACGGGGCTTCGACCGAGACGCACAGAAGACCCTTGCCAGAGCGGTGACCACCCTGGACCAGGCTCATCCGGCGGGGGCGTGCTTGGTCTGGGAGGCGGCGTACCGGAACGCACAGCGACGGGCGAAGGTTGACGACGAGCGGATTTTTGCAAACGCGGCAAACGCGTGCGACGCCATGTCCGAGGTCGCGCTGCAGGACGTGCGTCTTCGGGGCGACGTGGCGGGGCTGGAGGCGGGGCTGCGCCGTCGCTTATCCGTTGGTCTGGATCGAGCTCGTTTCCGAGCGGACCTGGCAGCGGTTCTGCTTGCTCGCGGGCAAAAGCCCGAGGCGATCGCGGAACTTGAAGCGTTATCCCAAGAGGCACCGCGCGATGCCACGGCGTGGGTCCGCCGCGCCGACGTCCTCATTGCTGGCGGCGACCGGGACCAGGGCGTGGCCGTCCTGGCCCAGGCCGCGCTGCGGCAGCCGACGAACACCGAGATTCGCCACGCCATGCGTGCTCTCGGCCTGGCGTCGCCGCTGGCGGAGTTTCGTCGCGACGCGAGCGAGCGCATCGCGGCATTCGATCGTTCGAAGCGCCGCTACGATGCGCCTGCGGTGATGATTCTCGATCGAACCGTCGAGCGTGTCTTTCCATCCGGGGCGCGCGCGACGTTGACCCACAACATCGTGCGAGTGCAGTCCAAGGATGCCATCGACCGCTGGGGCGAGGTTGCGGTGCCGGAGGGTGCCGAGGTTCTCGCGGTCCGCACGCGCAAATCCGACGGAACCGTCCGCGAGCCGGAGGACATTTCCGGCAAGGCCACGATATCGGCGCCGGAACTGGCGATCGGCGACTGCGTCGAGTGGGAAACGCTGGAGTTTCACGAACCGGTGGAGGCGTGGAGTCCTGGCTTCCTGAGCGAACGCTTCTATTTTCAGTCGCTGGAATTGCCGCTCGATCGCAGCGAGTACTGGATCGTCGCTCCAGCAGGAATGGCGCTGGACGTCGACCGGCGCGCGTCGGCACCGCGCGCGGTGGCGGAGAATTTCCCAGGCGGCCTGACCCTGACAAAGTTCGAAGCAGAACAGATGCCGCAGCTCTTTGCCGAGCGCGCCGCGGTGCCGGTGATCGAATGGATTCCCTCCGTCCGGATCTCCAGCGGCGTGACCATGGCGCGCTGGACGCGGGCCCTGCAGGAGCAGCTTCTCGGCGTCACGCGAGCAAACGCCGAGGTGCGCCAGGTCGCGCGCACGATCGTCGCGGGGATCCCGGGCGACAGGGTTGCGGTCGCTTCGGCCATCGCCCGCTGGGTGACCGAACACATCGAAACCGCCGGTGATCTGTTCGAGCCCGCCACCGTCACCCTGGCCCGTGGGCGTGGCAACCGCGCCGCGCTGATGGTGGCGCTCGCGCGTGCCGCAGGGTTGTCGGCGCATATCGTCCTCGCGCGCTCTCGGGCTCTTGTGCCGCAGGATGCGCCCGTTGTCCCACAAGAATTGGACGATTTCGCCGAGATCCTTGTGAATCTCGACGGCGTCATGGTGGACCCGCGCCTTCGCCGGGCACCCTCCGGGTATCTCCTGCCGGCGCTCAATGCTGCGCCTGGCATCGGCATCGGCAGTCGGGCGGCTACCCGCACGCGCGGCACCGTCGCCGATTCGCGCAGCGTGTACCTGTGGCTGCGCGTCGGCACGGGAGGCGCAGCATCGGGCACCGTCGTCGAGCGCCTGTTCGGCTGGCCCGCGATCGAATGGGCGGAAATCCAGGAGCGCGCGGGTGGGGATCGCGCGAAGTTGCGACAGGAGTTCGAACAGCGTTGGCTCGGGCAGCAGTTTTCGGGTGCGCGACTCGTCGATCTGTCGCTTGTTTCGTTGCCCGGACCGCGGGGCGGGATGGACGTGCGCTACACCTTCACCCATCCGCAGCTGGCGATGCCGAACAGCGGCGAGTTGCGCCTGCTGCCGACGTTCTTTCGCGCGCAGCCGGGTCGCCGCTACGCCAGCGAGGAGAGCCGAAAAACCGCCATTGCGCTCGGTTTCGACGTGCCGCTCGATTTGCTGGCGCGCATCGATGGCCCGGCAGGGTCGAAGATTTCCGACGCCGGACGCAGCGGCGATGTTGGCTTCGGCGACCCGGCGACGAGCGCGGCGCGTTTCATCGAGCGGCGCGAGGGACGTGGCGGCACGGTGATTCTTCGCCGACAGAGCAGGCTGCCGCTGGTGCGCATCGCACCTGCCGAGTATCCCGGTCTTGCCAACCGGTTGCGCCAGGTCGACGCCACCGAACAGGGGGAGATTCGTTTTGCGCTTCCACCTCGATAGGACAAGCCAAGCTAGGATGCGCGGGTGATGCGGATCGCCGTCTTTGGGGCTGGTACGTGGGGGACCGCGCTGGCAGCGATGCTTGCCGACGCCGGTCGCGACGTGGCCTTGTGGGGCCGCGATCCGGGCGCAATGGCGGACCTGGCCGCGCGACGCGAAAATGTGCGTTACTTGCCGGGCCGGATCCTGCCGGGCAACGTTCGGGCGGGCTCGGACGTGGTGGCCGCGGCGGCCGACGCCGAGGTTGCATTGATCGCCTTGCCCTCACACTCGGTGCGTCAAGTTGTGACGCAGATCCTCCCCCATCTACCGGCCGGCGCGCCCATTGTTTGCGCTGCGAAGGGCCTCGAGCCCGGCAGCCGCATGCGTGTCGATGAAATATTGGCGCAGGTTACGAAGCCCAGGGGATGGTCGCTGTTGTCAGGCCCCAACTTCGCCCGCGAGTTGGCCAGGGGGTTGCCTGCGGCGGCGGTTCTGGCGTCGGCCGATCCGGCCGTGGCCGCACACGCGCAACAGGCCTTCGTTGGCACACGCCTGCGTGTTTACGCGACCGACGACGTCGTGGGTGTGGCGGTCGGCGGCGCGCTGAAGAACGTCGTGGCCATCGCGGCGGGTTGTTCGGACGGATTGGGCTTCGGTGCCAACGCGCGCGCCGCGCTCATCACCCGCGGCCTGGCGGAGATGAGCCGCCTGGCGGTGCGCCTGGGTGGGCATCCAATGACGCTGGCGGGCCTGGCGGGGCTTGGCGACTTGGTGCTGACCTGCACCGACGATCTGTCGCGCAACCGGCGCGTGGGTCTCGCTCTCGTGACCGGCGAGCCCGTGGCGCAGATCATGGCGCGCCTTGGCGAGGTGGCCGAGGGCGTCGCAACCGCCGGGCTCGCCGATGAGCTGGCGCGCGAGTTGAACGTCGACATGCCGATCACCGCGCACGTGGCCGCGGTGCTGGCGGGGCGCCAGAGTCCGCGCGAGGCGGTCGCGGATCTGCTGTCGCGCGATATCCGTTCCGAGCGTGGATAGGCTGCTCGTAACGTCACGCAACGCGGTCGACCGCGAGGGCCACGAACAGGAGGGTCAGGTAGACAATCGACGCGACGAACAGTGATCGCGCCCACCCTCGGGTGATGCCGGTGCGGAAGCCGGCCAAGCCCCATCCGACGAAAGCCGCGCCAAGCACCACCGCCGCCACGGCGAACGGGCGTCCCGCCACGTGCAGAGGCGCGAGCAGCACCGTCGATGCGACGAGGGCCAGCGAGAAGCCAATGATTTCAAGATGCGTGGCCAGGGGGCCATGCTCTGCCGGTATCACCCGCAGCCCGGCGCGTGCGTAGTCGTCAGCGCGGAACAGCGCGATGGCGAGAAAGTGCGGAATCTGCCAGAGGAACAGGATCGCAAACAACACCAGGCCCGGGGCATCTATGCGGCCGGTCGACGTCGTCCAGCCCATGAGTGGCGGCATCGCGCCCGGGATCGCGCCGACGAACAGCGCCATGCCGGAACGTCGCTTGAGCGGCGTATAGATCCAGACGTAGACAAAGAAAGCGCCAGCGCCTAGCACTGCGGTCAGCGGGTTTGCCGCCAGAAATAACAGCGGCGTTGCCACGACGGCAAGCGCCGCCCCCAGGAGGAGCGCTGCCTGCGCTGCAAGCCGTCCTTGCGGAAGGGGTCGGCCGCTCGTCCGGTCCATGAGCGCGTCCACGTCGCGCTCGAAGTACATGTTGAGCGCGTTGGCAGCGGATACAATAAGCGCCGTTCCAAGCAGCGCCGCGATGGCCCGCCATCCTGCGACGGCGTCCGGCGCGAGCCGCAGGCCACCAACAAAAGTGATCATCACCATCCCCGTGATGCGGGGTTTGGTCAGCGATACCAGATCGCGAACGATGGTCAAAGTTACTTCGAGCCGAGGTCGATTTTGACTTCGGTCGCCTTGTCGGCGGTGACGGTCACCGGCACGTCCTTGGTTCCCAGGCGTTCGTGCCAGGCGGTCAACGTGTACGTGCCGGGCGGAACGTCCTTGAGCTCAAACGTGCCGTCGGCAGCGCTGACGGCGTGGAACGGATTGTCGCTGACGACCACGTAGCCGGTCATCCACGGATGCACGTCGCACTTGAATTTGACCACGTCGCCCGCCTTCGCCGCAGGGAACTTCTTGGTCATGTCGGGGAAGCCCTGCGCCTGCGCGATGTTGAATGCGGTCACCATGCCATTGTACGAATGCACGTTGTGCAACGTCTGGTCGCTGTTCTTCAGCGTCACCGGCTGGCCCTTGCGCAGCACTTGCACCCGCGGCCGGTACATGCAGCCATTCTGATCTATGGTCGCCGGCGTGGTGGGGGCCGGAAAATCTCCGGCGGCACCCTTGCTGATGCGAACGATGACGTTCTTCAGCATTCCGCCTGCGCCGAGGACCAGATCCTCGTCTTTGCCGGCCTTCTGCTTGGCGCAGTAAGGGTCCGAGCTCATGTTGAGGTCGCGCAACGCTGGTGGGGTGCCGACCAACTTGACCTTGCCTTTGATCGAACCGGTTCCGCCGTCGTGCGCGGCGGCGTTGGGGCCCAAAACGCCGAGCAACCCGGCGGCACCGATGGCAATCAACAAGGGAAAATGGCGGCTTCGCATGGGATCCTCCGGGCGATGAATGCTGCGCGCGTCCTAGCAGGGGCATACTCGTGAGTCAACCGAGAACCCGGTGCCGGGTGCCGGGTGCAACGACACCGTCGCTGCTAGATTGGACGCCAGCGCGACCCAAGATATTCTCCCGGGCTTCGAGTGCCCACCCCCGTGTCTGCCCCAGCCCCGCCCACCCATGTGCCGACACGCGACGCCTTCGTGGCCATGTCGCGTGATCGGGGCCTGGCGTTCGTGTACCGCGAATGCCTGGCCGATTCGCTGACGCCGGTGTCAGCGTTCGCCAAGCTCGGCCGCGGCCCGTACTCGTTTCTGCTGGAAAGCGTCGTTGGAGGGGAAAAGTGGGCGTCGTACAGTTTCGTTGGTGTGCGCCCACGTGAAGTGATTCGCGCCCGCGGCCGGCAGGTTGAAATTCTGCGCCCGACGCCGGGCACCGACGATTTTCCTGTCGTGCAGCGCCTTGAGATCGACGATCCGCTTGGTTATCTGAACGCGCAGATCGAACGTTGCCGACCGGCCGTGCCGCCTGGCCTGCCGCGCTTTTTTGGCGGGGCGGTCGGCTGGCTTGGCTACGACGCCGCACGCTGGTTCGAGGGTTTGCCGTCACCGCCGCCCGACGAGCTGGATCTTCCCGAGCTGTGCTTCGCGTTGACGGACACGGTCGTTGTGTTCGACAACCTGCGCGGCACGGTGAAGGTCGTGGCATCGGTCGAGGTAGGCACCGCCGATCCCGGTTGCGCCTACGACGATGCCTGCGCGCGTGTCGATGCCGTGCTGCAGCGTCTGGCGGCAAGGGCGGCACCCCTGCGGCCGTTGCCGCTTGCCTCGGGGGCAGCAAAAGCGACGGCGGTTTCGCGCACCGGCCAGGCCCGCTACGAAGCGGGCGTGCGCACGATTCAGGAATACATACGCGCCGGCGATGCGTTCCAGGTGGTGTTGTCCCAGCGCTTCGAAACGCCGCGGCAGGGAGTCGATCCGTTCGACGTGTATCGCCTGCTGCGGGTGACGAATCCATCGCCGTACATGTTCCATCTGGAGTTTCCCGAAGCCACCGTGACCGGTGCATCGCCCGAGGTGCTCGTGCGTCTTGAAGGTCGGCGCGTCGAGTTGCGTCCCATCGCGGGCACGCGGCGTCGCGGCACCTCGCCCGAGGAGGACGCGGCGCTGCAGGCCGAGTTGCTGGCCGATCCCAAGGAGCGCGCCGAGCACGTCATGCTGATCGATCTTGGCCGCAACGACGTGGGGCGCGTCTCGGTGCCGCAGACGGTACACCTCGATGACGTGATGGTGGTCGAGCGCTACTCGCACGTGATGCACCTGGTGTCGAACGTCGTTGGAACCCTGGCCGCGGGCAAGAGCGCGCGGGATGTCGTGGTGGCCGCCTTCCCGGCGGGCACGCTGTCGGGCGCGCCAAAGATTCGCGCCATGCAGATCATCGATGAACTGGAACCGTCCCGCCGTGGCGTTTACGGCGGCGCGGTGGGGTATTTCGGTTACACGGGAAACCTGGATCTGGCGATTGCGATTCGCACGCTGGTCACCAAGGGCGACACCATCTACGTGCAGGCGGGTGCCGGGATCGTCGCTGACAGTCAGCCCGAGGCTGAACACGAGGAATGCGTCAACAAGGCGCGCGCCGTGCTGGCGGCGGTCGAACTTGCGCGTCAGGGTGGGGGGGCTTGAACATGTCTGCCGCGCGCGTCCTGCTCATCGACAACTACGACTCGTTCACCTACAACCTGTACCAGCACCTGTGCGAGCTGGGGGCGGACGTGCAGGTTGCGCGCAACGACGCGCTGACGGTCAACGATATCGAGAGCTCGCTGCCGGGCCACATCGTGATCTCGCCCGGGCCGTGTACGCCGGACGAGGCCGGCATTTCACTGGACGTCGTCAAACGCCTGGGCGGCAAGGTGCCGATCCTTGGCGTGTGCCTTGGCCATCAAAGCATCGGCCAGGCGTTCGGGGGGAAGATCCTGCGCGCCAAGGAGATCGTCCACGGCAAGACCTCGCGGATTTTTCACGATGAAAAGGGCGTGTTCCGCGGCTTGCCGAATCCGTTCGAAGCGACGCGGTATCATTCGCTGGTCGTCGAGCGGCAAAGTCTGCCCGATTGCCTGGAAGTTACGGCCAAGACCTGGGACGATGAGATCATGGGGCTACGTCACAAGACCCTGCCTATTGAGGGCGTGCAGTTTCACCCCGAGTCGTTCTTGACCATCGTCGGCAAGGATCTGCTGCGAAACTTCCTTCAGGGCAGGCGCTGATGGATCTCAAGGAGGCATTGGCCCGCGCGGTCGATCGCCAGGATCTGACGGCCGCCGAGACGGCGGGAGTCGTCGGGCGCATCATGGACGGCGAGGCGACGGCCGCGCAGGTGGGTGCCCTCTTGACCGCGCTGCGCATGAAGGGCGAATCCGTGGACGAGGTGGTCGGCGCGGCGCAGGCGATGCGTGCACGCATGGTGCGGGTGGCGTCGGCCGAGTCGGTGCTCGTCGACACCTGTGGCACCGGTGGCGACGGGTCGGGCTCAGTCAACGTGTCCACGCTGGCGGCCTTCGTCGCGGCAGCTTGCGGAGTCAAGGTAGCCAAGCACGGCAACCGCGCCATGTCGTCGCGGTCCGGCTCGCACGATGTGATCGAGGCGCTGGGCCTGGATCCGGCACCATCGGCGGAGGTTGCAGCGCGGGCGCTCAAAGAAACCGGGCTGTGCTTCATGTTCGCACCGACTTTCCATGTCGCGACCAAGCACGCGCTTGGTCCAAGGCGAGAAATTGGTTTCAGAACTTTATTTAACCTATTAGGACCATTGACAAATCCGGCTGGAGCAAGGTTCCACGTCAACGGGGTTTTTGCGCTTGGCCGGTGCGAGTTCCTGGCCCGGGCGCATCGCGAACTGGGCTCGTCGAGAGCGCTCGTGGTGCATGGCGAAGGTGGGCTGGACGAGTTCGCCACGGCAGGCCCCACGGCGGTGGCCGAGTTGAACGATGGCGCGGTCAAGACGTACCAGGTTCGACCGGCCGACTTTGGCCTGGACGAGATCGATCCGGTGGGGCTGCGGGGTGGCGATCCGGCGGACAACGCGCGCTTGTTGTTGGCGGCGCTCGAAGGCACAAGGGGTGCCATCCGCAACGCCGCGCTGATGACGGCGGCCGCGGCCGTGTACGTGGGCGGGCAAGCCGACGATTTGAAGACCGCGACGGTTGCTGCGGCGGCCGCGATAGACAGCGGAAGAGCGATGGACCTGCTTGGGCGCTTGCGGGTCATCACGCCGCGATGATACTGGACGACATCTTGGCGCAGACGGCCAAGGCGGTGGCGGCGGCGAAGGTAAGCGTGCCGCTCGGCACGCTGGAGGAGCAGGCGCGGGGCATGTCCGCCCCCCGGCCCTTCGTCGAGGCCTTGCGCGGGCGGCACCCGGTGGCGGCGATCGCGGAGTTCAAGCGGCGCTCGCCGTCGCTCGGCTGGATTCGCCAGGATGCCGTGGCCGACGACGTCGCCCGGGCGTATGAGCGAGCCGGTGCGGCGGCGATGTCGGTGCTGACCGACGCGCCATTTTTTGGCGGCTCGCTGGACGATTTGCGCGCGGTGCGGGCCGCGGTGTCATTGCCGCTGCTGCGGAAGGATTTTGTCATCGACCCGTACCAGATCGTGCAGGCGCGGGCGGCCGGTGCTGACGCCGTGCTGCTTATCGTGGCTGCGCTGGATGACGTGGCGCTTCCGGCGCTTTTGCGCGAAGCAACACGCTGGGACATGGCGGCCCTGGTCGAGACCCACGATGCGGTCGAGGTTCGCCGCGCAGTGGCTGCGGGCGCAACGCTCATCGGAATCAACCACCGCGACTTGCGGACGTTCACCCTGGACATGAGCCTCGCCATTCGAATGCGCAGGGAAATTCCCAAGGACCGCCTGGTCGTGGCAGAGTCCGGTCTTTCGACGCCGGGCGACGTGGTCAACATGAGCAACGCGGGAATAGACGCCATCTTGGTGGGCGAGCGTTTGATGCGCGCGCCGGATCCGGGCGCGGCGCTTGCACACCTGCTGGGGGGCGCGTGAAATTTCTGGTCAAGATCTGCGGGGTGCGTCGCCCGGAAGACGCCGCCTTTGCCGCAGCAGAAGGAGCGGGCGCGCTCGGCCTGAATTTTTGGCCGGGCTCGCCGCGCTTCGTTGAAGAAAGCGCGGCGAAGGAAATCGTGGCGGCGATTCCGCCGACCGTCCTCAAGATTGGCGTTTTCGTCAACGCCCATCCCCTGGTGGTGACCGAGACCCTGGCCGAGCTGAAGCTGGATCTGGTGCAGTTGCACGGCGACGAAAAGGTCGCCGGATGGAGTGGCCTGCGTCCCGATCAGATCGTGCGGGTCATCCGCGTCAGCGACGAGGCGTCCCTGAAAGACGCGCTCGGATGGGATCCACGTTTCTTCATCTACGACGCTTTCTCGGACAATTTTGGCGGCGGCGGCAAGCCCGCGCCATGGCCCCTGGTAGCGTCAAGTGCACGGCGGCCGTTCCTGCTGGCCGGCGGTTTGACTCCGGACAACGTTTCGACCGCCATCGCGACCGCCCGCCCCGACGGTGTCGATGTGGCGACCGGCGTCGAATCAGCGCCCGGGGTGAAAGATCGCGCCAAGGTGCGCGCCTTCATTCGCAACGCCCAGCAAGCCGCGATTCGCCTCGGCCCACCGTCGCTCTGAGTGGACGCGGACTCGCTTTATGCGAGCAGAATCTTGTCGGTCGGGCCGCGGCCTTCGCGCAGCACAGTGACCCAATCGTCGACCAGGCTGACGACGGTCGAAGGGGGGCCGGTGAGCGGGCCGCCGTCCAAGATCAGATCGACGTCGGAGCCGTACTCTTTCTGAATCTCCTCGGCCGTCGTCAGGTTCTGCCCGGCGCGCGACTTGGCGCTCGCGGTCAGGATGGGGTAGCCAAGGCCCCAGAGTATTTTTCTGCACATGTTCGTGTCGGGAATGCGCACGCCGATGGTGCGGCGATCTTCATGAACGAATGGGGTTGGCACCTTGAGCGTCGCGGACAGCTCCGCGCAATAGGGACCAGGGAAGATGCGCTTCAAGATGCGATGCCCGTTCTCGTTGATGTTCGCCCAGTGCGGCAGCATGCCCAGGTCGGGCAGCAGAAACGTCAGGGGACGCTTGGCACCGTCGAAGGCACGCATCTGCTGGATTCGGTCGAGGGCGGCTGTCTGCCCGAGCTGGCAACCGATGCCGTACAGGGTGTCGGTGGGGAACGCGACCACGCCGCCGCCCGCCAGAATTCCGATGGCGCGACGCACGTCCGCATCGTCCGGATTGGCTGGGTCGATGGCAACGATGTCGGCGCAGAAGGCAGTCATGGCTGGGAAGAATCCGCTGACCTGCGGTCATTTACCATCATCGTTTGAGATAAGAAAGGGCGGCGTTTGCCGGTCCGGCAGCAGGGGCCGAGACACCCGCCGTGAGTTACCTTTATTTCACGTCATGAAATGATATATTACATGTCGTGAAACGATTACAGTACCTGCCCCGGAGCGTCGCTTCATCGCTCGCTCGCCGACTCGAATCGTTTCCAGTGGTCGTGTTGACAGGCGCGCGGCAGACCGGGAAGACGACTCTCGCACGTCGAGAGGTTGGCTCGCGCCTGTACAGAACGCTCGACGACCACAGATCGCTCGACGCCGCGCAGCGGGAGCCAGATTTGTTTGTCACCGAGGCACCAGCGATGGTCATCGACGAGGTGCAACGAGCGCCCGACCTGCTCCGCGCCATCAAGCGCACCATCGACGAGGACAGACGCCCCGGGCGATTTCTTCTCACCGGATCGGTGAATCTTCTCCTGATGGAGAAGGTGGCGGAGAGTCTCGCCGGCCGCGCGTCCTACCTGGAACTCGGCACAATGACTCCGCGTGAGCTTGATGACCGGGGCGCCGATGTCGGGCCCTGGTCCGCGTTGCTCAGGGCCGACAGCGCCCAAGCCGCTGTGGCGGCGCTGTCACGGCGTGACCCGCTTTCAATGCCATGGCCCAAACTCGCGCTTCGCGGTGGATATCCGCCTGCGGTCACGCTGGATGCCGAGGCGCGCAGTCACTGGCTGCAGGGCTACGTCGACACGTATCTTGAACGTGACCTTCGCCAGCTCAGCGCCATCGAATCGCTGACCGGATTCCGCAGGCTGATGCAGGTCGCTGCAAACCGCCTCGGTGACCTGGTGAATCAGGCGGATCTTGCCCGCGATGCGGACCTCAACCACGTGACCGCCCATCGCTACATGTCACTGCTTGAGACATCGTTTCACTTGCGACGGGTGCCAGCGTTTGCCAACAACCGCACGAAGCGCCTGGTGAAGGCACCGAAGCTGTACTGGTCGGACGCCGCCTTGTGCGCTCACCTGGCCGGGCTCACCGACGAGGCATCTGTGCGCGCTTCCGGGGCGTATCTTGAGGCATTGGTGCTCAGGGATCTCGACACGTGGCGAACAACGATTGCACCGCGGCCGGAGATCCTGCACTACCGCACCGTCGACGGCGCGGAGGTCGACTTCGTGATCGAACAGGGCCAGCGTCTCCTGCCCATCGAGATCAAGACGGCGCGACAGATCTCGGGGCACGATACGAAGCACCTCGAAGCCTTCCTCGATGCACATTCCCGGGCACGGTGCGGTCTTCTGGCCTACGGAGGGAACGACGTTTACCAGCTCTCCGAACGGATCGCCGCGATGCCAGTGTCGGTGCTTCTGGGATGACCGAATTGCTTACCGTTCACATGGGGGGACCGCCCGGCGCCACGCAAATCCAGCTCAATGCCGCCGCTGTCTGGCGCCTCTGCGTCCCCCCAAACCCCCGCTCGTCGCCCCGGCAAAGCCGCGTCGCCGAGCCACCTCCTCCGACGGGGCTCAAGCGGGGCGTGAACGGTTACCGAATTGCCTACCCCCGCGCGGCGACGGCGTCGGCTCGTTCGAGGATGGCACGGGCGTTCATGACTCGCGCGTAGACGTACAGGGCGGCGGGCAAGTCGTCGGGCAACACGGCTTCGCTGACGCGCAGGTGTTTCGACACGGCGAAGATCATTGGTGTGCCGAGGCCGCGCATCGCGAATTCAATTCGCTTCCAGACGGCGTCGCGCGACCAGAATCCGAGCGCCTCGAGATGGACGCTCTTTCCGCTGTCACGATGACGCAGTTCCAGGTCGGGCACGCACACGCCGAGGCCGGGTAAATTTAGCAGCTTGGTCGCCACGCGCGGTTGCCATGGCCCGGATGCGGCGCGCAGGTCCGTCAGCAGTGCCGCCACGTCGTCGGGCAGGGCGTCGTCATTGCCGATGCCCGTTCCCTCGGCGCTGCGGCCCGCGATTTGAAACTTCAGGGGAGTGCGTTCCGCCCCCCAGCGCAAGTCGGCGGTGAGCGAAAACGAACCGCAAGAACGCAGCGCCGGCAAAGCGAGGGCAAGTTGCAGTCCGTACTTGGTGACCGAGTCGAACAACGAGAACGGTCCGTCGATGTCGATGAGGTAGCCCGGCGAGTCTTTGTCGCCCGGGGTCGGTGGCAACGGTTCGATCCGGTGGAGCAGGCGCAGGAATTTCAGCTTGCGGAACAGGGCGCGGTACGCCGCAGGTGTTGCATCGCGCACGCAGGTCTGCACCCGGACGGCGCGCAACAGAACGGCCTGTGCCTGTCCATCCTCGTAGGCCGCGAGCAACGTTTCCGGCAACATGGGTGCCGACGACACCATCCGGTGCGCGTCCGGCAGATCGGCAAACAGCCCGCGCTCGATCGCATCCGGCCCGATCCCTCGCGCGGCGGCAAACTCGGCCAGAAGCCGCTGGCGCGAGAACATGCCGTGGGTGACGTTGTCGCGGCGCGCGGCGGCCGCAGCGGCAAACAGCGAGTCGCGCAATTCTGCTGGATCGTCCGGCGCGTCTTCCTCGAACACGCAGCGATCGGTGACCAGCTTGCGCAGCCCCGCGGCGAGGCGTTTTTCGCGCGCCGAGTGCGGTACGGCGCGGCACGCCTCCGCGAACCCCCGGCGCTCCTGGCCGACGTGGGCGCGCGCAAGGCCCAGGTACATGCCGCCCAGCTCGCAAGCCCGATCGCGATCAATGCCGCCGATTGGAACGATGGACAGGATGTCGCCCCGGCGCCGAACATGGACCAGATCAGCGGTAAGCAACGTGATCCCTGCGCCGCTGGCTGGTTTGCGTTTCGCTCGTGCCCGCCGTGACAAGTTCGTACAGCAGCGCCTGCTTACCTAGCCGCGGTCGCAAGATGCGCCCGAGCCGCTGCACGTGTTCGCGCACCGACCCGCTGCCCGACATGACGACGGCGACGTTGGCATCGGGGATGTCGACCCCTTCGTTGAGAACCTTGGACGTGGCCACGGCGCCGAAGCGTCCCTCGGCCAGACCCTTGAGAATGCGGCTGCGCTCGCTGACCTTGGTGTGGTGGGTGATGGCGGGAATCAGAAATTGGCGCGCCGCCAGATGCACCGTGGCGTTGTCCTGGGTGAACAGAATGACCCGGTCGTGCCGGTGCTGGTGCAACAGGCGTTCGACGTACCCGAGCTTGGCTGGCGCGGTGAAGGCAATCTCGCGCTGACGGCGGTACGCCGCCATGGCCTGACGGCCCTGGTCGCTGCGGGCCGAGCGAATGATGAAGTCGGTCCAGCCCGACGGATGCCCCATCGAGATGCCGTTCGCCGCCAAAAACTCCCGATAGATGCGCCGCGCGCGATCATGTTCGTCGCGTTCGGCGGGCGTCAATGCCACCGCGACACGGATGGTTTCGTAGTTCGCCAGGTAAGTGCCTTCGAGGTCGACGATCTGCTTGTTGTAGACGATGGGCCCGATGAGTGAATCGAGCGCGCCTTCGCGGCCGTCGCTGCGCAGGGGCGTGGCCGTCAGCCCCAGTCGGAAAGGTGCCAACGACAAACGTGCGGCCATGGCGTAGGTCGGCCCGGGCAGGTGATGGCACTCGTCGAACACCAGCAGCCCAAAACGCGCGCCCAGGTTTTCCATGTGCAGGTACGCCGAGTCGTAGGTCGTGACGGTGAGCGGACAGACCGAGTATTCGCCGCCGCCGATCACGCCGACCGAGCCGCCAAATACGCTGGTCAAGCCGTCGTACCACTGCCGGACCAGATCGAGCGTCGGTGTCACCACCAGGGCGCTGCGGCGACGATCGTCGATGGCAAGATGGGCCACGAGGGTTTTGCCGGCACCCGTGGGCAGCACGACCACGCCGCGCCCGTTCGCTGCCTTCCATGCGGCGAGCGCTTCGCGCTGATAGTCGCGCGGAAGGCGCAGTGCGACCGCGCCTTCCGCAAGCGTCTCGTAGCGGCGCGCCTGGTCGTCGAATACCACCTTTTCGCGCATGAAGGCGCGAACGATGTCGGCGTACATGAGCGCAGGCGCGCGCAATGAAGCACTGCGCGCATCCCAGCAGCAACCTTCGGGCAACATCGTCGCATCGGGAGGTAGCCCGGTGATCTCGATGGTTCCCGCAGCAAACGTCAGGGTGACTGGCACGCGGTGGCGACACTACCTCAGCGTTCGCGGGTTCGAGCAAGCGACACGAGAAACAGGCCAAGATCTACCGGATCCACCGACACGAGAGGCAAAGAGGACACGAAGCCGGGCCGCGCCACCCGATCATCGAACGGTGCGTGCGGCGCGAGTGTACGCAGGCGAGTCGTCAGCACGCCAAGGTTGGCAAGGCTCGACGGTTGCATCTGCAACCCAAGAAAGCGGTAGTCGATCTGACGTTCGTAGAGCATCACGTCAGGCGCGCCATCGCCGCGCTGGACGAGGACGAACGGTTCCTGCGCCTGGTTGGTCTTGATCGTCGTCTTCTCGACTTTCTTGGTGAGCATCAGACCACCGCTGAGGATGGCGCGGCCCGCGTCGAAGCGCCGCTCGGATGATTTCACCGTCTCAGTTTGCCGGGTCACGCGAACGCCACGCTGGAATACGACAATCGCCTGCGCCGGACATGCGTGCTGCGTCCCCTTGCCGTCGATGGCGATGAAGCCGCCCGCGTCGAGCTGCAACGCGCGCGCGATGATACGTTCGTCGTCGCCGGGGGCAGCCTTGGCGTCGCACGCAAAGGCCGAAAACCCGAGTTGCTCAAGACCGCTTGCCAGGGTGCTCGCCTGTGTCGGCTCCGTGTTGAGAAGCACGCGGGGCAGGTTGCCGGCCAGGCGCCGGGCAATGTCCGCGGGGGCAAGTCCGGTCAGTTGCGCCGCGCGCTTGGACGCGTCGTTACCCGCCGGAATGCGTGCCACGACCACCAACATGACGCGAGTGTACGCCGCTTATCGTGGATCCAGACGCATGTGGAACGAAGGGCTTGGCACGACCCCGGCATCGGCGTCGCCCGCGAACGCCACCGAACCGGACTCGCGCGCCGGCGCAAGGCGTTCCACCAGATCGATGAAGGCGGTCGCAAGCTCGCGTTCGGGGAGGGTGTGCCGTTCGATGTTGCGCAGCAGATCTCGCCCGCGGCGGCGCTCTTCGACGGAACTTTGCCCGTCCAGGGCGCGCCGGTAGTCGAGCGTCCGCAAGATGTGCGAACGCAGGGCATCGGTCGCGTGGATCACGATCTCGCGTTCGTCGGTTCCCAGCGCGCTGTCTTGCCACGGCCTCCATCCCGCGTCGCCGCGGGCCCACAGGCGCCACCCGCCGCTGCTCGACGTGCTCGCCGCGTCCTCGATCACGGCAAGGCGCCGATCATCGAGCGGAAAACCGCGCCCGAATAGGTGCAGATCGACGTGGTCACCCGCCAGGGTTGCCCACACGGCGAGGCCGCCGAAATCGAACATCGGTGCCGCCACGGCGGGCAGCCGCTCGCGCAGATGCTTGCGATCAGCCAGGCTCGCGGCGGCCACGGTTTCGGGCGTCGCCCGCGGCATGCGCTTTTTCTTCGCCATGAACTCGCGCAGCTGGTCAATGCCGATGACCACGTTCAGCGCGCTCGCCCCCTTGTAGCCCGCGTGGTACATGCCGACGAGTTCGATCTCGCCGCTGCGGCATGACAGCGCGAGCACCGGGCTGCCCGAATTGCCCTCGGACAGCAGCGCGTCGATGACGAAGTCGACGTGATCCCAGCCCTGTTCCTGGTCGCGGTCGCGCGGGTTGACGACCTTGCCCGCGTTCACGGCGTGGATCAGCCCAAGCGGGAAGCCGCGCACTTGCACCGCATCGCCAAGGCGCAGGGCCGCGCTCTTGCCGATGCGGTAGGGCAACGCGCCCAGGACGACGCTGGCCTTCAGGACCGCCGCGTCCAGCAATGGATCGACCGCGATCCGCGACAGCAGAATGTGCCCGGGCGCGAATTCGTCGTGCTCGTCGCGCACGATGCGCAACTTTTCGTCCACGCGCTTGCAGCCCTCGTGTACGCCGTCGACCTTGTGGGTCGCGTCGGTGACCGCCGGCCAGGCCGCGACGTGTTCGTTGGTCAGCAGGAAGGTCTCGCCGTTGCTGACCTCGTACGCGAACGCGGTGCCGTGCTCGACGGCGTCGATGCGGCGGCGCAGAAGTTTTCCGTCGGAGCCGAAGTACGGGCATTCGTAGCGCGCGGAGCTGCGCACCAGGTACGTGTACAGCGCCCGCGGGCCTTGTTCGATGTCGCGCGTCTTGACCGACTGCGCCTGCAAGGATCCTGCGTATTCGCCGTCGCACGCCGTGTTTGACAGTCCCGACGAAGACGGCCGCGCCAGCACCAGGCCGGTCACCACGCCAACGCCGAGCAGGATTGCCGCGACGGCGAGGGCAGGGGGTGGGGGCAACCGGGGCTTCATGGCTTCCCACAAGTAGCGTACCATTGCGGCGCGTCCAATGCCTCGCGCCACGACCAATCAGCTCGAAATCATCAAGGCCGCGGTGGCGATGGCGGGCAAGCGCACATTCGACCACCTGCTGTACGTCGGGGATCTGCCGCTGCCCGACGAGGTCTTTCGCGGCAAGCCGAAGGCGCGCAAGAAGCTGGCGCAGGCGGTGGTCAGCGAGGCTCAGCGCCTGGTGGTCGAAAGCGCGGGCATTCCGGTCATTCCGCTGCCGCAATACGATCTCGGGCGGCCCGAGAAGCTCAAGCTGGCGCTGGTCAGCGGCATCGCGCGCGGCCTTTACCACGAGGGCGACGTCGTGGTCGCGCTGCTGGCGCGACGCCAGAGCACCATGCCTGACTCGATCCTGGTGGTCACGGTCGGGCCCGAGGACGAGGACGGTGCGTTTGGTTTTCTGCACGCCGAGGGGGTGTCCGCCGAGGTGATGGACGCGCTGGTCGACCTCGCGGTCACGGTCGGCGTCGAGGGCTGGGAAGGCCGACCCGTGGGCGCGCTGTTCGTGGTCGGAGACTCGGCCAAGGTGATGGAGCAGTCGCGAGCGCTGTCGCTCAATCCGTTCCAGGGCTATTCCGAGGACGAGCGCAACCTCCTCAACCCCGAGGTCAAGCACGCGCTGCGCGCCTTCGCCGTTCTCGATGGCGCGTTCGTCTTGCGCGAGGACGGCGTCGTGCTGGCGGCTGGGCGCTACCTGAACTTCGAGGAGAAGGACGTTCGCGTGCCGCTCGGCCTCGGCGCGCGCCACATGGCGGCGGCCGGCATCTCGCGCGATTCCAACGCGACCGCGATCTGCGTGTCGCAGACCTCGGGGGCGGTGCGCGTGTTTCGCCACGGCCGCGTGGTGCTGGAACTCGCGCCGCGCATCCGGCGAAGTTAGAGGCGATGCTTCTCGACAGGTGTACATAATAATGTACACTTGCCATGCATGGGCAAGACGTATTCGGTCGCCGAGGCGCGGGCGCATTTGCCCGAGCTCCTCGACGAAGTCGAGGAGGGGAGCGACGTTCAGTTGACTCGCCGCGGGCGTCCCGTGGCCGTCGTGCTGTCGTCGCAACGTTACGAGGCGCTGCAGAGTGATCGGCCGACCTTCAGCGACGCGTACCGTGCTTTCCTGAAGCGGCACCGGCCTGAGGACATTGCTCTTGACGATGCGTTCTTCGAATCGCTGCGCGATCGCACCCCCGGCCGACGGGTCAAGCTGTGAACCTCAAGTTTCTATTGGATACGTCCATCGTCTCGGCGCCGATCAAGAAAGTTCCCGATCCACGCGTGACGAAAATGCTGGATCAGCACGGGGCCGCTTGCGCCATTGCTTCGCCCGTGTGGCACGAGCTGGTCTACGGTTGCAAGCGGATGCCGACGGGCGCGCGGCGCGACGCCGTGGAGCGGTATCTTCGAACGGTCGTTCAGGCCTCGTTTCCAGTGCTGCCCTACGACGAGGTGGCCGCCGCGTGGCACGCCACGGAACTAGCGAGGCTGGAAGACATCGGCAAGACGCGTCCCTTTGTTGACGGACAGATCGCGGCCATCGCCCAGCGGAATGCGTTGACCCTTGTCACCGCCAACCCGCGCGACTTCGTCGGGTTCAAGGACCTGACGCTGGCGAACTGGTCAGGTTGAAGTGCTCAGTCAGAGCGCGGGATCGAACCGCGTCAGCGCCGCGCGCTTTTTCGCGTCGGCTTCCTGGGGAGGTGCGTGCGGAGCGCGTCGTTGACAGACCTCGAAGTGCGGAACACTTCGGCAACATCGGGAGCCAACACGACGACGTTGGACCTCTCGGCGAAGCGCGCCGCGTACTTCCCGCGCACACCGCTCGTGAAGTCATACTCCGCGCGCATTCCGTCCTGATCTCGCCGGTTCTTGCTAGCCGCTGGCATATCTCCTCCGTTCCCGTCTGTTTGCAAGTCTAGCACTGATGATCCGGACGGTGTCCCCGTCATCGCTATGAATGACGACAATCAGACGTCCTGAGGTCGTCGATCCGAGGAGGACGAATCGATTCTCGTCATCGGAATGGTCGGGATCGAAAACGGCAAACGACAACGGGTCGCCGAAAGCCGTCGCGGCGTCCAGGAAGGACACCCCGTGCTTGGCCAGATTCAGTCGGGCCTTGATTGGATCCCATTCAAATCGCATTGTCGCCGGTGTGCCTTTATCGGTCGGCTGCGGGCAGGGTTGCGCGACGACCCGCAGGTGGAGGCGGGCATGTTTGGATTATTGGCCGCCTGCCTTGTCTGCAGGCATTTCGGGTCGTATCCTCGGAGAGTGACTCAAGCGCTCAACAAGGCGGTGTCGGAACTTTCGGCGCTTTCGGCCGATGAACAGGATCGGATTGCCGATTGGTTGCTGGCGGAACTTGCAGTTGAGCGTGGATGGGACAGTCGGTTCGGAAAATCCCAGGATGCGTTGGGCGCACTGGCCGATGAGGCACTGGCCGATGACGATTTGAAGTAGGCACCGTCAATCCAGCAGTTGCCGGATCTTGGTTTCGAGGTCGGCCTCGGCGACGTCGTGCTGCTGGCCCTTCGATAGATCCTTGAGCGCGAGTTTGCCGGAGTCGAGTTCGGTGTCGCCGACGATGAGGGCGAGGCGCGATCCAAGCTTGTCGGCGCGCTTGAGCTGCGATTTGAGGCTGGCCTCGCGGTGCTCGACCTCGATGCGGATCCCGGTCATGCGCAAGCGGTGCGCGGTTGCCAGCGCCCATGCCTTCGCGCGGTCGCCGAGCGGCGCGATGAACACGTTCACCGGCGGCTCGAACGATGCGTTCTCCTGGCCCATCGCCAGCAGGACGCGCTCGACGCCCATGCCGAATCCGATCGCCGGCACGCGCGGCCCGCCGAAGGACTCGACCAGCCGGTCGTAACGGCCACCGCCGCACACGGTGTTCTGCGCGCCCAGTTCGCCCGCCTTCGCGCGGATCTCGAAGATGGTCCCGGTGTAGTAATCGAGGCCACGCACGAGGCGAGGATCGAGCTCACTTTTGACCCCGAGTCCGTCGAGCAACGTTCGGATTTTTTCCAGATGCGCCCGCGAGGACTCGCCGAGGCTATCGAGCAACAGCGGCGCATGTTGTCCAACCGCGATCACGCCGGGATTCTTCGAATCGAGGATGCGCAGCGGGTTGGTGTCGATCCGTCGGCGCGCATCGTCGTCGAGCGCATCGCGGTGCTGGTTGAAGTACTTCTGCAGCACCTCGCGGTAAGCAACGCGCTCCTCCGGCTCGCCCAGCGAGTTGATGGCCACGGACAGATCGCTCGCCGCGATGCCGAACGCGCCCAGCATGCCGACCAGCATCGCGATGAGTTCCGCGTCCAGCGTCGGGCCACCCGGGCCGAATACTTCACAACCGATCTGGTGGAACTGCCGCAGCCGCCCGCGTTGCGCCCGCTCGTGCCGGAACATCGGACCCATGTAGTACCAGCGCGTGATGGGCTCGATGTTCCACTGCGAACGCGCCACGTACGCGCGCACCGCGGACGCGGTGCCCTCGGGCCGCAGGCTGACTGAACTGCCGTCGCGGTCGTCGAACGTGTACATCTGCTTCTCGACCACGTCGGTGGTCTCGCCGACGCCGCGCACGAACAGCGGTGTGTATTCCAGAATGGGGGTGCGCAGCTCGCGGTAGGCGAACGCTTCCAGCACCGCGCGCGCGTGCTCCTCGACGAAGTGCCACTTCGACACCTCCGGCGGGAGGATGTCGTTCATGCCTTTGACGGTGTCCGGTGGTGCGGCCATGGGCGTTAGTTCTACTCGCGTCGCGCGACGGTGGTGCCCAATTTTTCAGCGAGCGCGGTGGCGGCGGCATCGACCGCGTCACCATCCCGGCCGACGCTTCAGCTCCCCGTGTCATTTCGCGCAGAATAGCCCATGCCTTGCATTTTGGAAGTCATGCTTCCAAAATGCAAGGCATGTGGAGACGGCTTGCGGTGGCGCGCGTCAAGGCCCTGGCGGAAATTTTCCCCGCCGTGATGGTTCTGGGCCCGCGCCAGGTGGGGAAGACCACGCTGGTTCGGACGGCGTTTCGCGGCGTTCCCTACGTGGACCTCGAAGAACCGCGTCAGCGCGCCTTGTTTCGCGCCGACCCCACTTTTCAGATCGAAAGTCATGCGCGGCCCTCGCTGATTCTTGACGAGGCACAGGCTGTCCCCGAGGTATTTGCGGCGCTGCGCGGGATCATCGATTCCCGTCGCCGAACCGCCAGCCGATTCATCTTGCTTGGGTCAGCCCAGCCGACGCTCGTACGCAATGTGTCCGAGTCGCTTGCGGGCAGGGTCGGCATCCTCGACCTCGAGCCGCTGACCGCTTCTGAGGTGGCGCACGGGCGCGAGCGGCGGTCATGGCGTGACGTCTGGCTGCGCGGAGGATTTCCCGATGCATTGAGGACGGGCGATTTTCGAGAATGGTGGGAAGCCTACCTGCGCGCGTATCTGGAGCGCGATCTTCCCGCGCTCGGTGTCGGCGCGGATCCGATGTTGGCGCGGCGGTTAATGACCATGTTGGCGCACCAGCAAGGAGGAATCATTAACGCTTCACGACTCAGCGCCGCACTCGGGATTTCGCACCACACCGTCACGCGCTACGTGGATGTGCTTGAGCAAACGTTTCTGCTTCGTCGTCTGTCGCCGTTTTTTCGCAACGTCGGCAAGCGTCTCGTCAAGGCACCCAAGGTCTACTTGGCAGACACGGGCCTTCTGCATCACCTGCTGAATATCTCAACGCACGATGACCTCGATTCTCATCCCATTCGGGGCGCGAGCTGGGAGACTTTCGTGATCGAGGATCTGGTTCGCCGGGAACGACTCGCGCACCCGCACTCACAGATCTTTTTTTGGCGGACGGCGGCGGGTGCAGAGATCGATCTGGTCATCGAGCGCGGCTCCCGGCGTTTTGCCATCGAGGTCAAATCGGCGCGCGCCGACAAGTCACATGCCATTCGCGTCCTCGCCGCGGCTGCCGCGGACGTTGATGCATCAGGTGCCTACTTCATCGACCAGGACGGGGGCCGAGAGCTCGTGCATCCGAGGATCGAACGCATAGGTTTTCCCCAGGCCATGGCCTGGTTGCCGTAGGGAGGAGCCCCTACCCTCCGCTCATGGCCGCGACGATGGCGGCGACGAGGCGCTTCATGATGAAGGGTTCGATCGTGGGGATATCGATGCTGACGCCACGATCGGTGAGCGCCTCGGCGACGATGGGACCGATGGCGGCGATTTTCGTGCGGCGCAAGCCTTCGCGCAGCAGATCTTGTTGCTTGCGCGCCTCGGCGACGTTCCACAGGCGGTCGACCTGCGACGCGCTGGTGAACGACAGCACGTCGATCGATCCCGACGCCATGCGCGTGATGAGGTCAAGTATGCGCTCCTCGTCCGAGGCCGGTGCGTAAATATACGGTGCCACGGTTTCGACCGCCGCTCCAGCCCCGCGCAGGAAGTTCACCAGCGGCAGGTTGGGCTCGGTGCCGTACAGTTGCAGGCCCACGCGGCGTCCCGCGAGGTTCTCCTTCGACAGCGCGTCCATGATGCCCGCGGACGTGGGCACCGGCGCGGCAAGGTCGGTTTTGAGCCCAACTTCGTGCAGCGCCCGCGCCGGCTTGGGGCCACGAGTGATCTTGCGTGTCTTGCCCACCGCCGCGATAACCGCCGCACGCGTGCCGGTCATTTCCGATCGTGAAACCAGGCGGCGCAGGCCCTCGCCGGTGAGAAGAATCAAGTCGTCGAAATTGCCCGCCACCAGCTCGCCCAGCCAGCGATCGACCGGCCCCGGAAGAGGCGCGTCGAGAATCGAGACCAGCGGACAGCGCACGGTGCGCGCGCCCTCGGCCTCAAGCAACAAGGCAAAGCGATCGAGCTCCCGGGTTTCGGGCAGCGCGACGGTTCTACCCTGCAGCGGGTGTGGCGCGGCGTCGGTCACTGCTTGAGCTTGGGCGACACGTGGGCGCGATCCTTGGGCAGCTTCGCCAGAGCAGCCTTGTACACCTTGATCTTGAACGCGTCCTGAGCCTTCGCCGCCTTCACGTCGGTCGTCTTGTGCATGCCAAGCGCCTGGAAGGTGATGGCGGCGTGTGACGCGATGTCCTCCTGCAGCGACGTGAAGCTCGACTCGAATTCGGCGCGCGACAGCGTGATGGTGAGAACCGGCTCGTCGTTGAACACGCCGTTGAACGTCACTGCTTTGAGGTCGCCGACCTTGTGGAACATGCTGGTGGCAAACTCGATCCAGTCCGTCAACGCGGTCGTCAGCTTGAGTTCCTTGACGTATTCGTCCTTGCCCATCTCAAGGTATGGGTAAGTGATCGAGACCGCGCTCTTGGCGGCGTTGAAGGCAAACGTCGGCTTGTGCTTGAAGCCATCGTCGACGCGCGCCGGCGGTTTTTCCAGCTTGAGGTGGCAGGTGTCGTTCAGATCTTCCTCCACTGGTCGGCTGCGGCTGGCGGCAAAGGCGTTGGCGACCTGTTCGGCAAAATCGAACGTGACGCGGTTGTCGCACTTGGGTGCCAGATCCGCCTGGGTGCGGAACACCTTGGCGAGCATCTTCGTATCGACCGCGGCGCGGGCGTCGCTGTCGCTGGCGTAGACCTCGGCCTGAAATTCGATCGGCTCGAACGAGGTGCGCTTCATCGCGTGGCGGTACAGCGTGTGCAGCACCGGCCAGATCGCGTCGCGCTTGGCGGGCGCGGCAAGACCCACCCGCAGCTTGACCTTCTGTCCGAAGGACGGGCCCTCGGCGTCGTCCGCCACGACGCTGAACTTCGCCACGTCCGGAGGGATGGCGATCTGCTCGCAGCAAGCCCTGGGCGGTGGGGCGTCTTCCTTGCACGCGCTGGCGGCAAGCGCGGCACACAGGAGCAGGGGCAACGGCCGAACACTGGTTTTACGGGCCATCGCCGGTTTCTAACAAGGCTTAGTTCCAGGTTCAAATCGCCCCTGCAGATGGAGAAGAGTGGCGATTCGGTGGTCATCGCGGCCCCGCTCGGTGCGCCGCACACCGACGCAGGACGGCCGACGCGGCCGCGGCGACCTCTGGATCCGGATCTGCCTGGGCGGCACGCAGGGCGACGTCAACTGGCTTGTCCTGACACGCGGTTTGTAGCAAGCCGACGGCATGAGCGCGGGTGCGCGGCGATTGCCCAGGGCGGCGCAGGATTTCGATCATGATTTTTTGCGCGCGGGGTTCGTGGCATTGCGACAAACCCGTCAATGCTGCTCGCCGCACGTCATCGACATCCCGGGCCAGCGCTCGCACAAAGAGCTGGTTTGCGGCGGGGCCGCACAACTGGCCGAGAGCGCGAATTTCGGCGGCGCGCACGGTTGGCCACGGCTCTTGCTTGGCCGCAGCAATGAGCAGCGAAGCCGCATTCGCGTCGTGCGCCTCGCCCAACCCTGCCGCAGCAGCCTGCCGCGCCCGGGGATCAGCGTCGGTCAGGGCGGCGCGCAGCAGGACGACCGCTTCCTTTTCCTTGGGCCGGGCCGCGAGTTGCTCTGTCGCCAGCGTACGCCACACCGCTTCGCGCGACGTGGACCGAATTCTTCCCAGCGCGTCCTTCGAGGTGAGGCCGGGCAGGCGACCGAGCGCCAGGATGGCCCTGGCCCCAACCTCGAATGGCGGATCCGTCGCGAGCATGGCCGCAAAGCGCGCGCTGGCAGTGGTCTGCAGGTCAGCGTCGCGGCTGGCGAGAACGCCGAGCACGGCAATCAGGTCGGCGGTGCGGGCCTCGTGTGCGGGTCCACTGTCGAGGGCCAACTCGATCGCGTGTCCGGCGGTCAGCGTCGCCGGATCCGTTGCCAGCTCCGTGCGCACGGCAGCTCTGACCTCGGCCGGTCCGCAACCCGCCGCTGCAATTAAATGATTGCGACCTGCTTCCCCGCTGGCGGCGGCAAGCACTGCGGCCGCTCGAACGCGAGCGTCGGCTGGGGCACCGTCGTCGGTCAACAACGCGCCAGCAGACCCCAGCGCGGCCACGGGCAACGCCGGTGCGAGGGCCGTCATCGTGCGCATGGGGACGGCGTTGTTCGATGCCCGCAGGAGCGTGACGATTGCCGGCGCAAGCGTGGGGGTGGGCGGAATGCCGCCAGGAGCGAGCAGCCGCGTCAGCGCATTGGTCAGGCAGCCAAGTCCACCGGCTTGGTTCCGCAGAATCGCCTCCAGGACGGGAGGGACGCCCGCTGTCCCAAGTTGCGTCAGTGCCGCAACGCCCGCGTCGCAGTCGACACCCGACGCCACGCTTTGCACGAGGCGCGTCACACCGTCGGACGTGTCGAATTCGGTGAGGATCTGGATCTCTCCGA
This sequence comes from uncultured Myxococcales bacterium, assembly GCA_964431675.1. GTDB lineage: Bacteria > Myxococcota_A > Polyangia > Fen-1088 > Fen-1088 > CAYSKR01. The sequence continues at coordinate 29,998 of CAYSKR010000237.1, forward strand.
TCGCCAGCTGGCCCGTGCCGCCGCGGTTGTCCTGCACAACCTCGTCGACGATCACCGTCACGCATCCACTTTTCTGGGAGGTGGGCAGGCGGATCCAGAAAGGCTCGCGTGCCGCGCTGGCACCGAGGGTACGAGCTTCGTCCAGCTCGACCTGCACGCGTTCCGCCTCTGCGGGCCCGAACACCAGGGTCAGACGCCTGGGCCGACGGTGGGTGCGATACGCCTCCGCGTTCGATGGATCGCCGGGCCACACCTTGAGCCCCGTGATGGCAATCCCGGCCAGTCCCGAGCGTGCGGTGACGAACTCGCCGCGCCCGTCGCCCGCTGCGGTCCATGCGGTTTCGGGCTTCCCGTCGGACAGCGCCAGCGGGCTGGCGATATCGCGGGCAAGCGTCGCGCCAGATGAAGACGACGCAACACTGAAGGCAAACCATGCGATCCGTGGACCCTCGGGCATCTCGGGATCGTGCCGACGGGCGCGGATGACGTTGCCACCGGGTCGGGCGGGTACGCCACCCGCGGACACAAATCGTTGGCGCGCGAAGTCGTAGGTCTGCACAAACAGGCGCACGGGAAGACCATCGCAGCGAACCACGCGCGCCGCGGTCTGGAATTGCGTCACCGCATCGGCGCTAACGTCGATGTCGGTTCCGGTTTCGCCGTCCGGGTCGGTAAAACCCGTGCGTCCGTGCCAGATCGTGGTGAGCGCGCCGCCGTCACTCGCCGCGCGCTCGCCAATCCAGACCTCCGCCCCGTGCAGACCAATCAGGTCGACGCGCAATTCGACCAGGGCGTGGCCGCGGACGGTGAGCTGCCGAACCCGGGCCTTGCCGCGCTTTTGCACCGGCGTTTCCAGCACAATGCGCCCGAGCGACACGGCCCCGTCCTTGAGGTCCACCCCCTCAGGCGTTGCGATCGCTGCAATGGCTGCGTGCGCGGCCCGGGTGGCGTGCAGCATAAACGCCGCAGCCAGCACCATGGAGATGAATGTTCGCCCCGCTGTCATGCCTGGCTTTTTCCTTGCAGCAGCACCAGCGGGGGACCGGAGCCGGTGACCTGGTGGGCCATGGCGCAGTGTACCCCCGACGGTGCCCCCCGAAAAAGTTGCGCTCGGAGGCCTCAGGGCTGACCATCGAACCGTGGACATGAACCTGGGCCTGGACGCGGGGATTCAGCAGTTCCTGGACCACGTGAAAGTCGAGCGCGAACTGTCGCCTGCCACGGTCGAGGCGTACGGACGCGATCTGGCGGCGTTTGCCCGCTTTGCCGCCGGGCGGAAGGTCACGACCCCGACGGCCGTTCGCACCATCGATGTGCTTGAATACCTGGTTCATCTGGGTGGCCGCGCCTTGACCTCCCGCTCGCAGGCCCGCCGCCTCATTGCCCTGCGGCAGTTTTTCCGATTCTGCAAGGCTGAGCGGCTGTGCGAGGTCAATCCAACCGAGGAGGTCGAACTGCCCCGCTTCGGGCAGCGGCTGCCCGAGTTTCTGAGCGTCGACGAAATTGATCTGCTGCTCGGCGCGCCGGATCGATCGACCCAGCGCGGTGCGCGCGACGCCGCCATGCTGGAAGTCCTGTACGCCACCGGCCTGCGCGTGTCGGAACTGGTCAAGCTGCGCACCGGCGCGGTGAACTTCGAGGCGGGCTACCTGACCGCGCTCGGCAAGGGCAAGAAGGAGCGGGTGGTGCCGATCGGCGAATCCGCGCTGGCGGCGTTGCGTCACTACCTGGAACAGGCGCGCGGGCATTTTCTGCGGCCTGGCGCGGCGGCCAAGGACGCCGAAGCGTTGTTTCTCACCCGGCTCGGACGACCGATGAGCCGCCAGGCGTTCTGGAAACTGCTGGTTGGGTATGCCACCGCCGTTGGCATCCGCAAGGCGATATCGCCGCACAAGCTGCGGCATTCGTTCGCGACCCACCTGGTCGAACGCGGCGCGGACCTTCGCTCCGTGCAGGCCATGCTTGGACACGCAGACATCGGCACCACCGAGATCTACACCCACGTTTCACGCCAGCACCTGCGCAGCGTCTATGATCGCTTTCATCCCCGCGCCTAGTTCGCCCGGCGCAATCGGGCTTTGCCTGTGCGACGGCTTGGCGCTATACGAGGGTGCAGCGAGAGGTTTGCGGAGTCGCCTTGAACATTCCCGTCGACCGATTCGGCCAAGCGATCCTGTACGTGATCGCGTTCGTCCTGTGTACGACGGTGCACGAATTTGGGCACGCCTGGGTGGCGACGCGGCTTGGCGATCCCACGCCCGGCAGCCAGGGGCGGCTGACCTTGAACCCGATTCGGCACATCGATCCGATCGGGACGTTGCTGCTGCCGTTGCTGCTGAATCTGTTTGCGCCAGGGGCACCGCTGCTTGCATGGGGCCGGCCGGTCGAGACGCAACCGCGGCATTACTCGCGCCGCTTTTCGATGTTGACGGGACGCATGTTCGTCGCTGCCGCGGGGCCGCTGATGAACCTGGTGATGGCGATGGTCATGTCCATCCTCGTGGTGGGCGGGGTCCGCATGGGTGTATTGTCGGCGGACCTGGCCGATACCCTGCAGAACCATCTCATCGTTCTGAACCTGTGGCTGCTCTTCTTCAACCTGTTGCCGATCCCGCCGCTCGACGGCGGCGACGTGCTGGCCTGGGCGTTGCCTCGCTCGATGCACGGCCTGGTCGATGTGTTGCGCCGGTATGGGTTCCTTATCCTCATGGTGATGCTCATGGTGCCGCAGGTCATGAACACGATTTTGACGCCGGCGGCGATCATGATCGGGCTGTGGAAAATGGCCCTCGCAGCCGGAATGTCGGGATGACCCCATGACCACCCCATCGAGTGGCCAGGACGACGAGATCCCGACCGGCGCTGCGTACCGTATCCGCTTGCCCGAATTCGAGGGCCCGCTCGATCTGCTCTTGCACCTGTGCAAAACGCACGAGATCGACATCGTCAACATCCCGATCGCGTTCGTGACCGAGCAGTACCTGCTGTACCTCGACGCGCTTGAAGCGGTGTCGGTCGACATCGCGGCGGAATACCTGGTCATGGCCGCGCACCTCGCCTACCTCAAGTCGCGCGAGCTGGTGCCGTCGCCTGAGCCGCCCGAAGCAGTATCCGGCGAAGAAGAATCCGGGCTCGATCCGAAGGAAGAACTGATCCGTCGGTTGCTCTTGTACCAGAAGTACAAGGACGCAGCGGCGCAGCTTGGTGGACGGCCCATCGAAGGGCGCAACGTTTTTTTGCGCGGCATGTCGATGCAGGATGGCGCGGGCGAGACGGTGCTGGCGGAGCACTCGGCGTGGAAACTGATCGGGCACTTCGCCGACTTGCTCAAGAAGGCGGGGCGCAACGCCGCCGTACACGACGTGACGGCCGATCGCATGTCGATCAGTGATCGGATCAACCAGATCATCGATCGCCTGGAGGCGGGCGGCGGATCGTTCCGCTTCGATTCCCTCGTCGACATGAACCTGAACGAGTTCGACCTGCGCCAGCAACTGGTGGTCACGCTGCTCGCGATTCTCGAGCTGGCGAAGTTGCGCGCCATTCGCGTCTTGCAGGATCCGAAGACCGAGATCTTTTTCATCACGACGTCGGCCGAAGCGTCGCTGGCCGGGGCACGCCAGATTCAGGTGACCTCCGACGTTGCGGAAGTGACCGACGAAACCGTCCAGCCCAGCAAGGAATCTCATGAAACGCCGTGAACGCGCCGCCAGCAACGCCCCTGTTCCTGCCCCTGCCGAACCAGAGGTCCAGGACAACGAAGATGATGCGAGCGCGTGGGCTGCGAATGCGGAGCCGACGGTGATCGATGGACTGACGATGCCAGCCCCGGGTGCCCCGGCGGATAACATCACGGCCGACGGGCCGACGAGCCATGCGCTCGATGGTGCGCGCCTCCAGAATATCGTCGAGAGTTTGCTGTTCGCATCCGACAAGCCGTTGACGGTGAACGAGATCAAGCGCCTGGTCGGCGAGCGCGATGGAAAGAAAGTCACCGAGGTGATTGAAGCTGTGCAGGCGCGTCACGCCGGGCATGGCATGCAGCTCGTGAACGTGGCGGCGGGCTGGCAGTTTCGCACCGATCCCGCCAACGAATCCTGGGTGTCGAAGCTGCTTGCCGGTAGGCCCGTGCGGCTGTCGCGCGCGCAGCTCGAAACCGTGGCCATAGTGGCCTACAAGCAGCCGATCACGCGCCCCGAGGTTGACGACATTCGGGGCGTCGACTGCGGTCCGGTGCTGGGAACCTTGCTCGAGCGCGGCTTGATTCGCATCCTGGGCAAGAAAGAAGAAGTGGGGCGACCGTTGCTTTATGGCACCACGCTGGAATTCTTGCGCCTCTTCGCCCTCAAGGAGTTGGCCGACTTGCCGACCCTGCGGCAATTTCACGAGCTTGGGGCCGAAGAACAAGCCAAGGTCGAGCAGGTGCAGGCGGACGCAGCGCTGGAGGCAGCGGCCGCAGCGGCAGGGTCGGCGGATGCGGGCCATCCGCGCGGGGGGATTGTTTCGCTGTCGCCAGAGCCGGAAGAGAGCGACGACGAACCGGATGCGCTGCTGGAAGAGCTTGAGAAGGCGACGCACCTCGCGGCCCGCGCCAGCAAGGAAAGCGCCCAGTCGGACGGACTGGCCGCCGCTGCGGGAGCCGCAGAAGGCGAGTCTACGGGCGGATGAGGCTGCAGAAGTTTCTCGCCGCGGCGGGGGTTGCCTCGCGGCGTCGAGCGGAGGCTCTGATGCGCGCGGGCAGCGTGCGCGTCAACGGCGAGGTGGTTTCCGCGCTGGGCACGCGAATCGACGCGGAAAAAGACCGCGTCGAGGTCGACGGACGGCGCGCGCGCGTCGAGACGGCGATTTACCGCCTCTTGCTCAAGCCTCGAGCGCGGCTATCGGTGCTGGGCAAGGTCGAAGGGAAGGACGGCCAGCGCCCGACGCTCTCAGGCTACCTGGCCGACGCGGAGCCGCACTGGCAGGTGGCGGCGCCGCTCGACTTCGCCGCCGAAGGCGTCGTCCTGATAACGACCGATGGCGATCTGGCGCAGCGTTTGTCCAGGACCGGCGGCACCACGCCGATGACGTACCACATCAAGTACCAGGGCAAGGTGGGGGACGAACAAATCGGCCGTCTGCTGCGCGGCTGGCGCGTGGATAGTCGGCGCACCGTTCGGCCCGAATCAGCCATCGCAATCGCCAGCACCGGCAAGAACACCTGGGTCGAGATGGTGATCAAGGAGAGTCGGCCGCGCGTCCTCAAGGCGAGCGGCGATCCGATCCGTTGCTCGGTGCTCAAGATCTCGCGCGTTCGCCTTGGCCCGCTGTCGTTCGAGGGACTCGGCATGGGCGATTGGCGCGACCTGTCCAAGACCGAAGTCGCCGCGCTTCGCAAAGCTGCGGGCATGTAAGCGGTCGCGGGGGGATTCTGCGCGAGGCTCGTGCGCAGGTAGCTATGCACTTATGCCTTGCCAGGGAAGTTTATCCGGATAAACTTCCCTCGTGGGGAAGATTGTCAAATCGATCGGCAAGCGCTTGCTCGACTTGCGCCTGCCCAGGGGGCGCTCGGCGTTTTTGTGGGGGCCGCGCAAGGCTGGCAAGAGCTACTGGCTGAGGGAAAACTTCCCGCCGGACAAAGTGCGCTTCATCGATCTGTTGCAGACCGATGTCTTCGCCGACTACGCGGCGCGGCCGTCTCTGCTGCGCGAGCGCTGGGATGCCCACCTGACGGTCATCGATGAGGTGCAGAAGTCGGCGGCCTTGTTGGACGAGGTGCACTGGTTGATCGAGAACCGTGGCGCCGCGTTCATCCTCACTGGTTCAAGTGCGCGCAAACTGCGCCGCGGCCATGCCAATCTTCTGGGTGGACGCGCGTGGCGTTACGAGCTGGGGCCGCTGTCGTATCGCGAGGTCTCCGGATTCGATCTTTCAGAGGTGTTTTGTAGCGGCCTGTTGCCGCCGCATTTTCTTTCGACCGATCCCGATAGCGATCTGCGCGCGTACGTGGCGGACTATTTGAAAGACGAGATTGCCGTCGAGGCGACCACGCGGAACATTCCCGCGTTCGCCGAGTTTTTGCGGGTCGCGGCGCTGACCAACGCGGAGTTGCTGAACTACACCAACGTTGCTCGCGAGACCGGCGTCAGCGCGAAGGTGGTGCGCGGGTACTTCGAGATCCTGGAGGACACGCTCCTGGGCTCGCGTTTGCTGCCTTGGAAGCGTGCTCGTACACGCCGCCTAATTCAGACCGAAAAGTTCTACTTTTTCGACGTGGGAGTTGCGAATTTCTTGGCCCGACGTAAGCCGGTCGCCGGGACGTCGGAGTTCGGCAAGTGTTTTGAGCACTACATTTTCATGGAGATCCTGAACTACAGACGGTATCGCGCGCCGGACCTTGATGTGGCCTACTGGAGAACCTCGGCTGGGCAGGAGGTCGACTTCATCCTTGGCGACATGGCGCTGGCCATCGAATGCAAGGCGGGGACCCGAGTTCACGACGGCGATCTGGGCGGACTGCGAACTCTCGCCGAGGAGCATCGATGCAAACACCGGATCGTAGTCTGCGCCGAGCGCGAGCCACGCCGCCTGCAGGACGGCATCGAGATCCTGCCCTGGAAGGAGTTCCTGGACCGCCTTTGGGCAGGCGACTTGATGTAGGGATTTGCGCCGAAACCTGGCCCCGGGTCCTGTGATAGAAACCGCCCGTGGCAAGAATAACGCGCGCACTTATTTCGGTGTCAAACAAGAGTGAGTTGCCCGCGCTGGCGGCGGGCCTGCACAAACTCGGGGTCGAGATCCTGTCGACCGGTGGCACGGCCAAGGCCCTGCGTGAAGCGGGCGTCGCCGTGCGCGAGGTCGGTGACTTCACCGGGTTCCCCGAGATTCTCGACGGCCGCGTCAAGACGTTGCACCCGCGCATCCACGGCGGACTGCTCGGCCGCAACACCGACGCGCACCGAGCACAGATGCGCACGGCGGGACTCGACCCGATTGATCTCGTCGTCGTCAACCTGTACCCGTTTCGTGAGACGGTGGCGCGCGGCGCGCCGTTCGACGACATCATCGAGAACATCGACATCGGCGGGCCGGCGATGATCCGCTCTGCGGCGAAGAACCATGAACGGGTCGCCGTGGTGGTGGATCCAGCGGATTACGCGCGCGTGCTGGCGGAACTTGCGGCGAACGGCGAGGTGGGCGAGGCCCTGCGTTTCGAGCTCTGCCGCAAGGCGTTTGCCCACACGGCCGCCTACGACGGCGCGATCGCCGGGTACCTCGGGCGGCTAGCCGACCCGTCGGCCGCGCCATCCGATTTCTCGGCCACCATGCACCCGTCGCTTCATCTCGTGCGCAGCCTGCGCTACGGCGAGAATCCCCACCAGAAGGCCGCATTCTACGCCGTCGAGGGTACGTCCGGCTTCTCGCTGGCGCGGGCGGAAGTCCTGCAGGGCAAGGAACTTTCTTACAACAATCTGCTCGACCTCGATGCGGCATCGAAACTGTGCGCCGAGTTCACCGCGCCCGCGTGTGTGATCGTGAAGCACACCAATCCGTGCGGTACCGCCGTGTCGTCCGATGGCGTGTTGGCGGCGTACTTGCGGGCCAAGGAAACCGACCCGGTCTCGGCTTTCGGTGGCATCGTGGCGGTGAACCGCGCAGTCGAGGCCGACCTGGCCAAAGAGATGGCCGAGATATTCCTGGAGTGCGTGATCGCGCCGGATTACTCCCCGGCCGCGCGCCAGATCCTGGCGGCAAAGAAGGGACTGCGCTTGCTCAAGGGTGCCGTGGTCGCGCCTGTGCCGGGAGAGCTCGAGCTGCGCAGCGTGGCCGGCGGCGTGTTGGTGCAAACGCGCGACGCCGAGACGTCGGCGGTTGCCAGCGCCAAGATCGCGACCAAGCGTGTACCCACCCCGCAAGAGCTGGCGGACCTCGACTTTGCCTGGCGCGTGGCCAAGCACGTCAAGTCGAACTCGATCGTTTTTGCGGCCGGGGGGCGGACCCTGGGCATTGGTGCCGGGCAAATGTCGCGCGTCGACTCGGTCCGCATCGCCGTCTCCAAGGCCCGCTCGCCGCTCGCCGGTTCTGTGGTCGCATCGGATGCCTTCTTTCCATTTCGCGACGGTGTCGACGAAGCGGTCAAGGCCGGTGCCGTCGCCATCGTACAGCCGGGTGGTTCGGTGCGTGACTCGGAGGTCATTGCAGCGGCGGACGAGCAGGGCGTCGCGATGGTGTTTTCCGGCGAGCGTCATTTCCGGCACTAACTGCCGCGGCGGCGGGCTCGTGTTATGGGTAGGCACGCATCATGCGGATTCTCCTCATTGGCTCCGGCGGTCGAGAGCACGCGCTTGCGTGGAAGCTCCTTGGCAGCCCGCAGTGCGATCACCTGACGGTCGCTCCGGGCAACCCGGGCATCGCGGCGCTGGCCGGAGATCCGCGCTGGCGCGGGCGGATCGAATGTTCCACCGCATCAGCCGACTCGGTCGGAGATCTGGTTTCGCTGGCCAAACGCGAGCGCATCGACTTCGTGGTGTGCGGGCCGGAGGGGCCGCTGGTGGCGGGGCTTGGCGATGTGTTCGCGGCCCAGGAAATTCCATTTTTCGGGCCATCGGCGGCGGCTGCCGAGATCGAGGGCTCCAAGTCTTTCGCGAAGAACCTGATGCGCGATGCGGGTGTGCCAACTGCGGCGTTTGGCCGCTTCGACGACGTGGCGGCGGCGAACGCATTCATCGACCGGCAACCGGGCAAAGTGGTCGTCAAGGCGGACGGGCTGTGCGCCGGCAAGGGCGTGGTGGTGACGTCGTCGGCCGCGGAGGCGAAGCAGGCCGTGGGGCGCATGATCGGCGAACGGCAATTTGGTCAGGCGGGCGCGGCCGTGGTGATCGAAGAGCGTCTGTCGGGGCGCGAGTGTTCGATCTTGGCCATCACCGACGGCGAGCGCTTCGAACTCTTGGCATCGGCCGAGGACCACAAGGCGCTGCTCGACCGCGATCGCGGTCCCAACACCGGCGGCATGGGCGCGTATTCGCCTTCGTCTCAGGTGAACGATGCTCTCGGGCGCCAGATCGGCGAGACAGTATTCGTGCCCACGTTGCGCGCGCTGGCGGCGGCGGGCCGACCCTTCCGTGGCCTTCTGTATGCAGGCTTGATGCTGACTCCGGATCGTGGGCCGATGGTCATCGAGTTCAACTGCCGGTTTGGTGATCCCGAGACGCAGGCGATTGCACCGCGCATGGAAGACGACCTCGTGCCGTGGCTGCTTGGATCGGCGCAAGGCAAGTTGCCCGGCGGCCACCTGCGGTGGAAGCCGGGTCTTTCCCTGTGCGTGGTGCTCGCCGCGGGTGGATATCCCGGAACGCCGCGAGCCGGTGATGCCATCACGGGATTGCGCAGCGACGGGCAGGTCGATGCCGATGGCGTCACCGTGTTCCACGCGGGCACTCGGCGCACCGGCGATAAGTTTGTCACCGCGGGGGGCCGGGTGCTGGGCGTGACGGCGGTCGGCCCAAACTTGACCGACGCGCGCGCCCGAGTTTATGCGGCAGTCGATAAGCTACGTTTCGCGGGCATGCAGTTCCGGAAGGACATAGGATTGCGCGCTTGAGCGAATGCGAGAGATATTGGAAGAGCGATGCGAGAGATCTTGGGAGGAACGCGCATGACCGAAAACAAGACCTGCGACGTGGCCATCCTGATGGGTTCGCAGTCGGATCTCGACGTGATGAAGCCCGCCGCCGAGATGTGCAAGAAGCTGGGGCTGCGGGTGGATGTCCGCGTGCTGTCGGCGCACCGCACGCCCGAGCACACGGCGGCCTTCGTGCGCGAAGCGACGAAAAGCGGGACGAAGGTGTTCATCGCCGGAGCGGGTGGGGCGACCCACCTGGCCGGCGCGGTGGCCGCGCAGATCATCGCGACCGCTGAGCCCGATCTGGCGGCGCGGGTCGAGGCCGAGCGCGAGAGCCGCCGCAAGCAGGTCCTCGACGCCGACGCCGACGTGCGCCGTCTGTTTTAGCGAGTTGGTTCCGTGATCGACCCCGAGCAGATCGCCAAGGCGCTGCAATTGCTCCGCTCGGGGCAGGTGGTGGCCTACCCAACCGAGACGTATTACGGCCTTGGTGCCGATGCGCTGGAGCCCGCCGCGATCGAGCGGCTCGTGGCGCTAAAGAATCGCGACGTGGGCAAGGCTGTCACTGGCGCGTGAGTTGATGAAACGTCACTGGCCGGGACCGTTGACCCTGGCGCTGCCGGCGCGTTCCGGCTTGCCGCCGGAGCTCATCGATCACGGGTGCATCGCGGTGCGCGAGTCGCGCTGCACTTGGCGGCACCTGTTTCGTCGTCGACGGCGGCGAAGTCCCCGGTGGCGCGCCGAGCACCTTGGTGCGGGTTGTCGGGGATCGCATAAAAATTCTTCGTCAGGGCGCGGTCCAGGTCGGATAAACTCCGGCGACCTCATGGCATCCATCGCTCCTTTCCAGGGCCTGCGTTACAACCTTGCCAAACTCAAGGACGCAAGCTCACTGATTGCGCCACCCTACGACGTCATCTCGCCCGACGAACGCACCCGCCTCGAAAAAAGCAACGAGCGCAACATCGTGCGCCTCGATCTGCCGCGCGGCGAAGGCGACGGCAAATACGATCGCGCGCGCAAGGAACTTGACGAGTGGATCTCCGAGGGCACGCTGACGCAGGACACGGTCCCGGCGATCTACCGCTACGTGCAGGATTTCGAGTATCCGGCGGGTGGCGGTGGCAAGGCGTACACGCGCAAGGGGTTCATTGCGCTGCTGCGCCTTGAGCCGTTCGCGGCCCGCGTCGTCTTGCCGCACGAACACACGCTGAGCGGGCCGAAGGAAGATCGCCGCAAGTTGATGAACGCGACGCGGGCGCATTTTTCTCAGGTGTTCGGCCTCTACCGGGATCCACAGGCTGAGGCCGAGGCGGCCCTGACGCCGTTCGAGTCGCGTGTGCCGGCCCTCGACGCCACGACCCCGCAAGGGCGTCATCGGCTGTGGCTGATCACGGACGGGCGCACGATCGGCAAGGTGGCGAAGATCATGTCGCCCAAGCAGGTGCTCATCGCCGATGGTCATCACAGGTACGAAACCATGCTCGGTCTCGCCGCCGAGATTCGGCCAGCCGGTCGGCCTCCGGGCGCATCGCTGGCCGACTGGGGCCCGGTGTTTTTTGCGCGCGCCGAAGATCCTGGGCTTGTCGTCTTGCCGACCCATCGCCTGATCAAGGGCCTGCCATTGGCGGCATGGGCGACGTTGGCAGCGAAGGCGCCGCTGTACTTCAACGTCAGTGAGGGCACCGAGGCGACGGCCGAAGCCATCGAGGCCAGGCTTTTGCGCGAGGGTGGCAGGCACGTCACGTTGGCTTTGCGCCAGCACCAGCGCCCGCAGACCGTGTGGTTGACGCTGCGTCCGGACGCCGATCTGTCGTCGCTCGGCCCCGAGGCCCTGCGCAAGCTCGACGTCTCGGTGTTGCACGGCTTGCTCCTGGGGCCCCTGCTTGGCATCGATGCTGCGGCGATGGCGAAGCAGTCGTACCTGACGTACACGCACGAGCTGCCCACCGCACTGGCGCAGATCGAGTCGGGCACCGTGCAGGCGGGGTTCCTGATGAATGCGACGAAGGTGCACGAAGTGTTGAGCGCGTGCGAGGCGGGGTTCGTCCTGCCGCAAAAGTCGACCTATTTCGAACCGAAACTGGGGAGCGGCATCGTCGTCACGCGCATCGATTCGGACCTGCGGCCGTTTTTGCCGCAATGAAGCAGGGCAGCAGCACCGACGCCGACGAAGTTACCGAAGACACGCTGCTGCGCGGCCGGGTCCGCATCTTCCAGCCTGCGCGCGGTTACCGCAGCAGCCTGGATCCAGTGTTGCTGGCGAACTTTCTGACGCCGCCGTTCGGGCGTTTTCTCGACATCGGCTGCGGCACCGGGGCGGTCGCGTTCTCGATGCTCAGCCGTGATCCCGACGCGTGCGGCGTCGGCATTGAAATCCAGCCACGGCTCGCGGGGTTGCTTGAACGCGGAATCGTCGCCAACCATTTTCAGCGGCGTCTTGTTGCCGTCGCGGCAGACGCGCGCGAACCGCATCCACTTCTTGCCGATGGTGCTTTCGACTTGATCGCATGCAACCCGCCGTTCTTTCCGGTGGCGCGCGGGGTCTTGCCTTCGGATGCAGAGCGCGCGGTCGCCCATCACGAGGTGTCCCTGACGTTGGCGGCATGGCTTGACGTGACGATCCGTTGCCTGCGCCGAAACGGCCGCCTGGGCGTGATTTTCCCCCGCGACCGCCTGGATGAGTTTGCGACCGCCGCTCTTGCCCGCGGCCTTTGGCCCGAGCGCGTCCGCGACGTTCAGGCGCGCGCCGCCGCTGCCCCCACGCGCGTCATGGTGGAGTCGCGGCACGGCGAACCCCGAACGCGGCCCTGCCACATCGAACCGCCGCTCGTCTTGCAGAGGGACGGTCAGTTTTTCGGCGAGGCGCGCGCCTGGCTCGGGGACTGATCAGTCCATCTCGTGGTGCATCTGCCCGGCGTCCGCACCCTGGGGCGCTTCGGCCGGAGCAGCAACCGGGGCAACCGGAATCTCCGCGATCATGGCTTCGCTGGTGAGCAGCAAGCCCGCGACCGACGCTGCGTTTTGCAGGGCCACCCTCACCACCTTGGCCGGATCGATCACGCCCGCGGCGACGAGATCCTCGTAGATTTCACTCGCCGCGTTGAAGCCGAACGCCCCCTTGCCCTCGCGCACACGCTCGACGACGACGGAGGCGTCGATGCCGACGTTGCTGGCGATCTGGCGCAGGGGTTCCTCGATCGCGCGTCGCACGATGTCGACGCCGTACTGCCGGTCATCGTCGAACTTCAACTTGAAGAGCGAAGATTGCACCCGGATCAGCGCCACACCGCCGCCCGGAACAATGCCTTCCTCGACCGCCGCCCGCGTGGCGTGCAGCGCGTCGTCCACGCGCGCCCGCTTTTCCTTTTGCTCCGCCTCGCTTGCCGCGCCGACCTTGATGACGGCGACGCCGCCGGCCAGCTTCGCCAGCCGCTCTTGCAGCTTTTCTTTGTCGTAATCCGAGTTCGTCTCGTCGAGTTCTTTCTTGCACAGCGCAATGCGGCCCTCGATGTCAGCCTTCTTGCCGGCACCGTCGATGATGGTGCAGGTTTCCTTCTCGAGAACGATGCGCTTGGCGCGACCGAGATCCTTGATCGTCACGCCGTCGACACGAATGCCGACTTCTTCCATCACGGGATTCGCGTTCGTCATCGCGGCGATGTCCTTGAGCATCTCCTTGCGCCGATCCCCAAAGCCGGGTGGCTTGACCGCGCAGACGTTCAGCGCGCCGCGCATCTTGTTGACCACCAGGGCCGCCAGTGCCTCGCCTTCAAGATCCTCGGCGATGATCAGCAACGGCCGGTTTTGCTGCGCCGCCAGTTCGAGCACGGGGATCATCTCCTTGAGGTTGGTCAGCTTCTTCTCGTGAATCAGAATCAGCGGATCGTCGAGCTCGCACACCTGCCGCTCGGCATCGGTTATGAAGTACGGCGACAGGTAGCCGCGATCCCACTGCATCCCCTCGACCACGTTCAGCTCGTTGTCGACCGTGCGACCGTCCTCGATGCTGATGACGCCCTGCCGCCCCACCTTGTCCATCGCCGTGGCGAGCATCTCGCCGATGGCCTTGTCGCCGTTGGCGCTGACCGTCCCGACCTGCGTGATTTCCTTGGTGGTCTTGCACGGCTTCGAAAGGGTCTGGAGCGCGGCGACGATCTGCTCCACCGCGGCGTCGATGCCGCGCTTGATCTCGATCGGGTGGTGGCCGGCCGCAACCAGACGCGCACCCTCTCTGTAAATCGACTGCGCCAGGACGGTGGCGGTGGTCGTTCCATCGCCGGCGATGGCGGCCGTCTTCTCGGCGACCTCCTTGACCATCTGCACGCCCATGTTGGCGAACTTATCCTTGACGTCGATTTCCTTGGCCACGGTCACGCCGGCCTTGGTGACCAGCGGCGACGTCCACGAACGTTCAAGGATAACGTTGCGCCCGCGGGGACCCAGAGTCACCTTGACCGCGTTGGCCAGGGTGTCGATGCCGCTTGCGATGCGCTTGCGTGCCGATGCCGAGAAAAGAACTTCCTTCGCTGCCATGGGGCCTCCGTGCGCCGGTCACACCGGCAAGTTGAAAGGACGATGCAGACTCTCATAACACGGCCAGCGTGATATGACGATTGGCACTCCGTGGCCTTCTTCGGCATTCAGATCGATGGTGCCGTGATCGAAAGGCTGCGCGCCGGCGCGCCCGTCGTTGAACTTGGCAACCTCTCGGTCACGGACGGACTTGAACCCGGTCGGCCAGTGCGGTTCATCGATGAGCACGCGGCACCCGTGGCCGTCGGCATCGCCGATCCGGAAAACGGCGTGGTGCGTGTGCTGGGCGGTCCGGAGCTGCGCGACTTCGACGGCAGGTTTTTCGCCCGTCGGCTGAGCGACGCCTGGAAGCTGCGCGTCGGCGCGCGCGTGCCGGAAAGCACCGAGGCCTTTCGCCTGGTCAACAGCGACGGCGAGGGACTGAGCGGCTTTACCGCCGACGTCTATGGCGCGTTTGGCGTGGTCAGCGCGCCAGGCCGCGGCCTGCTTCCGTACGGACGGCTGCTTGCCGAAGCGATGTTGAGCGGCGCGGACGTGGATGGCGCGGCCAGGTTGCGCGGCGTCGTGTTGAAGGTACGCGGCAAGGACGCTCAGGACAGGTCAGCCAAGGAAGAAATTTTCGGCGAGCGGCCACCCGAAAAACTGGTCGTAGAGGAACTCGGCGCGCGTTACGAGGTGCATCTTCTGGGCGCCCTGAACGTCGGCCTTTTTTCGGACATGCGGGAGCAACGGCGCGGCATCGGCCGATTCGTGGCGGGGCGGCGCGTCCTGAACACGTTTGCGTACACCGGAGCGCTCTCGGTGGCGGCGGCGCGCGCGGGTGCCAGCGAGGTCACCAGCGTCGATCTGTCATCGGGGGTGCTCGCCTGGGCGAAGGAGAATTTTCGCCTGTCGGGCTTCGCGCCGGGCGACGCCCGCTGGCGCTTCGAGGTGTCGGACGTCAAGCGCTTCCTCGAACGCGCGCTCGAGCGCGGCACCACCTGGGACACCATCATCCTTGATCCACCCACCGTGTCGGCGGCGCGCGCATCGCAGTGGTCGATGAAGAAGGACTATCCCGACCTCATCGCACTGGCAGCGAAACTGTTGCCCGGCAGCGGTGGCACGCTGTGGGTCGCCGCGAATGCCCGCAAAGGCCCTGGCGTGCTCACGCACCTGGCAGAAGGCATCCGGCGCGCACACCGCAGCGGCGCCATCCTGGAGCTTGGCGGGCTTCCGCCCGACTACCCAACACCGCCCGCGTGGCCGGAATCCCGATACCTGGAAGTCTGTCAGGCCTGGGTGGTTTGAAGAACAGTGCCGCTGCGGTAGTCGGCCCAGTGATTTCGAAAGCATGCGCGACCGAGAAGCCGAAAGAGTCGCCCGCAGCGCTTCCTTCGAGAATCTGCGCGGGGACCATGGGGATCCCAGCTTCGCTGCCGAGAAACACGCTCGCGGTTCCGGCATCGACTCGTCCGCCTGGATCCCCTTGCGTCGCCCCCACGATGAGGTCCGCGAAGCCATCGCCGTTTAGATCCCCGGCGCCCGCGGCGGAGTACCCGAACGAGTCGCCCGCGGCAGCGCCCTCCAGAACGCGCGCGGGCTCCATGGGAATTCCCGCGGCACTCCCGTGAAACACACTCGCGGTTCCGGCATTGCTTCGTCCCCCTGGGTCGGCCTGGATCGCCCCGACGACGAGATCGGCGAACCCGTCCGCGTTCACGTCCCCGGCGCTCGCCACCGACCAGCCGAAGTAGTCGTTCGCGGAAACTCCCTCAAGAACCCGTGCGGGGGCCACGAGAATCCCCGAATCGCTCCCGTGAAACACCCTCGCGCTGCCGCTGCCGCTCCGACCTCCTGGGGAAGCGGCGAAGGACTCGATCAGAAGGTCGGCGAAGCCATCGCCGTTCACGTCCCCAGCACAGGTCACCTGGTCGCCGAAGTTGTCGCCCGGCGCGACCCCTTCGAGCGTGCGCGACGGTGCCGCCGAAATTCCCGCGGCGCTCCCATGGAACACGCTCGCCGTCCCGGCCCTGCTCCGCCCGCCGGGAGAGGCTGTGTACGCGCCCACGATGACATCGCCCGGGCCATCGCCGTTCACGTCCCCGGCGCTGGCCACCGAGTAGCCGAACTGCTCACCCTCCGCGCTCCCCTCAAGCGTGCGCGAAGGAAGCATCGCAATTCCCAAGGAACTTCCATGAAACACGCTCGCGCTCCCGCTCCTGCCACGTCCCTCGACGTTGGCCTGGGAGGCCCCGACCACGAGGTCGGCGAAGCCATCGCCGTTCACGTCCCCGGCGCTCGCCACCGACACGCCAAACTGGTCGCCTGTTCGGGTGCCTTCAATGCTCCGCGAGGCGACGCGTGCAACCCCCGCCGCGCTTCCATAATAGACATAGACCCTTCCCCCTGCGCCCGCGCGGGGTGCGCCGACCACCACATCCGCGTAGCCATCGCCGTTGAAATCCGCGACGCTGCCCCAGCTTGTGTCCCGGTCTCCATCCGCGCTTCTTGCCCCCACCCACATCTGCCACACCGCGCTTCTTGGGCCGCTTATCAGGCCTGCGCGCCGGCTCCTAAGTCCCCAATACCACCACCCTTGCGTAAGCGCAGAATCGACCCGCAGGCGATCTCCGAGCGCGACCAGGGTCTGGCACTCACGCGTCAACCCGCGATCTCGACACAGGGTCAACTCTGCGCCCTCAGATCCCGGTGCAAGTTCCCATCGCAGCGTGGGCCTCTGGCTGGTCACGGCGCTGGTGCTCGATGGCGCGATCGGCCGCGGCGCAGCGATTGTGCCCCCGTCGGTATGGCTGCATGCCAAAAGGAGCACGGCCCAAGCGAGCCACATGCGGCACGGCAGGGTACCCTTGGATCGACAAGAAAACATGGCGTCACACATCATTATTTGGACTTGGACAACGAGCAACTTTCACCGCGATGTGCGTCTTCACGGAGTTCGAGATGAAACACTCGCCGTGAGCGAGATGATGAAGGTGCTCTTCTCGTTCCACGCTCGGGCTCCCGTCAGCACGGTACTCGACCACAGGTCTAAGCAGCACGGAACTTATCCACGGAACGCCGTTTTCGTTCTGCGTCATCGTGCCGACCGCGTCGTCTTCGTACCGAACGATTTCGAATCCGCCGCGACGTGCAACGTGGAGAAACGTCAGCATGTGACAGCTTGAGATCGCCGCCACGAACGCTTCCTCGGGATCTACGTTCGCCGCATTTGAGTACGGCGGTGGAACCACCGCTGGCGACGGCGACGCCGGAACAGTGATGCCGCCGTCAAACGTCCACGTGTGTTCGCGCGAATACTTCCCTTTCAGAAAGTCGCCGCCGGAGAAGCGCCAGGTGATCCGAGCGTTGTGGTCTGACATGAATGAGGCGGCCCCCCCGAACGGGGGAAATGGTACCTTGATCGACGTCA
>CAYSKR010000238.1:0-7856 GCA_964431675.1 uncultured Myxococcales bacterium
ACGGTGTCGGCCTCGGCGAAGCGACGAAGTACCACCAGCGTGAT
The DNA here is from genome assembly GCA_964431675.1 of uncultured Myxococcales bacterium. Lineage (GTDB taxonomy): Bacteria > Myxococcota_A > Polyangia > Fen-1088 > Fen-1088 > CAYSKR01. The sequence continues at coordinate 45 of CAYSKR010000238.1, forward strand.
GCCAATGTTCTTGTCGAAGGCGGTCGGCCCGAACGGGCTATCGGGGTAGCGGGCGTGGACCCGGGTCCACAGCGACGCGCCCCCGCGAAGTGATGCGCGATCCGACGGGCCACCGCCATCGGCAACTCGCCAGGTGAGTTCATTGCAGCATCACCATGCCGTAACGCGCGGTTTCCTGGCTTGCGCAGACGGTCCTGGACAGGCTCTGGGTGGCTGCTAACCTGGGCCGTCGTTCCGCAATCGGTGGCTCATCGAAGATTGGACGCCACCCATCGGAACCATGGCGCATCCTTTATCCGTCAAGCGCGCGGCCGCCACTGCGGTGCCGCCCGTTGCCTCCTCGAAGACCGACTTGCGTGTCGCGTTCCTTGGCACCTATCCGCCGCGGCGTTGCGGGATTGCGACCTTCACGCGCGATCTCGCGGATGCGGTCAGGTCGGCCAGCGATCACGTACTCCCGATGGCCCTGGCGGTGACCGACCCGGGCGGACAGTATGAATACGGCGACGGCGTCAGTTACGAGATTCGGCAGGGGGTGAAGGGTGACTACGCTCGCGCCGCCGAGTTCGTGAACTTCAGCGACGTTCGCCTGGTCGGCGTTCAACACGAGTACGGCATCTTCGGTGGCGACGACGGCGCTTACGTCCTCGACTTTCTCAGCGCGCTGCGCGTACCGGCCCTGGTGACTCTCCATACCGTCCTCAAGGCACCATCGGCGTCGCAACGGGAGATCGTGGTCGCCATGGCCCAGCAGTGCGCCGGCGTGGTTGTCATGAGCCAGATCGCCGCCAGGCTCCTCGCCGAATCCTATGGGGTAGATGGATCCAGCGTCCACGTCATCCCTCACGGGATCCCGAACATGGACGCGCGCGATCAGCAACCGTTGAAAGCGACGTTTGGTCTTGCCGCGCAGCGGATGTTGCTGACCTTCGGACTGCTTGGGCCCAATAAGGGCGTCGAGACGGTGCTGGGCGCGCTCCCGGCGCTGGTGAGCGAGTTTCCCGACCTGGTGTACTTCGTCGTCGGGGCCACGCACCCGATGGTGGTGCGCCGCCACGGGGAGGCGTATCGGACCAAGCTCGAACGTCAGGCCGAGGAATTGGACGTTCGTGACCACGTGGTGTTTCGCGACCAGTTCGTGACCATCGAGGAGCTGTGCAGGTATCTGCAGGCAGCGGACATTTTTGTCAGTCCGTATCTGAACGAGGCCCAGGTCACGAGTGGTGCGTTGTCCTACGCGATGGGTGCGGGGGCGGCTGCGGTGTCCACGCCGTACTGGCACGCACAGGAACTGTTGGCGGAAGGACGCGGCCGTCTGTTCCCCTTTGGCGACAGCGATGCGTTGGCGGGCGTACTTGGATCGTTGCTGCGATCACCCAGCGAATTGGCCGAAGTCCGACAAAGTGCCTACCAGTTCACCCGATCGATGATCTGGCCACGCGTGGGCCGCGCGTACCTTGAGCTTGGTCAGACGGTCATGGAGACGCCGCTCAAGTCGCTCCCGCACCGACGGGCCAGTGGCCTGCCCGAACTGCGTCTCGATCATCTCCGCCGACTGACCGACGACACCGGCATCATCCAGCACGCAACGTTCAGCGTTCCGGCGAGACGCACCGGGTACTGCGTCGACGACAACGCCCGCGCGTTGATCGTGGCGCTGCAAGCGGACCGGCTGGAAAGTTCGCCCGAGACAACTCGTCTTGTGACCACCTACCTGGGCTTCCTCCATCACGCGCAAACCGATGACGGACGGTTCGCGAACTTTCTGCGTTACGATCGGACCTTCGAGGCCGGTGCCATCTCCGACGATTGCATCGGTCGCGCGGTGTGGGCGCTGGGCACGACGGTGCAGCTTGTTGGACAGGAGGGCCATCGTTGCCTGGCGCGCGCGATGATTCGGCGCGCGTCGTCCGCAATCACCGATCTCAACTTGCGTGGCACGGCCTCCGCCATGCTCGGTCTTGTGGCGGTGGTGCAAGCGGGCGGCGACGCGCAGAACGAACGCGAACTGCTGGGTCGACTGGCCGGCAAGGTTGTCGAACGCTACCAGCAGGAGCAGAAGCCCGACTGGCATTGGTTCGAGCCCACCGTCACTTACGACAACGCCCTCATCCCGCTGGCGCTGTTCAAGACCTATGGGACGACGGGCGATCGCGCAACGTTGCGTGCGGCGCGCGAGGCGCTCGAGTTCCTGGAGGAGATGTCGTTCGAGAACGGCCACATGGTTCTCGTCGGCAACGCAGGCTGGCACGCGCGCGGAGGCATTCGGGCCCACGCGGACGAGCAAGCGCTCGACGCTGCGGCGTTCGTGCTGGCGTTTCGTGGAGCCTACCTGGCCACGCGCGATCACCACTATTTGTGCCGCATGCGCGAAGCATTCGCCTGGTTTCTGGGGACGAACCGGCTGGGGATGGCGCTGTACGATTTCGATACCGGTGGTTGCCGGGACGGTCTTGGCGTCGCCGAGATCAATCAGAATCAAGGCGCGGAGAGCACGCTGGCTTTCTTGCTGTCGTTGCTGGAGATGCTGGAGTTGGCGGGCGAGGGCCTGGAGTACACGGACCGCGTGGTGACGGGGGCGCACTGACATGGCGCGGGTGACGGTCAGGCGAACCGGGCACCGAATTCGCCCGGACGTGCGTCGGGTGATCGCCAAGCCGTACCTGCCCGGCGAGGAGATCGCCCCGGGCGGCGGCACCCGCGCGGGGCTGCTCATGCAGCGAGTTCTCGAGATTCCCGAGGAGGAAGTCGCGTCGCTCCTGCGCGCGATCCTGGACGGATTCTCGTCGCGCCATGAGGCATTCGAGGACGTCCTCGGCCGCCACTTCGAGCTGGTGGCCCACCACGTGCCGCCGGGCGCTGGCAGTTTCAGCCGCGAGCGGCGATTGCTCATTGGCGCGTACTTCACCCACGAATACTCGGTCGAGGGTGCCGCCCTGTTCAACCCGTCGATGGTGCCGTCGCCGGATCAACGCGGCTTGCAGCCTGGCGAGTCGAGGATCGTGATGAGTCTGCGCGCCGTTGGTGAAGGGCACCTGTCGTCGATCGAATTCCGATCCGGCGTCATCGGTGCCGCGGGTGCGCTCACCTTCGATCCGGTCGGGCAGCGGTTGATCACGGGGACGCGAACTCCGCCCGCGCATTACGATCGAAGGCAGTTCACCGCGAAGCTCGACGAACTCGGCGCTGCCAACGAACTGTCGAACGCGGTTCTGGTGCCGCTGCCACAGCACTTCACGCTCGCCGAACTCGAACACTCGTTGGCGACGCTGGACGCGCGCGGTCTTGCCCCCGCCATCAGCTTCGAGACCACGAAGATCATTCGCGTGCTCGCGGCTTCCAACTACGTCACCCGGTTTCCGGTTGATTCGACGTTGTCGCAGCGGGTGATCTTTCCCGCTGGGCCAAACGAGACCCGGGGCATGGAGGACGCCCGTTTCGTCCGCTTCGTCGAGGACGACGGTGCCGCGAGGTACTACGCGACTTACACCGCCTACGACGGATTCGAGATCCTTCCTCAGCTCATCGAGACTGATGATTTTCTGACGTTCACGATCTCGACGCTGCACGGTTCGGCCGCGCAGAACAAGGGGATGGCGCTCTTCCCACGGCGCATCGGCGGCAAGATCGTCATGCTTTCGCGCAAAGATCGGGAGAACCTCCACCTGTCGACCTCCGATGACGTGCATCACTGGAATGACGTCACCGGGCTCGACAAGCCATCGGCACCCTGGGAACTGTTGCAGATCGGCAACTGTGGATCACCCCTCGAGACCGAGGCGGGGTGGCTCGTTCTCACCCACGGCGTCGGGGCCATGCGGCGCTACGCGATCGGCGCACTACTCCTGGACCTTCACGATCCGAGTCGCGTTCTCGGCCGGCTCAACACGCCCCTGCTCGAACCTGACGAGACCGAACGCGAGGGCTATGTGCCCAACGTGGTCTACTCCTGCGGCGGATTGCTCCACGGCGGCGATCTGGTGCTGCCCTACGGCCAGTCGGACGGTGCCATTGGCGTGGCATTGATTTCCGTGTCTGAACTGGTTGCGGCGCTGCGCGGCGGCTGAGTTTTTCGTAGACTGCATGGTCACGCCAAACGGCGAAAAACCCTACGCGCCTTTTCACTTGAGCGGCGGCACAGGGGTGCCGAGCGGCGGCGGAGCGCGCGACAGATGCAGGTAGCGCGCGATCACCGGATCGCCGGGCTGGCGAGCGGCGGCGCGGGTGAGCACGGTGTCGGCCTCGGCGAAGCGACGAAGTACCACCAGCGTGATGCCAATGTTCTTGTCGAAGGCGGTCGGCCCGAACGTGGCGGCGCAGCCCTGGTACACGACCAGGGCATCGCCCATCCGATCGCGCTCGAAATAGGCATTGCCCAAGTTGCGGCACACCTGCGGGCTATCGGGGTAGCGGGCGTGGACCCGGGTCCACAGTGCCACGCCGTCGCGCCAGCCAAGAGATGTCGATAGTGTCACGGACGCGAGGGCGACAGACACCACCGGGATGGCGGCATTGCGGATCCAAACGAGCCTGGAGGGAACGCTCTCGAACCAGGAACCCACTGCCCATCCAAGTCCGACCAGGGCCGAATACAGGTAGCTGTCAGCCAGAAACCGGACCAACGGCACAAAACCGGCACTGGGTGAATACGCGGCCCCGGCCCACAGAATCCCGATCACAGCGACGCGCCCCCGCGGTGTCACCTGGCCGCGCCTGAGCCACAACGCCAGCGCGGCGACCATCAACAGCGGCGGCAGGTCCACCAGCGCCTCGAACGACGGTGGCATGGACACCGGAATGTGCTTGGCCAGCGGCTCCCGCGCGAGCGACAGGAGCCCCAGGTGATAACCAAGCGCGTACCACACTTGCCGCAGTACAACGACCGCCGATCGGTCGCCGCGGATCGCGCCCACGGTGCTCTGGCCGACAAGCGCAAGCCCCAGGATCAGCATCGAGGGAAACAGCGCTGGCGTGATCGCCCGAAGCGCACGACGCCACGGCTGTCCCCAGGCGTGGTGCAACAGCAACAGCCATCCGAGCGGCAGGAACAACGCCGTCGGCTTGGCCAGCGCCGCCAGCACGAACAGCAGCAGACCGGCGAAGCGGCGCGCCCGGGCACCGTCGATCACCGGATCGCGGGATGCCGAAAAAAAAACCAGCGTCGCGCACAAGCCCAGAAAACAGGACAACACGTCCTTGCCCCCGGTCACCCACGAAACCGGCTCGGCAGCCACCGGGTGAAGCCCGAATAGCAGCAGAGCCACTGTCGCGCCGGCACCTTTCAGGCCGAGCAGGCGTGCGAGGCGAAACACCAGTACACACGAGCTCAGATGCAGAAGCACGTTGGTAAGATGGAACAGCCACGGTGCCAGCCCCGCGATCATTGCCTCGAGCTTCCACAAAAGAACGGTCAGCGGGATGGGGTAGCCAAGCTGCGGCGTCAACAACAGATCCGTCAAAGTGCCGTGCCCGAGCACGGACGGGTTTCGCAGCACATGGAGCTCATCGTCCCAGTTGACAAAGCCGAAGCCGACGCTGGGCGCAAACACGGCGGCGACCAGGGAAAGTGCCAGCAGCGGTTGCCACGGCCACCGCTGCGGCGACGCCCCGGCGGCTCTGTCAGCGGGTGCCGGTTCCACCGTTCGGTCCAGGAGAGATACTCAACAGCACCAGATCGCCTCCGGTGCTTCCGGTGCGAAAACTGGCCACGCGCCCAAAAGCATTTGCGTAGGCCGGCTCAGCGAACGAGGCATAGGATCTGATCGTGGTCACATGATCGATGACGTGAGTCAAACGGGCCTCGCCGGTCATGTATGCGAGCAACTTGTGCTGGCGCATGGCTTCGTAGACGCGCCCGTTGACCACCCCGTCCAGATTGACGACACCGCGATCAAGGACAAAGCCGTAGATGCCTGCGTTGAAGCTGCCAACACGAGCCCCAGCCGGCAACTTGTGTAGATCGCCGACGACCGTGAGGTAGACCTGCTGCCACGGATACAAGCTACGAACGGTGGCGCCGGTGTAGACGAAGCCGGCCAGCGCCAGTGCGGCGGCGGCGATAGTCACCGGGCGCCGGCCGCTCAACTCGCCTAGTCTTGACACCAGAAACGCCGCCAAGAGCGTGGTCGCGAACAGCGGACCGACATAGTACCAGCGCTGCGCGAACCAGAACACGCCGCCGTAGAACGTCAGCGTGAGCGCCGCGGCCAGCGCCAGCGCAGTTGACGGGAACCACGCACCAGAGACCGCAAGGCCGGGTGCGCGTACACGTCGCGTGTGCCAGGCAAAAACGAACGGTGCCAGAAACAGCGCCGCCATCACCACCACCCCGGCGGCACCGAACCCCATCTGTGCGCCGAAATCGGCGAAGCGGCGCGCGATCCGACCGGCCACCGCCATCGGCAACTCGCCAGGTGAGTTCATTGCGCTCCAGCGGGCATGGCGCAGTCCCGATATGGCGCGGGCGCTGTCCTGGCTGATGCGGCCAAAGCGAATCAGGTTCCACGACAGCCACGGCGCAATCACGACACCCGCTGTGCCGGCAAGCGCAGCGCCACGGGTGAGCGCCGCGAGCGCCCCCGCCCGCCGCGCGATCGCGACCACCAGGGCAATCGTGAGCACGCTCGCAAAGATCACGCTGTCCGTGCGGCATAGGCACGCCCAGCCGAACGCCGCGCCAATTGCTGCCATGTCCCGCGCGCGGGGCGCCCCCGCCGTCCTGGCCTGCGCCCGCACCGCGAGCCACAGCGCCAGCGCCAGGGCCGCCGTCGCCAGAGGTGCTTCGACCCCCTGCAAGCTGGCGAGTAGCACCTGCGGGTTGCCGATCCACAGTGCCAGCGCCAGCAGGCCCACGCGGGGATCGAGCGTCCGCCGCGCGATGGCGTGGATGAGCACGCCGGTCACCAGCGTCGCCCCCGCCAGCACCGACAGTCCGAGGTGCAGGACCAGTTCGCCCTGCCCGGTCCCCAGGATATCAAACAGACCGGCGAGCACGAGCAGGTACACCGGGTGAAACCCGTTGGTGGGCGTGGTGCCATCGAAGGTGGCGCCGAGCCCGCGCGCCACGTTACGGGCAATGGTCAGGTAGTAAAAAGCGTCATCGGCCACGCACAGGCCGACCAAATCCTCGATCGGCAACCACGCCACCGTCCCGTATGCGAGAGTGCCCACCAGCAGGATTGCGACGGCCAGTAGTCTTTCGCTTTGGAATGATCTCGGCATCAACGGGGGCGCTCTCGGGTGGGCCCGCGCCCGTAAGCGAAACAAAGGCCATTTTTGCCCAGGGCGGAAGGTGCGGAAGGTGCGGAAGAATCGGGGCTGGGTGTAGACACATGGTTGCGAGCCTTCGAAGCCGGTACACCCGGTACACATGGTGCGCGACGAGGGGCCACTCGATGAATTTAGCAGGGTTCCCGCCGGAGCGGGCGCGGCTCCGCCGACCATGATCTGCTCGTTTGCAAAGCCATGTCGGTGTACCTTGGCCCGATGGGCCGGAACCTTCCCACCGGCGGAGCGGAGACCATGACGGAGCCTTGGCCCTCGGTCGATGATGTCGCCAAGCACCCCGGCCGTGAAGAGTGCGCGCGTCTAATCGGCGCGGGCAAGAAGGTGGTCCTGTCATGACCCAGCGTGTCGACCTGGAAGAGCTCGCCAACCGAGAGAGCGAGCAGACCGAGTGGAAGGAAAACGTCGCCGACGTTGACGATGTCGTCGCCACGCTCGCGGCGTTTGCCAACGACCTGCAGAACCTTGGCGGGGGCTACGTCGTTTGCGGCGCGAAGGAAGAGAAGGACGCAGAGGGGTTTCCCAGGC
>CAYSKR010000239.1:0-23022 GCA_964431675.1 uncultured Myxococcales bacterium
GTCAGCGATGAGTGGAACGACGGCGCTTGATGCGGGCGAAAAATCGCGCACGAGTGCAAGCGCTGGGGCGGCGAGAAAAGGCATGTCGCAGCCGACGCACACCACCGCGTTCTCGCCGGGATGCAGCGCGGACAACGCCGCGTCGATCCCGGCGAGCGGACCGGCGCCACCGGCGACGCGATCACGCACCACGGTAAGGCCCATGGTTGCCCACGGCCCAGGCCCATTGGCCACCACGAAGACGCGGGAAAACAGCGGCACCAGGACTTCCAGTTGGCGTTCCAGGATCGGGCGACCGTCGACTCGCAGCGCGCCCTTGGGCACCCCGTTCATTCGCCGCGCTTGCCCCCCGGCGAGGATGGCGGCGGCGACGATTTTCGATCGATCGTTCAGAGAACCTTGCGCATCCACGTGGCGGTTTTCGAGCGCGCCATCTGGTACTCGACGGTGTGCTGGAGCGCGGCGTCGACATCCTTTCGATCGATGGGCTCGAAGCCGAGCTTCTCGCCAAAGTAGCCCTGCGCGCCGTCGGTGACCAGGTACAGGCGGCGCACGCCTTCGCTGCGGGCCTTGTTCTCTGCTGCTTCGACCAGCGCGTAGCCGAGACCTTCGCCGCGGCGCTCGGGTGTGACCGCGAGCATGCGCAGGAGGGCCGCATCACCGGCGCGTTCGATGGCAACACACCCGACCAGGCCGCTGGCGCTGGATTGGGCGTCGGCGGCGGGAATGACCAGGTAGAAGCGCCAGAATTGGTCGAGCGCGCCGTGCGTGATTCCAGATCGATTGAGCAGCGCGGACAGTTTTGCTTCGTCCTCGCCCCGGGCCGGGCGGACCGGATCTCCGAGGCGGGCGAGCAACTTGTCGTGCAGGCCGTCGAAGTCGCCTGAACTCATGATGACGACGGTGTCGCCGGGTGCCGCGCGCTCGGCGATGTGCGCCGCGATGCCGTCCGCCGAGGCGATCACCCGCGCCGGGGTGTCGTTGCTGCGCAGATCCGAGACGAGCCTGCCCGCATCGAGGCGCTCAGCTTCGGGAATCTTCTCCGGCGCGTACAGGGGTGCGAGGACGACTTCATCGGCCAGCGCGAGCGCCGTTGCAAAGCCCGTCTGGAATACCGAGCGGCGGCTCGACGCGGAACGAGGCTCGAAGGCGGCGATGAGTTTGCCGGGACCGAAGCGTCCACGCAGCGCTTGCAGCGTCTCGCGAATGGCGGTCGGGTGGTGAGCGAAGTCATCGACCACGGTGACACCGGCGGCGACGCCGCGAACTTCCTGTCGGCGCTTGATGCCTAAAAACCCTTGCATGGCTTTGGCGATGGCTGGCATGTCGACCCCAACGCTGATCGCCGCTGCGCTGGCGCCAACCAAGTTTTCCAGGTTGTGGTGGCCCGGCAAACCGGTTTCCACCACGCCCATGGCCCGATGGTTGCGCAACACGTGCATCGAGGTGCGGCCAGCCGCAGATTTTCCCACAACGTCGAACGACCAGTCGGCATCGATGCCCTGCCGCGCGTAGGTGGTCACGCGGCACCTCGCCGCCTTGGCGACCTCGAGCGCGCCGGGAGAGCCCGCGCAAACGATCAACTGTCCATCGGGTGGAATGAGCGCGATGAATTCGCGGAAGGCTTCCTGCACGTGTGCTTCATCGCGAAAGATGTCGGCGTGGTCGAACTCGACCGAGGTCAGGATCACGATGTGCGGCCGGTAGTGCAGGAACTTGGACTTCTTGTCGAAGAACGCGGTGTCGTATTCGTCGCCCTCGACCACGACGTCGGGCCCGGCACCAAGGTGCCAGGAATGCTGAAAATTAAGTGGCACCCCGCCGATCAAAAAGGAAGGATCCCGCCCGGCGTCGGTCAACAGGTGTGCCAGCACCGACGACGTGGTCGTCTTGCCATGCGTGCCAGCAACGACCAGCGAGCGCCTGGTCGCGAGGAACAATTCCGAAAACAGCGACGGGAACGATGCCAGCGGGATCTGGCGGGCCTGCGCGGCAAGAACCTCGACGTGATCCTTGCGGCAAACGTTGCCGACCACGACGCGATCAGGTGCCCAGTCGAGGTTCTCGGGCCGGAACCCTGCCATGACCGCGATGCCCTGGTCGGCGAGTTGGGTCGACATGGGCGGATAGACGTGCTCGTCCGAACCCCGCACTTCGTGGCCGGCGGCGCGCAAGAGTCCGGCGAGCGAGCCCATGCCGGTGCCGGCGATCCCGACGAGGTGGATCTTCATCTCAAGCGGTCGTTCGAGCGGCAAACCATGGACGCGGCCACATGCGGAACGTAGGATACATCACCGTGTCACGACAAGCGTTTCCCGCTTCTGCGATCAGCATGGCGGCGATGGCCGTCATGGCCATGGCGACGTTTTCCGCCGGTTGTGCCAGCACGGACGAGGCGGGCAAGAGCGCCAACTATTCGCTGACGGCGAAGCAGAACTACGAGAAGGGTCTGAAGGAGATCAAGGACGAGAATTACATCGAGGCGACGAAGTACTTTTCCTTCGTCAAGGCGAAGTTCCCGTTTTCGAAGTACGCGGTGCTGGCCGAGTTGGCGCTCTCCGACACGCAGTTTCAGCGCGGCAACCACCAGGAAGCCATCGATTCATACAAGACGTTCGCGCGCTTGCACCCGACCCACGAAAAGGTCGAGGACGGCTACGTCGCGTTCAAGATCGGCGAGTGCTACGTGCGCGAGATGCCCGACGATTGGTTTCTGGCACCGCCGGCGCACGAAAAGGATCAGTCGGCGGTGCGCGACGCCCTGCGCGAACTGGGTGACTTCATGGACAAGTTTCCCGATTCGAAGTTCGTTGCACAGGCTCAGGAATTTCGACGCGAAGTGATGCGCAGGCTGATCGACCACGAGGTCTACGTCGCACGTTTTTACCTTGATCGCGACGAGCCCAAGGCGGCCGCCCATCGGTTGGAAGGAGCGATCCGGCGCTACCCGAATTCCGGGCGCGAGGCCGACTTGATGATGGCGCTTGGACAGACCCAGTTGCAGATGGGGAATCCGGCGCGGGCAAAGCAGGTTTTTCAGCAAGTCTCGGCAGAGCACGTCGGAACCAACCACGCCAAGCGAGCCGAGTTGTTTCTTGAGTTTATTCGGCAGCACTATGGTCAGGATCCCAGGGACGGGAAAGACAGCAAGGACGGAGTACCCCATGGATGATCGGGCGATTGCACAACTTGAGCGCGGGCGCGAGTTGTTCGCGCAGAACGAGTACGAAAAGGCCGCGCGTTACCTGCTTCCGCTGGTGCGGCAGAAGCATCCGTTCGCCGACGTCTACGGGATGCTCGGCGTGATTTACCACCAGCGTGGACGGCTGCGCGACGCCGTCGGCATGTGGGAGCAGGCGCTGCAGATCAACCCCGGGTATACCGAGGCGGCGCTGAACTTGGCGGTCGCGCTCAACGAGCTTGGCCGTTACGAGGAGGCCAAGCTCGTTCACGCGCGCATGAAAGCGGCGCGCAAGGCCTACGGGTCTGGACCAGTCGGCGGGGATGCCTTCGTCAAGGGCAAGATCGCGAACATGCACGCCGATGTGGGGCGGGCGTACGAAGAGGTGGGGGCACCGGAAGAAGCGGTGGTGGAATACCAGCGGGCGCTGGCGCTGTGCCCGGAATTCGTCGACATCCGCACGCGCCTGGCGATTTGCTTTCGTGCCGCGGGTCATTCGGCAGCGGCGGAACGGGAGTTGCGCGCTCTCAAGAAAGAGCACCCGCGCAGCCTCGGGCCGCGCCTGCAGTTGGGCATGACCTGCTTTCAGGAAGGCCGCACCGAGGACGCGGAGCGGGAGTGGCGCGAGGTGCTTGAGCTTGAACCGGGCAACAAGTTCGCCCGGCTCTATCTGAATTTCTTGGCGAAAAGCGCCCAAAAAACGGCGGCTCGCCCCAGTCGGTGACGTGGCGGTCTTTCGGTCCAGCCCCGCCACGTTCGACGTCACCGAGATTCCGGCCTACACGCCGTGCGGCTCGGGCGAGCACACGTACGCCTGGATAGAAAAGCGCGGCCTCACGACCGAGGACGCCGTGCGCCGACTGGCGCGGGAGTTGCGCGTGCGCGAGCGCGACTGCGGCTACGCCGGACGCAAAGATCGGCACGCCACCGCCCGCCAGTGGGTCAGTTTGCCAGGCTGCACGCCGGAAGCGGCGCTGGCGGTGTCCGCGCCGGACCTGACCGTCTTGCAAGCCTCGCGACACGGCAACAAATTGCGCATCGGCCATCTGAAGGCGAATCGCTTCGAGGTTGTCATCACCGAGCTTGGCCCGGGCGAGAGCGAGGACATCGCGCGCGGGCTTGCGGAGCTTGGACGAACGGGCCTCACCAACTTCTACGGCGAGCAGCGCTTTGGCGCGGATGCCGACAACGTGCGGGTGGCCCTGGCGGTCATTCGTGGCGAACGCCGCGAGCCGAACGCACGCCGCCGTCGGTTCCTGTTCTCCGCGCTGCAGTCTGCGGTGTTCAACCGCTCGCTGACCCTGCGCGCTGCCGAGGGCGGCTTGTTGCGCGTGTACCCGGGCGACGTGCTGAAAAAGACGCTCACGGGCGGCTTGTTCGTGTCGGAGGATATCGGGCGCGATCAGGCCCGGGTCCTGGCCGGCGAAGTCGTCCCCACGGGCCCCATGCCCGGCGGACGTGAGATCGCACCGCCCGCAGGCAGCGAGGCGGATGCGCTGGAGAAACGGGCGCTGGCCGATCTCGGGGTTTCGCTTGACGATTTTGCAGGTGTCGGCCGAGATCTCCCCGGCGCACGGCGTCCGGTACTGGCACCCGTGACGCTGGACGACCCAGCCGCGGTGACGACAGATTCGTCGATGCACCTGCGCTTCACCCTGCCCACGGGCTCGTACGCCACGGTGCTCCTGGTCGCGCTGGGAATCCGCGTCGGACAGCCTGACGACTTGTGCTAGCTGTCGGCGATACCATGCGCCTTCACGATCGCCTTGCGAGGACGGCGATTTCGTAGTGTACGTGCCCGAGCTTCCCGGCTGCGTCTCCCAGGGCGATACCCACGACGAGGTCGAAGACGTCCGGGGCTTGCTCTGAGATTGAGCTGACCTACTACTACGACCACTACGACCACGGACCGGCTGCGTCGCATGCGTGCCTTGGCAGGCATGGTAAACTTCCCCCATGGAAGCAGCGCAGAAGCTCCCAATTCCGAATGCCTACGTCGAGGTGACCGACGGCGTTTGTGCTGGCAGGCCGCATATTGCCAACACGCGAATCAAGGTGAGCCAGATCGCGTCCGAATACGAACACAACGGCATGATGCCGGACGAGATCGTCGAGGCGCACGCGGACCTCAGCCTCGCGCAGATTCATGCCGCGCTTGCCTACTTCTACGATCACCAGGACGACATTCGCCGCGAGTGGCGTGAAAATGACGATCTGACCGCGTCGCTGCGGGCGCTGTACCCAAGCCGTCTCGGCCGAGGGTCGGCCAGCCGACGCGCGTAGGGGCCGCGTGGCCCTCAAGCTTTACGCGGACGAGTGCCTCGACGGCCGGATCATCGCTGGCTTACGGCACCGTGGTGTCGATATCACAACGGCAGCAGATCAAGGTCTGCGGCGGGCTTCCGATCAGGATCACTTCGCTCGGACCACCCTGCTCGGCCGCACGATCGTGACCAGCGATCACGACTTTCTTCATCTGGCGCGTGCCCGATGGGAAGGCGGAAGCCATTTCCCCGGCGTCATCATGATCCAGCCCGGAACAACGGTTGGCGATGCCGTGCATGCCATCGCGCTTGCGGCGCTGGTGCTCACTCCGGAAGAGATGATCGACTGGTTGGAGTGGGTGCCCTGATCGTGGGCGATCGGGCGAAGCACGGTGGGCCTTGTCGGGCGGAGGAACGTGCCCCGCAGGAGCCTGAAAGCTGTTGCGGTGAGCGGCGTGCCCGTGGTCCCATGGAACCGCCATGAAAACAGCACCCGTCAACGTACAGCAAAGGCCATTGAAAACGCCGATCGCGGTGGGGCTTTTATTTGCTGCCGTGCTTCTGAATGTTGCCGCCGCGATGGGGCGGAACCACCGAAGGCAGTGTCGGCGAAAGATGCCCCCGCATCCGTCGATAGTTCGAAGGATCCGGCTGCGCTTCAGCGTCTGCGCGCACTGGCCAGGCAGGGTGATGCAAAATCCCAATTCGAGCTCGGCGCGATGTACGACACAGGCAAGGGTGTGCCCCAGGACTTCGCCGAAGCCATCAAGTGGTATCGAAAGGCCGCCGACCAAGGCGATGCACTTGCCCAACTCCTCCTCGGCGAGATGTACACGCATGGCCAAGGTGCGCCGCAAGACTTCATGGCCGCGCACGTGTGGTGCAACCTCGCAGCCGCTCGGTTTTCGGCCTCGGCGAAAAAACTTCGCGACGATGCAGTCGAGTGCAGGTCCAGAATAGCCAGCAAGCTGACTCCCGCGCAGATCGCCGAAGCTCAGCGCCTTGCGCGCGATTGGAAACCGAGATCCAAGTGAGGTCGCGGCAAACGTTGTCCGAGTTTCGATGCTGAACCGCAGTCAACCATGTCTTGGGACAGCATGGTGCTTAACCCGCAATGGGTTGAGTGGACAGAGGATCGCAACCGCGTATTCGCCGACCTCAGGGCAAAAAAAGCGCAGCTATTGACGCGGGAGCCCCACTCGGCGTGGCGAGGTTTCATCGAGCGCGCATCGGATTTTTCAGCATCACCGAATCTCGGACTGCGCTCGCAGCATTTGGAGAACCTGCTCGTGCAGATCGGCGAGAACGCCTGGCTTTGTCTCGACGATCGAGACTTTCAATCACCGGACCTCGTCAGATGACAAAGGCCCGTAAGCGAAACAAAGGCCATTTTTGCCCAGGGCGGAGGGTGCGGAAGAATTGGGGCTGGGTGTAGGTACATGATTTCGAGCCTTCGAAGCTGGTGAACATGGCCCACGACGGTGATGGCCCGCCCTGGCCGAAGGCGGATTCGACGTCCAGGACGGCATGATGCGTCCGCTCGACCGGCCTGGCCTCGGCGTGCGACTGGTCGGCTGACCGACGACAGCGCCGAGGGCGCACGTCCTTTGCTACACTGGCGCCGCCGTGCGTTTCCCCGACTCGATGCTCGTCGCAGCCGCGATCCTGGCGTTGGCCGCCCCCGCCCCCGCGTACGCGCAAAGCGACACCGACAAGGCCCATGCGTTCTTTCGCTCCGCCCAATCGTCGTTCGAGTCCGGCAACAAGGCGCAGGCCCTGACCGAATTCCGGCTCGCGTACAAGCTCGGACCGTCGAGCGCGACGCTGTACTGGATCGCGGCGTGTGAATACCACCTCGACCTGCTCAAGGACGCGCGCATGCACTACCAGCAGTTTCTGGCCGAGGAACCCGGTAGTCAGTACGCCGACAACGCGCGCCTGCGCGTGCAAGCGATTGAAGCGCGCAAGAGTGTGCTCGTGATCAACACCGTGCCCGACGGCGTGGACGTGGCGATCGCTGGCGACGCCGACCGGCAGACGGGCCAGGCTCCCAACCCGTTCCAGTTGCCGCCTGGCCGCTACCGGGTGACGTTGTCGAAAGCGAACTACGGCACGCAAACGTTCAGCGAGGTGCTTGATGTCGGCGAGACGCGGTCGTTGTTTCGCAAGCTCGATCCCATCCCGGCGCGCCTGGCTATTCACACGCTGCCCGAGGATGCGACCCTCTACGTGCGCGGCAACCGAGCGCAAAACCCGTACATGCAAGATGTCGAGCCCGGCACCTACGAGATCTACGCAGAGGCGACGGCTTACGGCAGCAAGCGCGAGTCGTACACACTGACGGCGGGGGAAAACCGATCAATTGTATTCGAGTTGCCATACATTCAGCGCTCGGGTCGCCCGGAGCTGATCGGTTTCTGGACGGCAACCGGTGCCATCGGTGCGGGCATGGCAGTGGTTTCGCTGCTGGCCGATCCCGATCCGACCAAGGCGGTGTCGGTCACGCTCATCGGCGCGGCGGGGCTCGTCGGCGGCATCGTGGGCGGCGTGACGTCCACCGCTTTTGTGCCCGACTACATCCGCGACAACCGGGCGCTGTTCCGGATTGGCGCGATGTGGATGGGCGCGGCCGAAGGCGCGACGCTGGGCCTCGCGTTCTCCGGCAACCTTGCCTCAGGTTGGATTGGCGGCACGGTGGGACTCGGCGCAGGCACGGTGCTCGGGACGTGGCTCGACGACAAGGCACCGAACTATGGCCGCGTGGCCCTACTGCAAAGCGCCGCGGTCACCGGCGCGCTGGCAGGCGCACTGGCGGTTCCCGCGCTCCGGCTTGATCCGGCCAATCACGCCGAGGTGGCCATATTGACGGGCCTCAATGCGGGCCTCGGCGCTGGCCTGGCGCTGGCCTATTTGCCCGATCAGAGCGCTTACGGTCCAACCTGGCAGCGCGTGACACTGGTGGATCTCGCGGGGGCCGCTGGATTGTTCGCCGGCGCGCTGATGGTGACGATCGGAGATTGCATTCGCCAAAACATTCAATGCAAAAGCTTTGCGTCGGATGCGCCGACCGCGCAGGGTGCCCTGGTGGGCGCCGCACTCGGGCTTGGCGCCGGCTGGTTCCTCACGCGGCACTACGACAAGAACCGCGGCACGGCACCGGAGCACCGGGTCAGTGGCTTTGCATGGCCGGTGCCCGCGCCACTCGCCTCGGTGGGCCGCGACGGACGCCAGACAGTCGTGCCTGGCCTCGCAACTCAGGGACTTTTCTGACAGAACGACGGTCATGCGTTTGTGCGGTCAGATCCACATCACGGTGCGCGGCGACATTGTCACGCGCGATCCGACGTTGCTTGAAAAGCTCAAGCGGGGATTGGGCGGCAAGGTCAACCTCGCCACCGACCGCATGGAGAACCAACTCGAAGCCACTGCGGTCGTCGATGGCGTGCGACGGGCGCTGGGAAAACTGGGCGTTGGCAACGCGCTGTCGCTGGTCATCGACGACACCGTGGTCTTCCAGGACGCCGATGGCAAGCCAGACGACTTGCCGGACCTTGTGCTGACGCTGTCCGAGCACGCGTCAGTGTTTGGGCGCGGGTTCCGTGAATTGCGATTCGCCGCCGAGCACGAAGAGGGTGGTCTGCACCTGGTCATCGAGACGCGGGCACGGACCCAGCATCACAGGGACGAGCCCGCCGCCGTCGTGTCGGTGGGGGGCCGCATGCGTGCGCTCGAAGCACAGAAAGGCGAATCGGCCGAGGCGTACCGCGCGCGCGTGGAGCCGCTGCTGAAAGATGCCACGTCGTTCGAGACCGCACGCCACGCTTTTGAATCGTTCGTCCATCGCCTGGAAGGTGGGTTGCGGGCTGCGATGCCAGAAGCCACCATCGAAGAGAAAAAAACCGAGGCTCGCCTGGTCAAGGCACCCGAACGAGCGCCAGCGGCACCCGAGGTCGTGCCAACCACACCCATGCACCCGGCGTACGATCCGTTCCTGGTGTACTACCCGTCGCCGGTGGGCGCGTTGCTCGACGTCATGATGTTCTCGTCGTTCATGCACATGATGTCGCCACCGGCCATGATGGTGATGAGCCCGTTCGGGGCGACGCTTGGCACCTTCGACGACATCCAGGCGAATCCGGATCTCGTCTCAGACGACAACCTGGCCGATCGCGCCTCGGGCGCGGCCATCGATGACGGTCCGGCCGGCGGCGACGACGCGGTCGACTCGGGCGACGCGGGCAATGCCGATGACAGCGGCGGCTGGTTTGATGGCGACGGCGGTGGTGGCTTCGACGGTGGCAGCTTCGACTAGAACTCGAATCCGAGGCCGCGCAGTTCGGTTTCGAGGCGGCTGACCTCGGCGAGAACCTGCGTCGGTGCGGGGCCGCCAATCAGCGTGCGCGCGGCAACGGCGCGAGCGGGATCCAGTGCGCCCAGCACGTCTGCGTCGAGCGCCGGATCGAGCGTCGGCAAATCGACGGCGGGCACGTCGTGCAGCGAAACGCCTCGTGTCTCGGCGTGCGCCACCAGCTTGCCCACGATCTCGTGGGCGCGCCGGAACGGCAAGCCTCGGCGCACCAGCTCCTCGGCCAGATCGGTCGCGCCGAGCGCCGGATCGCCCGCCGCTTGCCGCATGCGTTCGACGTTGAATTCGAGGCCCAGGATCAGCCCCGGCAAAACCGCGAGCGATTGCCGCGCGGTGTACACTGCGTCGAAGAATGGCTCCTGGGTCTCCTGCAGATCTTTGTTGTAGGCGAGCGTCAGTCCCTTGCAGATGGTGAGCAACGCGACGACGTCGCCGATGAGGCGACCGGGTTTGCCACGCAAAAGTTCAGCGATGTCGGGGTTGCGCTTTTGCGGCATGAGCGAGCTGCCCGAGCAGTAGCCCTCGGACAGGCGCACGAAACCGAACTCCGTCGTGGACCAGAGCACCAGCTCCTCGCCCAGGCGCGACAGATGCACGCCCAGCAACGCGCACGCAAACGCCAGCTCGGCCGCGAAGTCGCGATCCGACACGGCGTCCAGGCTGTTGCGCGTCGGCGCGCGGAAGCCCAGCTCTTTCGCCGTGCGTTGCCGATCAATCGGCAGTCCGGTTCCGGCGAGCGCACCCGATCCAAGCGGAGACTCGGCGGCACGGGATGCCGCGTCGACGAATCGCCCTCGATCGCGGCCCAGCATCTCGGCGTACGCCAGCAGGTGATGGCCCAGCGTGACGGCCTGCGCGCGCTGAAGATGGGTGTAGCCGGGCATCAACGTGCCGGCGTGCTCGCGGGCGCGGCGCACCAGGGCCGCGCGGGACTTGTCGATCGCCGCGATGAGTTCGGCCGCCGCGCCGAG
Organism: uncultured Myxococcales bacterium; assembly: GCA_964431675.1. Taxonomy (GTDB): domain Bacteria; phylum Myxococcota_A; class Polyangia; order Fen-1088; family Fen-1088; genus CAYSKR01. Next base: position 10,783 of record CAYSKR010000239.1, read on the forward strand.
CGCATGCAGACGCAGATCGGTCGCAACCTGATCGTTGCGGCTACGGGCCGTGTGCAAGCGCCGACCGGCATCCCCGCACAGCTCGATGAGGCGGTTTTCGACGTTCATGTGTACGTCTTCAAGGTCTGGATCGAGCGTGCGCTCGCCGCGCTCGAATTCGCCCGCGACGCGGTCAAGCCCTTGCACGATGGCAAGGGCGTCTTGCGGCGAAATCAACCCGACGGCGGCCAGCATGCGCGCGTGCGCCTGGCTGCCACGCACGTCGTCGCGCAGCAAGCGTCGATCAAACGCCACCGACGTGTTCAGCGCCGCCGCAGCGGGATCCATCGTGCCCGAGAAGCGAGCGCCTCGTCCACCTGATGCCAGTTTCGCCATTGTCCGGCAAGACTACCAGCGCTCCCGGGGCGTGGTAGGAATTCGCGACCATAGTGACGGTGGCCCCGCGAAGCTTCGTGTTGATCCTGGCGCTGGCCCTTGCCGGCGCGGCGACCGGCATCATCGACGGTGGGGTGGCCGCAAGGGCCACGGGCGCGGGCCTGGCCGGCACGCTGGCGACTCTTGTGTTGGCGGGCGCGGTCGATTTTCTGCTTGGCCTTGCCGGAGGTGCGCTTGCAACCGCAGTCGTCCACTTGTCCTGCTGGGGACGAGCTGTTCACGGAGCAAAGCGAGCGTGGCTGGGCTGGGTTTTGCCCATGGCGGCGACGGGGGCCGTCTCGCTGGCCGCAGTGGATCTGATGGCCGAGCGCAGAAACCGGACCCTCGCCGCCGGGGTGGTTTGCCTGGCCATGGCGTGCGCGAGCGTGATCGCGACGTTGCTGGCGCCTGCCCTGGCCCGACTATTTTCGGGCAAGAGTGCGACGGAACGAACCGCGCCATCCTTCACGGCGCTGGGGCTGCTCGTCGTGGCGCCGGTCGCAGCACTCGTGTTACTTGCCGCGCCGTTTCTCGCGGTCTCGGTGGTGCCAGCGCCGGCCAGCCGCGCTGCATTGCGCCTCGCGTTTATCCTTGCGGCAGCCATCGGCACCGCGCTGTCGGCGATCCTTGCCCGAGCGATGGTCGTTCTCCCAACGGTTTCGTGGCCTCGCGCGGCGCTGGGCTCGGGTCTTCTTTTTGGCGTCCCGGCGGCCGTCTTCGCGCGCAGCCACTGGAACCAAGATCTGCGTTATTTGCCTTGGCGCGACATCCGCACGGCCCTGGCAATGGTGGTTGTTGCCGCCGGCCTGCTCCCGCTGTTGCGCACGCGCGCAACCCCGTCGCCGGGGCGCGTGACCGGCCTTGGCCTGGCGACCCTCGCGTCATGCGCCCTGGTCTTCACCGTCGGCACCTCCGAAATCGCGCGCAAGGCGGTTTCACAACACGCCGGGCTGGTTGGCCCGATCCTGGCGCAGGCGCGTCTGCTCTTCGATCGTGATCGCGACGGCTATCCGACGGTCCTCGGAGGTGGGGACTGCGACGACCACAATCCTGCCATCAATCCTGGCGCGCTTGATGCACCGGGGGACGGCCTCGACCAGGACTGCGATGGCGTCGACGCCAAGGTTGAAGTCTTCGCACCCCCACCATGGCACCCGGTGCCCGAAGCGGTGCCGCGTGATCTGAACGTGCTGTTCGTCGTGGTGGACACGCTGCGCGCCGATCACGTCGGTGCCTACGGTTACCAGCGCCCGACGACGCCCGCGCTCGACGCACTGGCGGCGCAAGGAACGTTGTTCGACAACGCCTGGGCGCACGCGCCGTCGACGCGGTTCTCGATGCCCGCCATCGCAACGGGCCGCTGGCCGGGTGCCATCGCGTGGGAGAGCTGCCTTGGGTGCGACATCTGGTGGCCGCGGTTCTCGGCGACCAACCGCACCATCGCCGAATCCATGAAGGCCCTCGGCTACACGACCGGCGGCCTGTTTTCGTACCTGTACTTTCGCCGCTCGTCGGCGCGCGGGTTCGAGCGCGGGATGGATTTTTACGACGATCGCCGCGCGGCGCTGCACGACAACGTCGGTGGTGATCCCGCGCATTCGCACGGCAGCTCGGCGCGCGAAATAGCCGACGACGGCATCGCGTTTCTCGACGCGCACCGCAACGAGAAGTTCTTTCTGTGGCTGCATTTCTACGATCCGCACCTGGAATACGAGCACCACCCGGGCACGCCGGAATTCGGGCAGGCACCCCTCGACGGTTACGACCACGAGATTCGCTACACCGACACGCAACTCGGTCGCGTGCTCGCGCATCTCGACGAACTCGGCCTTGGGAATCGGACCGCGGTGATGGTCACCGGCGACCACGGCGAGGGACTCGGCGAACACAACATCGTCGCGCACGGGTACCACCTGTACGCGCCGCAGACCAAGGTGCCGATGATTGCACGTGTGCCGGGAATCGCACCCCGACGCGTGAAAGAACCGGTCGGACACGTGGACATCGCGCCGACCCTGATCAACCTGGTGCGCGGCCCGCCAGAGCCCACCTTCCTCGGTCGCTCGATGGTGGATCTGATGGTGGGCACGGTCGATCCGGCGTCGGCGCCGCCGCTCGTGATTCAGGACTTCGACTATGAAGGGCCGACCGTCCGCCGGGGCGCGGTCAGCACCACGCACCACCTGCTGTGGAACTGGGTGCCCGAAAACACCCACGAATGCTTCGACCTCACCCGTGATCCCGATGAACTGCACGACCTGTGGGGAACCCTGGTGGGCGATGCGCCCTGTGGCGCGCTCAACCGGGCGCTCAAGAAATATCAAACCGGCCTCGCGGCGCTGGCGGTGTCCGCCGATTCACGCAGCCGGATCGCGGCGAGTGTTTCTGAGCCAGGGGTGCCCGGCCCGCCACCCGCCACCGTCGTCGACGGCCGTTTTGGGGACGCCGTGGGCCTGCGCGGCTACGATCTTTCCAGCGCCAACGTCGCGCCCGGCGGCGAAGTGGAACTCACGACCCACTACGAAGTGTTGCAGCCCGCCAAGGGCTGGCGGCTCTTCATGCACGGGCAGGGCCCAAGTGGCTACCTGAACTTCGATCACGCACCCGTGCAGGGCGCATTCCCGGTCGCACAGTGGCAGCCGGGCCAGCGCATCCGCGATCGCCACGCGCTGCGTTTTGGGCCACAGACCAGGCCAGGCGAGTATCAGATCTTCGTTGGCTTCTGGCGCGGCCAGGAACGCCTGCCGGTCACGCCGCCCGACCGCAACGACGGCGTCAACCGTCTGCGCCTCGTCACCATCACCGTGCGGTAGCGAGTTGGTGGCCCTTCCGGTTTCTTGGCCCCAAGTTGGTGAACTCGCGCTAAGATCGGGTCATGCTCGCGAGGCGTCGATCCCAGGATCTCCTGGGCGTGAGGGGGTTTCTTGCGCGTGACTGGAGCGCCGCGCAGGATGCCAAGGATGCAGCGTGGCGCAAGCGGCGTTTGCGGGATCCGGGTGCGCAGATCGAGGTGGGGGACGGCTTGCGGCGCCACGTGGCCGCAACGCGCGCTGGGTGGCCAAACGCGGCGGATCGCAGGGCCGACCTGGCTGCGCACCGGCGTTTGTCGCGCCTGATGAGACGGGCCAGTGGCCGCGCCGCCCGCTGAGGTCCTGCGCGCCCTTTCGCGGGTGTTCGGCGAACACCGTTGCCGGTGGTGCCTGTTCGGGGCGCAGGCGGTATTGATTCACGGTCGCCCCCGATTGACCGCCGATGTCGACGTGAATGGGGCGTCTTCGCGTGCCGACAATCACCGCGGCCGATCTTGTTGTGTCCAAACTGCTGGCCGGCCGTCCCAAGGACATCGAGGACGTGCGCGGCATCCTGGCCCAGCAGGCCGGAAAACTGGACACGCGCCACATCCGGACACTGCTTCGCGACATCGAGCAAGCGATCGACCAGTCCGACCTCGTGTCTCTCTTCGAGACGCTGCAGCGCGAGAGAAAACCTGCGAGGACGCCTGCCGACCGGAAGCGGCGGGCCTGAGAGCTGATGGCTGAACGCTTACAACGTGGCGAGTCCCCCGGCCAGGGACGAGCCACGATGGCGATCAGCCGAGCGCACCGAGCAACCTTTCCACCGGCATGATGCGAACGGCGCAACCGCCGATGGGTTCAAGCAGGCGATCGTCGGCCACGGCAGTGGAGACCTGACAAGCGAGGGAAAAGCGCACGCGCGCAAGCAAGTACCGCAACCCGCCATCGAGTGACCGGTCGCCTTTTTTGACCTCGATCGCCAGCCACGGCTTGCCCTTGCGCAGAAGAACGAAGTCCACCTCGTGGCCGACCACGTCGCGGAAGTAGCGCAGTTCAACGGACTCGCCAAGAACATCCTGCGCGAAATGGCAAAACCGCAAGAGGTGAACCGCCACCATGTTTTCCAGGCGCGGGCCCGGCTCCGGCACGCGGGACCAGTCCCACATGTACAGTTTCTGTTCCTTCTTGACCGCCTTGATGCGCGGTGGCCCGAACGGGGGAATCCGGAATACAGCGTAGGTATGTTCCAGCACCGACAGCCAGTGCCGGACGGTCTCGAAAGCGACTTCCAGATCTTTGCGCAAGGCATTGATGGACAGCACCGATCCGACGCAGGCGGAAAGACGTTCGAACAACAGTTCCACCTTGTCGAGATCGCGAAGTGTTTCGAGGGTGCGAATGTCCTCGCGCACCAGGGTCGTGCCGTAGCTGTTGCGCCAGCGTTGCGCGTGCCGGTCCGAGCCCGACATGAACGGCTCTGGAAATCCGCCGAAGCGGAGCAGTTGCGCCGTGGCCGCGGTGTCGATCGCGTTGCCCGAATCCGAGATGCGGCAGGTGAGCTGATCGAGGTGCGTGATGGGCGTCTTGTCGGCGGTTACCTCCGCGTACGTCAGCGGATGCAACCGATGCAGAAAAAAACGGCCTTGCAGCGAATCGCCGCCGCGGTGGTACACGTCGAGGCGAGCGCTGCCCGTCACGAGGATGCGCTGGCGCGCCCGATGCAGGTCGAACTGCCCCTTGAGCCAGTTGCGCCAGTGCCGGTACTTGTGCAGTTCGTCGAACACCCACAGTGGTGCCTTGAGATCCAGCTTGCCTTGCCGCAACAGGCGGCGGTGATCGTCGACATCCCAGTTGTAATAAGCCCCCCCTGCATCGGCGACGAGACGCTTGGCCACGGTGGTCTTGCCGCACTGGCGCGGCCCCACCAACAACACCATCTTCGAGCGCAGATCTTCGGCGATGAATGGCGTCTGAGTGCGTTCGACCATTTTAGACATGACTCTAATTTAATTCGAAGTAATTTAGAGTCAACTCTGAAAAACACCTGCATGGCGGCCGTGCTACCCTCGCTCCGTCCGTGACCACACCGCTTCATTCCACCGTCGCTGCGCCGACCAATCTGCCGCGCGCCGCCGCGTTGATGATCATGGCGTCGCTGGCGTTCGCGGCCATGGGCGTGTGCGTGCAGATCGCGGCGCGCAGCCTGCCGAACGCCGAGGTGGTGTGGGCGCGCAACTTCATCGGGCTGCTGTTCATGTTGCCGTGGATTGCCACCCGGGGATTCGCGGCCGCGCTGCACACGAAAAAACCCATCGACCATCTGGTGCGCATCGCCGCGGGCCTCGGCGGCATGTACTGCTTCTTTTTCGCCGTCTCGCACATGCGCCTGGCGGACGCCGTGTTGCTCAACTACACGGTGCCCCTATTCATCCCTATCATCGAGGCGCTGTGGTTGCGCGAACCGATGCCCGGTCGCCTGTGGCCTCCGCTCGCCCTCGGGTTCGTCGGGGTCGCCCTGGTGTTGCGCCCGGGCAGCGATTTCTTTTCTGCGTTGTCGCTGCTTGGGCTTGCGTCCGGCCCGCTATCGGCGGTGGCGCAAACGGGCGTGCGCCGTTTGACCCGCACCGAACCGCCCGAGCGCATCATCTTTTACTTCGCGCTCGTTTCGTCGCTGGTGTCGGCGGGTCCCGCCGCGGCGTCCTGGATCATGCCCCCCGCGCACCTTCTCGGGCTGCTGGTCCTGCTCGGCCTGTGCGCCACCATCGGACAACTGTGCATGACCCGCGCGTACGCCCGCGCCCCCGCGTCGCAGGTCGGTGGTTTCATGTACTCGGCCGTCCTCTTCGCCGCGCTATTTGACTGGGCGCGCACCCGCGAGCCGCCGACGTTCGGATTTGCCGTGGGTGCGGCGCTCATCTGCGGTGCCGGAGCGCTCATGTTGCGGCTCGCCGCCCGAACGCCGCCGTGATATAGCGAGCGCCGCCATGGCAGGACGCAGCTACTCGCTCATTCCCCAGTCGGTACCGAAGGTAAAAACCAAGTACCGGCGCATCGTCACGAAAATTCCGGTGCCGCAATCGCTGCCGATTCTGCGCGAACTGCGCAAGTACGAGCCGCAGTCGATGACCGGTCAGCCCCTGGTGGTCTGGGATCGCGCGCGGGGCGTGCAGGTACACGACCGCTGGGGCAACACCTGGCTCGACTGGAGTTCGGGCGTTCTTGTCACCAACGCGGGCCACGGTCACAAGAAGATCGTCGACGCCGTGATCAAGCAGGCGAAGCACGGCCTGTTGCACAACTACTGTTTCCCGTCCGAGGGGCGCGCCCAGTTGGCGCGCGAGTTGGCCAAGCTGTCGCCCGCCGGCCTCAAGAAGGTTTTTCTTCTGACCACCGGCTCCGAGGCGCTCGAATGCGCCATCAAGCTGGCCCGCACGTTTGGCCAGAAGATCGGCGGCCGCGGCAAGAACGTCATCGTCAGCTTCACGCACGCTTTCCACGGGCGCACGCTGGGATCGCAAATGGCGGGCGGCATCCCGGCGCTCAAGGAATGGATCGTCAACCCGGATCCCGGCATGGTGCAGGTGCCGTTTCCCGACGGCTTCCGCTGCAAGGACACGTCGTTCGCATTGTTCGAGAAGTCGCTCGCCGCCGCCGGCGTGGCGCCGTGGGACGTGGCGGGCGTGCTGACCGAGACCTACCAGGGCGGACCGGCAGGCTTTGCGCCGCCCGCTTACATCCAGGAGCTGCGCCGCTTCTGCGATCAGCACCGGGCGCTGCTCGTCTGCGACGAGGTGCAGTCCGGCTTCGGTCGCACCGGCAAGCAATGGGGCTTTGAACACTACGGCGTCGTGCCGGATCTCATTTGCTGCGGCAAGGGCATCTCCAGCAGCCTGCCGCTCGCCGCCGTGATCGGCCGCGAGGAAATCCTCGACATCTATCCGCCCGGCTCGATGACCAGCACGCACACCGGCAGCCCGCTGCCGGTCGCCGCCGCGCTGGCAAACTTGCGCGTCATCAAGGAAGAGCGTCTGGTCGAGAACGCCCGCAAGATGGGCAACCTGCTGCACCAGGAATTGCGCGCGGTCCGCGAAGAGTTCTCGCCCTTGTGCGCCGCTCTCATGGGCAAGGGCATGGTGGCGGGCCTGCACATCGTCAAGCCCGACAGCGAAGAGCCCGATGGTGATCTCGCGTTCGACATCGTGCGCCGCTGCATAGAAAAAGGCCTGTTGATGTTCAGCCCGGTCGGATTTGGCTCGGCCACGGTGAAGATCGCGCCACCCTTGTGCAGCAAGGCCGACGCCGTCAAAGAAGGCGTCGCGGTGTTGCGCGAGGCCTTTGCCGAATCGGTGGGGGCATGAGCGCGGCAGCGCCCTCGGGCCCGATCTCATGCACGCTGGTCGGCGGCGGCATGATCACCAACGATCAGCTCTTGCCGTCGCTGTACCACCTGCAGCGCAAGGGCGTTTTGTCCGACATCGCAATCTGCGCGCTGAACTCGGCACCGCTGCGCGCGCTGGCCGAATCGCCGACCCTGCGCGATGCGTTTCCCGGCCAGAGTTTCAAGGCGTACCCGGAGCTCACGGAAGATCCGAAGAAAATGCACCCGGATCTGTTCCGCGACGTTGTGTCGCGCATGGCGCCCGGAAATCTTGTCGTCGTCGCGGTGCCCGACCACGCGCACGGCCCCATCATCCGGCAAGCCTTGGAACATGGTCAGCACGTCCTGACCGTCAAGCCGCTGGTCCTCAAGCACGCCGAGGCCACCGAGATCGAGAAGATGGCGCACGAGCGCGGGCTGTTCGTCGGGGTCGAGTACCACAAGCGTTTCGATCGTCGCGCCCTCGAAGCGCGCGCGTCCTACCAGTCGGGCCGATTCGGTGCGTTCCGTTGCGGCGAGGCCAAGCTGATCGAGCCGTGGGCCTACCGCCATTCGAACTTCCAGAACTGGTTCACCAAGGAAAACACCGACCCGTTCACGTACATCGGTTGCCACTACGTCGATCTGACGTACTTCATCACCGGGCTGCGTCCGACCGAAGTGTCGGTCGTGGGCGTGCCGGGCACGTTCCCCAACGGCAACGAGGGCTACATGTGGTCCTCCGCGCGCGTCACCTTCGAGAACGGGGCGTTGCTCAGCGTCGTCAATGGCATGGGCTACCCCGACGAGGGTGCCGGCAGTAACGATCAGGCGATGTGCCTTTACTGCGAGGGCAAGGACGGCGGCGGCCTGATTCACCACTTCGATCAGTTCCGCGGCGTGTCGCACAGCTACGTCGACGGCAAGGATCCGCACCCCTTCCGCTTCATCAACCCCGACTACATGCGCCTCGTCGCCTGGGAGGGCAAGGGCAAGAAGGCGGTCGGCTACGGTTACGACTCGATCGAGGCCAGCGTCCTGTCGGTGCAACGACTGCGCGAAGCATCGACGGGCCAGTTGGCCGACGCTGCGCTGACCAGGCGCAAGGCCATCCTGGACGAAATCGACGCCACCGGCATCATCGCCACGCCGAAAAACAGCGCGGTCAATGAACTGGTCCTCGAAGCCGGCCGCCTGTCGATCACCAACAGCGGCCGCGCGGTCGGCATCAACCACGGCGATCACCCCAGCGTCGCGCTGCGCTGATTCGGGCAGGCGCGGCAATCAGTCATGCTGCGGATGGCCCGACGCCACGCCACCGAAACCGTGATATAGCCTGGCCACCAATGCATCTCCTTTCTATTGCGCTCTGCACGTTCCTCGCAGCCACGGACGCGGGCACGAACGCCGCGCCGCGAACCAGCGCCCCGGTGGCCCCGTCCAGCGCTGCAACCTCTGAAAAGCCCGCTCGGCCGAAGCGCGGATGCCAGGTCATCGCGGATCCGGCCGACCGCGCCGCGTGTTTTGAACGCCTCGCGTTGGACTGGCCGGGCCTGTCGCGCTACGCCGCGGCGAACAAGGAAATCTCGCCACCCAAGGCGAATGAAAAGCGCGTGGTGTTCATGGGTGATTCGATCACCGATGGCTGGTCGAGGCCCGACGCGCGCGAATTCTTTTCCGGCAAGCCCTACGTTAACCGCGGCATCGGCGGGCAAGTCACGGGCCAGATGCTCGTCCGCTTTCGCCCGGACGTGATCGCGCTAGCGCCCAAGGTGGTGGTGATCCTCGCCGGGACGAACGATGTGGGCGGCAACTTGGGACCGGCCTCGCTCGAAGAAATCGAAGGCAACCTCGCGAGCATGGCGGAGCTTGCAACGGCCGGTCACATCCGAGTCGTGTTGGCGTCGATCTTGCCCGTGTCCGACGACAAGAGCGACAAGGCCGGCAAGCTGACGTTGCGCACCGCAGATCGCCCGCCCGAAACCATCCGCGCGCTGAACCAGTGGATCGCGGGCTACGCGCGCAAGAACAAGCACGTGTTTCTCGACTACCACGCGGCACTGGTGGACGCGCGCGGGCTTCTCAAGCCAGAAACCAACGACGACGGCCTGCACCCGAACGGTGCCGGTTACGCCATCATGGGGCCGCTGACCGACAAAGCGATCGCGGCCGCGCTGAAGCGGTAGGAAGTCAACCGGCGGCGCTCTCGGCTCATCCAGCACGACATCGGCAACGATCTTCACCCTGACGGACGCGCGAACCTTTCTGTCGGCACCATCTCGGACGCTTCCGGCTTCCAATTCCTTCAAGACGGCGGCAGGAACCAGGACGCTGGTTGCCAGCTTTTCGACAAGATCGAATCTGTCGATCTGAGACAACGCGATGATGGGCGAAGCGTTCGAGACCCAAAGATCAGCCACGCGCCAGACTCTCCCGTACCTCCTCCGCGGTCTCCTGAAACGGCGAAACTCCGGCGTCGCCTAATGCACGCATGAACTCCATTCGCGTCATGCCCGCGATCTCGGCCGCCCTGCCCTGGCTGACCAAACCTTGCCCATACCAGCGCGCAGCAACCGCCACGCGCATGTCGTGCGCAACCTCATCGGGAGACTTCCGCACCGAGCTGAACAAGTCGTCGGGCAATGGCACGTGAACGGTTGTCATGATCCGTCTCTGAGGTTACCACGGGGACGCAAAAGCGCCCTGATCGCCGCAAAAGCGAACTACTTCATGCTGGGCGCGAGCTTGAGCGCCTCGGGCTTGGTGCACACCTTGGCCGACGCGTTGACGCTGACCGAGTAGCCCTTGCCTCCGACCCACAGGCCGGTGCGGGCCGCCAGCATCGGCGCCGACTTGGGCGATGTCGCCTTGTCGGTCACGTAGGCATTACCGACTTTCTTGTACTTGAAGAACAAATCGGGCGGCGGTGCCGTGAGATTTTCTTTCGACGCGGGCACATAGACCTCGACGAACGTCTCGTCCGGCTTGCCGCCTTCCGCCTTGAAGACGTAGCGGCACGAGTCCTTGTTGCCGTTCTCGCCCAGAAACGTATCCTCGGTCTCGCCACACGCCTTCATGATCGCAGCCCTGGGCAGGTGTGCTGCCACGGCGGGATCACAGCACTTGCCACCGTTGAACGCCTTGCAGTTTTGGGGCGCGGCCGGTGCTACTGCGGCGGCAGGTTTCGCTGCTGGGGCCTGCGCCCTGACCGCGCCGCCAAAACCAAGCGCCAGCGCCAACAGCGCCACGCCGACCAATGCGAACCAGGATGGGTAGTGTTTCATGCGGTGTTTTTACTTCGGATCGAGGTGCTGCGGGAAGCCGAAGGTGCGGGCTCGTCGCTTTTGGTGACGATCTGCGCGAGGCGCTTTCGACGGATCGCCCTCGCAGCGATCTTGCCGCATAGTTCGCGCTGCGATCACTCGTGCGGAGCTTGATCGCCGCGAAACTACCGGCCGAGGTGAGGCGGGATCGGCTCCTTGATCTTCCACCGACGGCGCACGAACAGATGCACGGTGATATTTCTCTCCCGATGATGAAACAGGTTTTGACCGTCTTTCGAATCCTGCTTCGTCTGGTTCTGGCTCTGCCATTTGCAAAGCTCTGGGCCCAGAAATCTGTCGGCGTACTGGTGTTCCGACGCCTTGCCCTTCTTCTCCAGAGTGACAAGTAGAAAGTAGCGATTGCCCGGCAGATCCCGCACGAAGCCGACATTCCAAATCGCGCTATTGAAAGCCAGGTCTCACAATTCCGGAATCTGTTCGCGTGAGTAAGCACGCCACAGCTCCAGCTTGCAATCAGTGGAGGTGCTGCCGGGAAGTCGAGCGAGTTGGTACCCCGCCTCGCGCTTGTCGCACGCAACGACATGCTCGGTCCCTTCGCGCCCGGCATCAGAACCGAACCAGCCGCGCAAAACGGCAGCGAGTTCGTTCTTCTCCGATCCGACCTTTCGAATCACTTCGACGGCGGTCTTCCCAAAGTTCGCCTCGTATTGGGCACCGTCGTACCGGGCGCCGTCGGTTGCGCGGCTGAATCCCGGCCTCGTCAAGGATGCGGCGCTCGAGGCCTTCCTGTTTGGCCCGGGCAGGATCTCGCTTGGACCCGTGCTGGGCGGCCTGCAGCAAATTCAGGAAGGGCTGTGCTTCTATTGCCGTCGGCCCCCTGCACGCGCCGCAGGTCGACCATTTCATCCCCTGGGCGCGCGTTCCCATCAACGCCATCGAGAACCTGGTCGCGGCGGACGCCGCCTGCAACCACGGCAAGCGCGACAACCTCGCGGCGGCCGAGCACGTCGAGGCGTGGTCCCTGCGCCTGCGCACCCGCCAGGGCGACCTGACCCAGATCGCTCGCGCCGCGTCGTGGGAGCAGGGTCTGCAGCGCACCCTGGGCGTCGCGCGCGCGACCTACCCGCGGTTGCCCTCCTCGGCCCGCCTGTGGCGGAAGGTATCCCGCGCGCCTGCACCGCGCCGTGGGGGCGTGAGAGAAGTTACCGGTCCGGTCGCCGACGCCGGACTTTCGTGCCGATGACCTCGGCGGCCGTCGTGGCCACGGCCGCGCGGGTAGCCCAGCGATCAAGCAGCTTGACGTCGCGGCACGACAGCATGCGCCGACGAATCGTCTCGGGCGTCCGGATCTTCCGCGCCGCCAGGAAGCGTAGAATGGTCTGCGCCTTGA
>CAYSKR010000240.1:0-10095 GCA_964431675.1 uncultured Myxococcales bacterium
TGGCGGTGCCCACGCGAGCGAGCGCATTGAAGAACGCCGCGTGTCGATCACGTGCCACGATCTGCGTCGGGACGACCTCGGGCCGCAAGCCCAGCGCGGCAAGCGCCCGCGTCTCGATCGCTGGATCCAGGTTGGCATAGGTTCCAACCGCGCCCGCGATCTTGCCGACGGAAATTTCTTCGCGGGCCCGGACCAGGGTAAGGCGCGCGCGCGCAACCTCGGCGGCAAAGCCCGCGAACACGACGCCCGCCGTGGTGGGTTCGGCGTGGATACCGTGCGAGCGGCCAATCAGCACGGTGGCGCGGTGTTGGTTGGCCTGCTTGACCAGCGCCGCGTGCAGCTCGCCCAGGCCGGCCAAGATTTCGTCGGCAGCCTGCTGCATCTGGATGGCCAGCGCGGCGTCGAGCACGTCAGAGGACGTCATCCCCAGGTGCAGCCAGCGCGCGGGTTCGCCCGCCAATTCCTCGACGTGCGACAGGAACGCGATCACATCGTGGCGCGTCCGCGCCTCGTGCTCAAGGATCTTACGCGGGTCGAGCTTGCCTTCAGCGCGGGCGCGCACCGCAGCCGCACTGCCGACCGGAACGGTGCCCGCGACCTCCATCGCCTCGCAAGCGGCGAGCTCCACGCGCAGCCAGATCTGGTAACGCCGGTCGTCGGACCAGATCGCAGCAAGCTTGGGGCGCGAATAACGATCGATCATCGCAAAGTCGTCGCGGTTCTAGCGGAATCGCAGGGGCGATTCAATGCTGCTGTGGCAGCCGGGCGAGGGGCAAAATGCCCAGGCCCACCAGGACCGCCAGCAGCCCCGCGGCCACGCAAAAACCAGCCCAGACGGTGCTGCGGTTAAAAAACTTCGCCAGCCCGAGCTCCGGGCGTTGGCGCGGGCGCGCCACGAACATCAGGGTGCCGGTCACCATCAGCACCGCGCCCATGACGACGAAAAAACGCAGCGCGGCTTGCGGATTCATGTCGATTCACGCACCGCCCGCTCGTAGATCGCCATGAGCCTGGTGGTGATGGTGCCCGGCCGCCCATTGCCGAGGGGCTGACCATCGACGCGAACGACGGGCAGGATGCCGCGGGCCGCACTGGTCAGGAAGGCCTCGTCGGCGTGACGCAACTCGCCCGGATCCATGAAGGCGACCTCCGCACAGGCGATTCCGTGCTGGCGGGCCATGGCCAGAACCTTGCCGCGGGTCACGCCCTCAAGGATCCCGACCTCGAGTGCGGGCGTGCGCACTTCGCCGCGCAGCACGGCGAAGATGTTGCTGGTGGAGCCCTCGGCCACGCTGCCGCTGCCGGCGAGCAAGATTGCCTCATGCACCCCGGGCCGCCGGCGGCGCGCTTCGCCCAGCGCCAGAACGTTGTTGAGGTAGTTGCCCGATTTGACCGCCGGATCGATCGCCTTGGGCGAATTTCGCGTCACCGACACGATTTCGACCGCCACACCATCCTGGTACATCGTGGGCGTTGGACCGCCGAGCGGCATGACGATGACGACCAGTTGCGGATCGTCGACCGAGGCCGGATCCACGTCCAGCTTGCTGGCACCCCCGCGCGTGACCACGACGCGCACGCGCGATTCGAGGTTTGCCGCCGCCGCCATCGTCTCGGCGATGGCCCGCTCGATGACGCCCCGATCGGGCAGGCGCAGCGCCAGACGCGCCGCCGACCGTTCAAGCCGATCGAGGTGCGTGGCCAACGCAAACAACCTGCCTCCGACGGTGCCGATGGTCTCGTACACGCTGTCCCCGTAAAGAAAGCCGCGATCGAACACGGATATTTTGGCCGATTCTGGATCGGTCACGCGACCGTTGATATGAACGCGGATTGACATGGCGACGACCCCAAACTAGTACAATATGCAGCTTTCGGCCACGTGTGAAGCCAGCTTCGACGGAACCAGGGGAAGAGAATACGCGGTGCATATTCTTCGAGAGGAACAGGAGCGGCTACCAGCGCAAGCCCTCGTGGGGAACCGATTCCGCATCGAGTCCCTGGTGGCCCAGGAAACCGGCACCGAGTTTTACCGTGCCATCGACACCAACAGCGGTGCCAGCGTCGGCCTACGCATGTGCGACGTTCCGGCCTCGGCCACGGCCAGAAAGGCGCTGGAGGCCGATCTACCGCGGGCGCAACAGGCGACGCACCAGACCCTTGCCCCGATGCTGGAGTATGGACTGCAGGGCGATCGCCTGTTCGTGGCGATGGATCTGGAAGAAGGTCACAGCTTGCGCGAACTCGTCGACGCCAAGCGCGCCGAGGGAGGGACGATCGGCGCAGCCGCGGGTCTCGCGCTGCTCAAGCACGTCGTCGCGGGCCTCGCCGAGGCTTACAAGACGTTGGCGCACGGAGCGATTTGCCCGAGCAGCATCTGGATGTCGAAGAGCGGCCGCGTGATCCTCACCGATCTTGGGTTGGCGCGCGGCACCCCCGGGATGGCACGCCGGACGGGCCCGTACATGGCACCAGAGATCGAAAGCGGTGGCCAACCAACAGCGCAGACCGACGTGTACTCCCTCGGCGTCGTCCTGCACGAGCTCTTGACCGGTGCCCTGCCGGGCCAGGCTGCGCGCCCGCCGAGTCAAACTGTTCCAGGGTTGCCGCCCGCTGTCGACGAAGTCGTGGCGCATGCGCTGGCTCTTGTGGGGCGCTACCAAACCCCGATGGACTTGCTCAGCGCGTTCGAAACGGCCCTTTCCGCGAGAGCTCCGGCACCCGCCCCCGCATCGATCGGCCCCGGCGTCGCATCAGGAACGCGGATCACCTTCGGCCGGTCGTTCGATGTCGCGCGCGCGGCCGGGATCGGATCCGCGACGGAGCGCTGGCTGGTTCACAAAGACAAGCTCGACTTCGGGCCGTTCTCCCTCGATCAGGTCAAGCAGCAACTGGAAAAAGGGATCTTCACCGGCGACCACATCATCGTCGACCTCGAATCGGGTGCCAGGCAGAAGATCAAGGATCATGCCCACCTCGACGCGGTTGCGACCTCCGCCGAAGCAAGCGCGGAGGCCGTCCGGCGCTCGCAGGCAGAGATGCGCACCGTGAGCGTCGAGCGGGCGAAGTCGCGCGTGACCTGGGTGATCCTGGGCACGGCCTTTCTGGTCGTGGGCGCGGGGCTGTCCTACTACCTGACGGATCGCAAGGCGGCACGCACCGTGACGCTGGGCGAGCGCACCGGCGAGGCCGACGTGAACGCGTTTCTGTCCAAGGTGCAACTCGATCTCACCCAGAAAAAGCGAACCCGAGGCGCGCGGCGTGGCGGCGGCAAGGACGATCCATTTCGCGGCGGCAAAGATGATCCCTTCAGCGGCAACATGGATCTGGGCGATGTGGGCAAGAGCGGCGGCGAAGAAGTCCTGGACGAAGCAGCCGTGTCGATGAAGTGACCTACTCGTCCGTGACGCAGCCCAGGGAGGCCGAGCGGACGAGCTTGATGTACTTGTACAGTACTCCGCGGGTGGCCTTGAACGGCGGTGCCTTCCACTCGGCCTTTCTGCGCACCAGGTCGGCGTCGCTGACTTCAACGCGAATGCTGTTGCCGACCGAGTCAATGGTGATCCGATCGCCGTTCTTCACCAGAGCGATGGGTCCGCCATCCTGCGCCTCGGGCGTGATGTGGCCGATGACAAATCCATGCGTGCCACCAGAGAAACGCCCGTCGGTCAGCATGGCAACGCTCTTGCCCAGGCCAGCGCCCATGATCGCCGACGTGATCTTCAACAGCTCGGGCATTCCCGGCCCGCCCTTGGGGCCTTCGTAGCGAATAACGATGACGTCGCCCGCCTGGACTTCGCCGCGCTGCAATCCTTCGAGACAAGCTTCTTCGGCGTCGTAGACGCGCGCGGGCCCCGAAAAGTCCAGGCCCTCCTTGCCAGTGATTTTTGCGACCGCTCCATCCGGCGCGAGGTTGCCCCGCAGAATTCGAATGTGGCCGTTCGCCTTGAGCGGCGCGGACACGGGTGCGACGATTTTCTGCCCGGCACCCAACGCCGGTAGCGACGCGACGTTTTCCGCCAGCGTCTTGCCGGTGACCGTGAGCTGGCTGCCATCGAGCAGTCCCGCGTCCAGCATGAGTTTCTGCACCGCCGGCACGCCGCCCACCTCGAACAGATCCTCCATTGAATATGGACCGCTCGGCCGCAGGTTCCCCAGCACAGGCGTCTCGTCGTTCAGTTTCTTGAAATCATCGATCGTGAGCGCCACGCCGACCGCGCGCGCCATCGCGATGAGGTGCAACACCGCGTTGGTCGATCCGCCCAGCACGACGACGATGCGAATCGCGTTCTCGAACGCCGCGCGCGTCATGATGCGACTTGGACGCAGATCCAGTTGCAGGGCCGTGCGCATGGCCGTGCCCGCCACCAGGCACTCCTCTATCTTGCGCGGGTGTACGGCGGGAATCGACGAGCTGCCGGGCAGTGACATCCCCAGCGTCTCGATCGCCGTCGCCATGGTGTTCGCCGTGAACATGCCGCCGCAGGCACCGGGGCCCGGGCACGCGTGGTCCACCACTTCCTTCATCTCCTGTTCGGAAATGTGCTTGGACAGGAACTCGCCGTACGCCTCGAACGCCGAGATGATGTCGAGCTGCTTGCCGTTCCAGCGGCCCGACGCGATGGTTCCGCCGTAGACCATAATGCCCGGGCGATCGAGCCGCGCCATCGCCATCACCGATCCCGGCATGTTCTTGTCGCAGCCGACGATGCAGATGTTCGCGTCGTAAAAGTGGCCGCGCGTGATGGCCTCGATGCTGTCGGCGATGATCTCGCGCGACGGCAGCGAGCAGCTCATGCCCTCGGTGCCGTTCGAGATGCCGTCGCTGATGCCGATGGTGTTGAAGATCCACCCGACCAGACCCGCCTCCTGCACGCCGCGTTTGACGTGCACGGCAAGCTGGTTCAGGTGCATGTTGCACGGGTTCGATTCGAAGCCGGTGCTGGCGATACCGACCTGCGCCTTGCCGAAATCGGCGCGCGACAATCCCGCCGCGATCAGCTGCGCATGCGAGGCAACCTGCGACGCATCCTCGGTGAGGCGCGCACTGTGCCGGTTCAGCTTTCGGTCGGTGGCGATCACGGCGACCTACGCGCTCGCTGCGACCGTATTTTCCAGCACGCCCACACCGTCAATCTCGACCTGCATCTGGTCGCCCGCTTTCAGGTACACGGGCGGCTTGCGCGCGAAACCGACGCCGGCCGGTGTGCCGGTCGCGATGACGTCACCCGGCTCAAGCGTGATGCAGCTTGAAAGAAACTCGATCAGTTCGGGAATGCCAAAGATGAGCTGCTCGGTGTTCGAGTTCTGCATGAGCTCGCCGTTGAGGCGCAGGCGAATGGGCAACTTGCCAGGATTCGGCACCTCGTCGGCCGTGACCACCGCCGGGCCCATCGGCGCAAACGTGTCGCACGACTTGCCGCGCTGCCACTGGCCGTCGCCGAACTGATAGTCGCGCGCCGACACGTCGTTGATGCAGCAATAGCCAAAGATGTAGTCGTTCACGCTGGTGCGCGACACGTTCCGGGCCCGGCGGCCGATGACGACACCAAGCTCGGCCTCGTAGTCGGGCTGCGTGCAGGTCGTCGGGATCACGACCGTCGCGCCGGGGCCAACGATGGACGTCTGGAACTTCGAGAACGTGACCGGGCTGGTCGGGATCTTCATGTTCGATTCCAGCGCATGGTCACGGTAGTTCAACCCAATGCAGATGAGCTTGCCGGGCCGAGGCACGGGCGCGAAAAGCTGCGTCTGCACGAGTGGCACCTTGCTTCCCGAGGCCGCGGCCTCGCGCGCGATGCGCTGCACCCAGGGCCAGATCTGGCCACCCAGATCCCACCAGTCGCACGACGTGTTTGCGGGGAGTGTCGGCGCACCGGGAGCGCCTTGAATAGCGGCCTGCAAATCCAGAATCGCGTTGCCGCCGTCCACCAGCGCGCCCATTTTAGGCGCGGCGCTGGCATCACCCTTGAGTCTGTACTGAACGATTTTCATGCCTTCCCCTAGCCCGAAAAGCCCGCTTTGTCACGCCTGCACCGCGACAGCCCTTGCCGTCGGGCGAACCGGGGAACTAGTATCCCGCGCATGTTGGCGACCCAGGTGCGGCAGGACGAGGCAGCCTAGCGTGCGCCCCCGTGTGTCCCGGGCGACGGCGGTCGCGCTCGCCCTGGCGGGCCTTCCAATGGTCGCGCCAGCGTTCGTCGCGCCCACCTTCGCGCAGTTGCTCGCCCCGGGCGCTCCGCCCGCACCACCAGCCGCACGCCGACCAGCTTTCGCATCCCGCGTGTATTCGAACGAGCCGGTGGTTCCGATCCTGCCGCCCACCAACCCGCTGCCGCCCGAGAAGGACTCCGCCAACGTCACTCGTTTCTCGTTCATCGTGTACGGCGACACGCGCGGCCGACAGGGAGGCAAGCAAGAACAGTACGAGCACTCGCTGGTCATCGGTTCGGCCATTGCAACGGTCAAAAAAATGGAGATGACTCCGTTTCCAGTGAAATTCTTCATCATGACGGGAGACGCGGTTATCGACGGCCGCGATCCGCAAACCTGGAACGTCGGCTTCGCCAGCGTCATCAATCGGGTCACGCAGCAGGCTGGCCTGCCCATCTTCATGTCGCCCGGAAACCACGACGTCGGCAGTTCGGATTTCTCGGCCGACAGCCCGGGGCTCGCCTCCGAAGAGCAGGGGCCGCGCTCGCAGGACGCTGCCAACCGCGGCCCGGGGATCCGGAATTACCTGACGGCGGTCTCCAAGTTGCTGCCGCCCGACAACTCCTCCCGGCGCTTGCCCGGCTACCCGACGTACGCCTTTGCCCACGGCAACCTTTTCGCGGTGGGCATCGATTCCAACATTGCCAACGACGCGGTGCAGTTCGATTGGGTGAGCAAGCAGCTCGCAGGTCTCGATCGACGGCGGTACAAACACGTCATCGCCTTCTTTCACCACCCGCTGTATTCCTCCGGGCCCCACGGCTTCCGCCCGGAGCCACCGACCCTCTCGATGCGCGACAGGTACGCCCCGCTGTTTCGCAAGCACAACGTGTCGCTGCTGCTCACGGGGCATGAACATCTGTATGAGCACTGGGTGGAGCGCTACGAACGCGCCGGCAAGCAGCACCGAATCGATCAAGTCGTCACGGGCGGTGGCGGAGCACCCCTGTATGGGTTTAACGGCCGTCCCGATTTGCGCGAATACCTGCTTTCTGCGCCCGGCCGAGCGGATCACGTCGTCGTCCAGCAGTTGGTTCGGCCCGGCGTCGAGGCCGGCAGCACTCCGTTTCACTACGTGATCATCCAGGTCGACGGCGATCACCTGCGGCTCGAGGTCGTTGGCGTGGATTGGGGTGCCGACTTCCGTCCGTACCACTCGCGCAGCGCAGCGCTGGAAGACGAGCTCACCGTGATTCCCGCGCCGCCCGCGCAAGATCTCCCCGATGGATTCGGCGGATTCGGTGTGCGCCGCTTCCGGCGTCCCGACGGCGGGGTGCCACCGCCCGCGGCGTCGGCGCGCTGACGCTGCCTGCGCGCGCTAAAAACGCTCCCGGTTCTTTCCCAACGGTACGCGTTCACGTTCCCTGGTTTGCGTTCGCGTTCGCCGGGACGCTACGGTAGCTTCGCCAGGGAAGCCATGCGACTCCTGCAACTGACTCTCAAGAACATCGGCCCGTTCGACGAGGCCGACCTCACCTTCGCGGACGACCCGAAGGCGGTGCCGCCAGTGGTCCTGATCACGGGCGAGAACGGAACCGGCAAGACGATCCTGATCGACGCGATTCGGGGTCTGTTCTCGGGGCCATGGAATAACTACGGCTCGCTTGAGCGAACCCTGTGGCGGGAAGGAGTCGCCTTCGAGGCCCGGCTTCGGTTGCAGTTCTCAGAACAGGAGGTGATTTGCGAATCCAAGACGTTGGTGAACGATTGTTTTGCGCTTGGCGGGCCTCGGTCGGTGTCCAATCTTGCGCTGGCACCAGAACGGGCGGCAAACGGCGAGTGCCCCGACTGGGTCGTGGACTACTGGCGCTCGGCACTGGCGACCGATTCCTACAAGATCCAGAGCCTGGTCGGGCAGGACCACGGGAGCTTCCTCAAAGACTCGCTTCAGGGCACCTACCGCAACGCGGCAGTCACCGAGTTGATCTGCCACTTTGACTATCTCCGCGATAGCAACGACGCCAAGGAGAAGCGGATCGGCGAAGCGCTGTACGAGATCACGCGGAAGATCATCCGGGCCAGCCTGATCGACGGCGAATTGTCTCACATCGCGCGCTCCACCTTCACGCCGATGGTCAGGCAGGGGGGCCAGCTCGTGCCGCTTTCGAACCTGAGCAGCGGCAACGCCTACCTCATCCAGCACTTCATCTCCATGCTCGGCAAGATGTACGCCGTGGCCGTGCTGCGCGACAAGGATCCGGCCGAGCTCTGCAACACCCCGGGCGTCGTGCTCATCGACGAAGCCGAGAACCACCTCCACCCGCGCTGGCAGAAGCGCTTCATCCCCCGCATCCTGGAGGTTTTTCCAAACCTCCAGATCATCGCCACGACTCACTCGCCATTCATCCTGTCGTCGGTGCCGAACGTGCGCGTCTTCGTGTGCCGGGCCGACGGCGGGCACTGCGTGGTGCGCGAGGAAACCGACGTCTATGCGAACAAACCCGTCGAGGAGATCCTGCTCTCGCCCGCGTTCAGCGAAACGGCTCCCTTCAACGAGGATATCTCCGGGTTGATGGAGCAACGTAAGCGGGCCGCGGAGAAGGGCGACGATGCGGAGCGCCGCCGCATCGAGGCGGTGCTGAAGGCGAGGAACCCCGACTACTTCTCCTACTTCGACGTCGAGGAGCGACTGCGGTCCCTGGGTCGCCCAGGATGATCCCGCTCCAGCGGCTCCCCGAGCCACCCGTTCTGGCGTCGCACCGCGACGACTGGCGGGCGCGTTTCCTCGCCGCGCGAGCCAGCAAGCCGGGGAAGCGACCGTCGTCGAGGCAATACGCTCACGCGGACATCGTCGCGACGCTTGAGGCAATGAGCGCGCACAAATGCTTCTACTGCGAGCAGAGCACGAAGGAGAATGGCTCGGAAGTGGACCACTACATCGAGGTCGCCGAGGCACCGGAGCGCGCCTTCGAGTGGGCCAACCTCTACCTGGCGTGCCCAGGCTGCAACCACAAGGAGCCGAACACGTCGATCCCCTGTGCGGCGTGCCTCGACCCTTGCGATCCGGGCGTGCGCCCCGAGGAGCACTTGAACTTCGACGGCGACCTGGTGCGCGCGAACGCCGACTCTCCGCGGGGCCGCCAGACGATCCAGAAGTACCGCCTCGACCGAGGCGAACTCGACTACAAGCGCTGCCGCCAGATCAGGCAGTTCGACGCGGCGCGCGACGCGATCAAGAATAAGATGATCGCCGACGGACGGCATTCGATGGGCGCGCAGGAGCTGGAGGTGCTTCGTTCGTTTGCGCAGACCGAACGACCGTTCTCGCTGATGTTCCGGATCTACTTCGCGCGTGTCGGCCTCATGTAGCGTTGAGCAGCTCCAGGTTGGAACCTTGTGCCTCTTGATCGCCGATCGAGGTCGAGAGGCCGAATTGGCCGATCGATTCCTCGACGGCGCGATCCGGCGCGACCTGCGCTCCGGTCAATCGGTGAACGGCAGCTCGCACAGCACCGCCCCGCGCCCTCCCTCGGAGGCGGCGACGGTCAGGCGGGGCCTCGGGGCCCACACGGTGCGATGGACGTAGGCCAGGGCGATGGTGCCGAAGTGCGGCGACGGCTTGTAGGCGAAACGAAGGGTGTTGGAGACCGATCCTGGTAGTCGGCGCGCTCAATCGCGGGCACGCGGGAGCCCGCGTGGAGCCGCCGGCCGGACGATCTGACCGCGAACAGGTGGCCATCCTCCGTGAAGTTCTGCGCGGCCCTTGCGAGCCCCTTCGGGATTGTTTTGACCGCTACTGCGCCGATCATGCGCAGCAGACGCTCGATCTGGTGCGCCGCACCCCGCCCCTATCCCGATTACAAAAAGCGTAACCGTTCACATGGGGGGACCGCCCGGCGCCATGCCCTTCCAGCTCCGTCCCGTCGCTGTCTTTTGCCTCTG
>CAYSKR010000241.1:0-12524 GCA_964431675.1 uncultured Myxococcales bacterium
GTGCTTCCCTTCGACGTCGAGACCGCGCGTGTATTCGGCAAGATCGCGAGCGAGTTACGCAGGACTGGTCGGACCCTGGACGACCCCGATCTGCAAATCGCGGCGACCGCCATCCAGCACGACCTTGATCTGGTGACAGGGAACATCCGTCATTTCGAGCGAGTGCCCGGATTGCGAATCGAACGCGCACTCGCGCGAGCGCGGGCCTAGCAGGTCCGTTTGATCTTCCCCCGGGTCAGCGTGGACGCACCCGTATCAGCTTAGCGGCTGGTTTTCAGCGCGCGGCGCGCGGCGCGCCTTTCGATGGCCAATTCTAGCAGCCGCGTCACCACTTCCTGCTGGGTCAAGCCGGACGCTTCCCACATCTTCGGGTACATCGAGATCGCGGTGAATCCGGGAATGGTGTTGACCTCGTTGACGAACAACGATCCCGTGTTGCGGTCGAGGAAAAAATCCACCCGCGCCATTCCCGCCAGCTCAAGCGCGGCAAACGTCGCGACCGCAAGCGTGCGCACCCGCTCGGCCGTGGCGGCGTCAATGTCCGCCGGGATTTTCAACGCCGCGCCATCAGGGTCCACGTACTTGGCGTCATATGAATAAAAGCCGTCCTTGTGGGTCACCACGACCTCGCCGGGCAACGACGCTTGCGGATCGTCGTTGCCCAGTACGGCGCACTCGATCTCGCGCGCGTTCACCGCCGCCTCGACCAGCACCTTGCGGTCGTAGGTCAGCGCCTCGCGCAATGCTGCGGGCAACTCATCGGGCGACTTGACCTTGCTGACGCCCACCGAAGATCCCGCGTTGGCGGGCTTCACGAACAGCGGGAAGCCAAGCTCTGCGGCGATCCGTTCCTGGGCCGGCGCGTCGGCGGCGTACGCCGCGGCGGTCACGAGGCGCCAGGGTACGACCGGGATTCCTGCCTGAGCCAGCAAGCGCTTGCTGACTTCCTTGTCCATGCCGATCGCCGATCCAAGGTGGCCCGCGCCCACGTACGCCACGTCGGCCAACTCGAACAACCCTTGCACAGTCCCGTCTTCACCATGGGTGCCATGGAGAACCGGGAACACGACATCGTCGCGTTGAAAGATCGCGACCGCGTCGGCATCTGGATGCACGGGAACGTGTACCATGGGGCCGGTTTCCGACAATTTCAGGAGTCGCGGATCGCCGGTCGCCGCGTCGAGAAGTTTTTCTGATTCGACCCGCCAGCGACCCTGCTTGTCGATGCCAACCAGCAGCGGTTCAAATCTTTCCCGATCGAGCGCGCGCAGGATGTTGCGTGCCGAGAGGATCGACACCTCGTGTTCCGTCGAGCACCCGCCGAACAGAATGATCACGCGCGTCTTGGTCATGGCACCTGCATTCGGAGCTGGAAGAAAAGAAACGACAGTTCATCGGTGGTCTGCGCGATCACCTTGCCGAGTGGTTTTCCCGCGCCGTGACCTGCCTGTTTTTCGAGTCGAAGCAGGATCGGCCCCTTGGCGATTGTCGCGCCGCCGCTTTTCGCCGCCACCGCCGCTTGCAACCGGGCCGTCATCTTGCGGGCGTGCATCGGATCGACGCGGCTGTCGGACTCGGCGGTGAAGATCAGGGTCGCCGGATACGCCACGCCATCGCGCACCCGGTGGTACGGCGAGTAGGCCAGGAGCCACTTGAACTGCTCGGGATCTTCAGACGATCCGTATTCCGCCGCCCACAGTTGCGCGATGCGGAACTTGTGATAGCGAATCATGTCGAGCAGCGGCACCCCGGAGATCACCGCGGCAAACAGATCCGGCCGCTGAGTCAACGCCGCCCCGGCCAGCAGGCCACCGTTGGAGCGCCCGGAACACGCCAGGCGCTGCGGCGAAGTGAGCTTCTCGCGCACAAGATACTCGGCCGCCGCGGCGAAGTCGTCGAACACGTTCTGCTTGTGCGCCAGCATCCCGGCCTGGTGCCACGTCTCGCCAAACTCGGCGCCGCCGCGCAGGTTGGCGACCGCGTACACGCCGCCCGCCTCGATGAAGGGCACCATTTGCGCCGAGAATCCCGGCGTCAGGCTGATGTTGAACCCGCCGTAGCCGTACAGCAGCGTCGGATTTTGGCCGTCGCGGACCAATCCCTTCTTGTGCACCAGGAACATCGGGATCGAGGTTCCGTCCTTCGACGGGAAGCGCACTTGTCGTGTCTCGAACGCCGTCGAGTCAATCGGCGAGTCGAGCCGCTGCCACACCGTCGTGCGGCCCGCGTCGAGATCGTGGCGAAACACCGTGGTCGGTTCCAGGTACGAAGTGAACGCAAAAAACAAATCGCGGCTGTCCTTGCGGCCAGAAAGGCCCGTCGCCGTCCCAAGGCCGGGCAGGGCGAGCTCGCGCTGTTGCTTGCCCTGCGTGTCGAACACCCGCACCCGCGACGATGCGTCATGCAGGTAAAGCGCCACCAGCTTGCCACCCGCGCATGCAACACCTGCAAGCGTATCGGGGCTCTCGGGAATCACGGATTTCCACTTCGCGCGGCCGGGATGCTTCGGATCGACTTGCCACACGCGGTAGCGGGGCGCGCCCTCGTTGCTGACGATGACCAGGCGATCGTTCAGAACTTCGGCCAGGTTGAAAATCGCGTCGCGCCCGGCTACCACCGGCACGAGTTTCGGCGGCCCCTGGCGCTGACGATCGACGAGAAAAATCTCGGTTCTTGCCCAGCCCTGGCCGACCTCGATGCCCAGCCAGCGGCCGTCAGGCGACAGCGCAACCTGCGGCCAGTCGGTCTTGTCGCGCCCATCGCCAAAAATCTTGGGGTCTTTTTCGGGGTCGGTTCCGAGGCGGTGCCAGTACACGCCGCGGTGGTATTTCTCGTCGCCTGCGGGAACCGATCCCGCTGCCGGATAGCGCGTGTAGTAAAAACCCGTGCTGTCAGGCAACCACGCGACCGACGCGGCGCGGGCGCGCGTGATGGTGTCGGGCAACTCCTTGCCGGTGGTCACGTCGCGCACGTGCAGGACCGACTCCTCGTCACCATTGGCGGATACACCGTAAGCCACGAAACGGCCATCCTCCGCAGGGAACCACCAGTCGAGCGCGCGCGTGCCGTCGGCCGCCAGCGCGTTGACGTCGACCAGGATCTGGTCGGGCGCATCAAGGCCGTCGCGCAGGTAAAGCACCGGCTGGTTCTGCTTGCCGGTTCGCCGCGTGTAGAAGGAGCGCACCCGAGCGCGCGGCCCCTTGCCCGCTTGCTTGATCACCGGAACGCCGAGGCTGCCGATCTCATGCAACTGCCACAAGCGTTGCGTCAGACGCTCGCGCCCCGGCACGGCGTCCAGCGTTTTTCGGGTGAGCGCGTTTTGCGCATCGGTCCACGCCTGGACTTCTGGTGCCTCGGCATGTTCAAGCCACCGGTACGGGTCGGGCACCTTCACGCCGTGGATCGTGTCGACGACGTCCTCGACCCGGGCTTGCGGCACAGGGGGCGCGGCCATCAGGACGCCCATGACAAGGGACACCATGCGCTCATGCCTTCCCGTGCATCAGACGGTTGATCGAGCCAGAAAGCGCCCACAACAAAATTCCACCCACAGTGGGAGCAATGACGAAGATCAGGAAAAAATCTGCTTGCCCGCCCAGCAACTGGAACAGTTGACCCCGCTCGACTTTTTCGACCGTGCCGGCGAGCAGTCCCGCGAGCAGGTCAGAAAAGAAAAACGACAGAAACCAGCAGCCCATCAACACCGAGGCGAAGCGGGTGGGCGCGAGCTTGGTCACCATGGAAAGACCGACGGGTGAAAGGCACAGTTCGCCCCAGGTGTGCAGCAGGTACGCGACCACGAGCCACAACGGACTGACCAGGCCGCCCCCGTCGCTGCGCCGGGCGGCGATCACCATCACGACAAATCCGCTCGCCACCAGGAACAACGCCAGCACGAACTTT
The DNA here is from genome assembly GCA_964431675.1 of uncultured Myxococcales bacterium. Classification (GTDB taxonomy): domain Bacteria; phylum Myxococcota_A; class Polyangia; order Fen-1088; family Fen-1088; genus CAYSKR01. The sequence goes on from CAYSKR010000241.1 coordinate 3,904, forward strand.
CGCGGCGTGCTTGGCTCACGCCCGCGCGCACCGAGGCGGGTCCACAGCGCCGCGAACAACGGTCCGAAGACGATGATGGCGATCGGGTTGATGGATTGAAACCAGGGCGACTGAATCTGCCAGCCCAGGAAGCTCCGATCCGTGCGCTCCTCGGCGAAGAAACTCATCGACGATCCGGCCTGCTCGAAGGCGCTCCAGAAAAAGATGTTGAACATGGCCAGGATGACAATGGCCTTGATGCCGTCCCGGTCCTGCGGCGTGAGGGACGGCACGGCGCTCGCGGCGATTTTCTGCGGGCGCGCGGGTGGCGCGTCGCCGATCGTCCCGAGGTACCGCCGCCGCAACGCCAGATAGGTCGCGAGTCCAAGCACCATGCCCACGCCAGCCGCCGCGAAGCCGTAGTGCCAGCCAAAACCTTGGCTCTTGGCCAGCGTGCCGCAGATGATGGGGCCAAGAAACGCACCCGCGTTGATGCCCATGTAGAAGATGGTGAAGCCCGCGTCGCGGCGCCGATCGTCCGCGCGGTAAAGCTGCCCGACCATGGTCGAGATGTTGGATTTGAAAAATCCCGTGCCCAGCACGATCAGCGTGAGGCCCAGGAAAAACGTCCAGCGCATCGGCAGCGCCAGGCAGAAGTGCCCCGACGCGATGATGATGCCGCCCGTGACCAGCGCGCGGTGGGTGCCGAGAACGCGGTCAGCCAGGTAGCCGCCGATGAGCGGCGTGAAATAGACGAGGCCAGTGTACCAGCCGTACAGGTGACTCGCCTCGGCCTTGGTCCAACCAAAGCCGCCCTGCGTGCTGACCAGGAACAGGACGAGGAACGCGCGCATCCCGTAATACGAGAAGCGCTCCCACATCTCGACCCCGAAGAGCAGGAACAGGCCCTTCGGTTGCTTGGTCGCGTCCGCCGCGTCGGTCATTGCGCGCGCGACGATACCCCAAGCGAAGGCGGCAAGTGCGAAAGCAAGCGCCGGACGACCATTTGCACGTCCGCAGGTTTGGCCGCGTCCGCGCCGACGTCGTCTCGCAGGTGCCACAACACGCGGCCATCGCGGGCGTTGATCAGCGTGGCCGACACCCGAACGTCGTCGCTCGCGAATGCAGGATCTTCGTCGGCAACCTGACCGTCGTGGGTGTGCATCGGGCCGTAGATCGGCACAAAAATACCCACGCCAACGTTGAAGTGCGGGCCGTCGCCGTAGCGCGGGGCAGCGCGCGACGTGGCCATGGACGCGCTCGAAACGCCACGCGGACCGGCGGAGACGGCGCCGCCGGATGGCCCGCCCCGGCCGCCGCCCTGGCCACCCTTGGCGTCGGCGAACATCAGCAACACGATGCCGACGATCACCAGGGCGAACAGCGCGACGCCCACCAACTGCGCGGTGCGCTTGCCGGACGACACCGAAACGCCTTTGATGTTGACGTACAGCAGGGCGTCGGACTCCGTCGCGGTGCCAATCTTGTAAGCAAGATCGGGAGCCACGAATCGCGGCTCGCCGATGGGGCCTGCGCTTTCGGCGGCCCAACTGTTGCCGAACCTCAGCACGGCGTTGGCCATGCCGCCAAGCTCGGCGTCACTGACGAGCAGATCGCCATGCCGCCCGCGCACACCTTCCCAGCGGGCCGAGAAATCGACCCCGTAGCCACGCTGGCGAAGCTCCTCGCCCAGAAAAGTCGCCGTCTCGTCCGTGACCGCCTGGCCCAGGGCCGCCGACGCCTGGGGATCGTTGTCGCCGTAGACGTCGCGAATCATGAAGACGTCAGGTGGCAGAACCGCGATCCGCGCCGGCGTGTAGGTTCGCGCGGCAAACGTCGGTTCGATCAGCGGCCGCAGGGTGGCGCATCCGCCCGCCCACGCCGTCACGGCAAGTGCCATGGCCGCCGATGACGTACGCAGGTGGCCCTGTCGCATGACGATGAAATCCAGGCTAGCCGCGGGTCCGGTCGATCGCGATGCCGAGTCCCGTCTCGGCGCGTGTGGTCTCCTCGACCAACCCGTACAACTCGACGCCCAGCCCGCGATCATCCATCCATTGCCCGGTGGCCTGGTGGTGGTCGAAGTGCCAGGCGCGATCGCGAAACGCCACCCAGATCTGCCGCGTCGGTGCCTGCGGCGACAGAATGAACCGATCTTGACCGCCAAAAACCACGGTCAGCGTTCCCTGCGAGTACATGCTCTCGGCAGCATCGGGATCGGTGGACTCGAACGCGGCGTCGACGCGCATGAACGCCTCGTCCACGAGGTGCCGGTAGACCTTCTCGTCCATCATCTGTTCATAGCACCGACTGGTCGCGCGATCCGGTCGCCACGACGATTGGCCTTTACCATGGCCTTCCTTGGGCTGCACGGCATTCGACACCAAGTTATAACGGCGTATACTATGGACATGGCGCTCACGACCGTCAGAAAAATAGGGAATAGCCACGGCATCTTGCTCCCGGCTGAATTGCTTTTGGAACTGGGCCTCAAGAACGGGGAGCAGGTCGAGGTGGTTCGTGATGCGGATCGCCTCATCGTGCGGGCACCGCAAGCGAATCACCGCGCCGCCTTTATTCATGCGATGGAGTCCATCCTCGACGAGGACGCAGCGATCCTTGGAGAGCTCGCCAAGTAATGAGTCGCACGCCACGATTCTTGACCGTCGACGAAGTCATCGACCTGCACCGGGAACTGATTCAGCGGTTTGGCGGGTCGCTCGGCGTTCGCGACGCCGGCCTCCTGGATTCGGCAGTTCATGCCGCGCAGTCAAGCTACGGCGGCCAGTTTCTGTACCCCGATTTGCTCGACAAGGCCGCCATCTATCTGCTGCACCTCGCCAGCAACCACCCGTTCGTTGACGACAATAAGCAGGTAGGTTGGAGCGCGTGCCGGGCCTTTCTTCTGCTCAACGGGGTTCGCTTGCGACCACGTGCCAAGGATGCTGTCGCTTTCGTCCTGAAAGTCGCGGCAGGAGAAGTGCGGGACTGGCGCACGGTGTCCCGGTGGCTGGGTCGCCACGCGAAGGTCGTTCACGAGCCACGGCAGACTGCCAGGTAATTCCTGGTGGAGCCGTCAGGCTCATGTGGCTGCCTCGGAGACCTTCAGCCCGGCGGCGCGCAGGGCCGACCATGCGGCGGCGAGAAAATCTTGCCGCACGGCCTCCGGATCGCGGCGCTTGAGGCCGAGCGCGATGGCGGCCTGGCTTGCGGCGGTGCCGGATCGCCCGAAGGCGAGCAGCGACACCGGCATCCAGCGGTCAAATGCCACTTGCGCCTCTGCACAACGCTCGCCGCCCGCGCACCATTCGATCAGTGCCTGCTCGCCCGACCTCAGGTGCCCCGCTTCTTGCGCAACGATGCGGCGGCACAGCTCGGCGTAGGGCTGGTACGAGCAATCCTCGACTTCGCGTAGCTGCACAAACCCGGCTCGATCGAACAGCAGCCGCGCCATGACGAGATCGATCCAGCCTCGCGCGATCGGCAAGGGCCGCGTCGCCAGGTGCGCTTCGATGCGCGCGTGCAGATCGATCTGCGGCTCGCCGGAAAAATCGCGCCACACCCCGACCACCGCCTCAAGGTGCTCGCGCTCCTCGGCCGCGTGTTCTGCCAGTTCCTCCCGCGCGGCGTCGTCGGGCGTAAGCGCCCCACCTTGTTCAAACAGGCGCGCCGCACCGAGTTCGCGGTAAGCCTGCGAAAGAAACAGACGCGGCAAGAGCACGGCGAGCGAAAACGGCTCGTGTACTTGCCCCTGGCCGGACGCCACCGACGGAAAATTCGCCGCGATCACGCCCGCGTGCTCAGGCCGGCGCGCTTCTTTGTCGGCACCTTGCCGTCGCGCGATGCGCCGTTGCCGAGCCCGTTGCTCGAACCGTTGGCGTGCTTGACGACGCCCGCACCACGCACGGCGTCCTTGAGCGCCGCCGCGCGATCCGTCCGCTCCCAGGTAAACTCGGGCTCGTTGCGGCCGAAGTGTCCGTAGGCCGCCGTCTTGCGGTAGATGGGCCGCCGCAGATCCAGCTCGCGGATCAGCACCGACGGGCGCGCGTCGAACAGCGATCGCACCGCCGCCGACACGCGATCTTCGCTGACCGTGCTGGTCCCGAAGGTTTGCACGAGCAACGACACCGGTTGCGCCACGCCAATGGCGTACGCCAGTTGCACCTCGCAGCGCGTGGCCAGCCCCGCCGCGACAACGTTCTTGGCGATGTAGCGCGCGTAGTAACACGCCGACCGATCCACCTTCGAGGGATCCTTGCCCGAGAAAGCACCGCCGCCGTGACGGCCCATGCCGCCGTAGGTGTCGACGATGATCTTGCGGCCGGTGAGGCCCGAGTCGCCCATCGGGCCACCGACGACGAAGCGTCCGGTCGGGTTGATGAAGTACTTGGCCCCCTTCGCCATCGCCGCCGGCAGCACCGGCTTGATGACCTCTTCCATCACCGCTTCTTGCAGCGTCTTGTACTTGACCTCTTCGGTGTGCTGCGTGGACAGCACGACGGTGTCGATCCCGATGGGCCGGTGGTCGGCACCGTAGCGGATGGTGACCTGGCTTTTGCCATCGGGCCGCAGAAAATTCACGCGCCCCTTCTTGCGAACGTCGGCCAATCGCCGCGCCAGCTTGTGCGCCAGCATGATCGGCAACGGCATCAATTCCGCCGTCTCGTCGCAGGCGTAGCCGAACATCATGCCCTGGTCGCCGGCACCTTGATCGTCTTTGGTGTAGATGCCCTTGCCGTCCACGCCCTGCGCGATGTCGGGCGATTGCCGCTCGACCGCCACCATGACGCCGCAGGTCTTCCAGTCGAAACCCGCGTCGGTGTGATCGTAGCCAATGTCCTTGACCACTTGCCGGACGACGGCCGGGTAGTCGATCACCGTGCGCGTCGTGATCTCGCCCGCGAGCATGACGAAGCCGGTCTTGGCCAGCGATTCGCACGCCACGCGGCAGGTCGGATCATCCTTGATGATCGCATCGAGGATGCCGTCCGACACCTGGTCGCACAGCTTGTCGGGGTGGCCTTCGGTCACGCTTTCGGATGTGAAAAGGTACTCGGACATGTCGTGTTTCTCCTGCCCCCGCTGCGTGCGGAACCCGGAAGTGTCCCAGCCAAACCCGGCCAGGTCAACCGCGTTTTTCTGCGGTTTTGCAGCGCCGTGTTAGCGTCCCCTGACGTGCCAGAACGCCGCGAAGCACATTCCCTGCGAGCGCTCGGCGTGACCGTCATGCTCGTGGGTGGGGCGGCGTGCCAACCCGCGCCACTGGTTTCCGACGGATCGGTGCTGGAAGATCCGCGCACTTGGGGCCTTGGCCGTGACCCGAGGGGCACTCCCTTGGACCACAACGTGGCCATCGGAGGCGACCTGCCTGCGGATACGCTTTCGGTCACCTTGATGATCGCGGGGGCTTCCGGCGACCGCCCCGCATTTGAGGTCGCCGATAGCAACGGCCGCGTTCTGGTTGCACCGCTGGTTTCCACGATTTCCTCCAACCGCGCGTTGCTGGGTTTCCGCAGCGCGGTGGTCATGATTCCGTCGGCGTCGAGCTCACTGCCCCTGGCGCCAAACTACGTCGTGCGCGCCGCAACCAACATCAACCAGGGCCTTTCGGTCACGGCATGGATCAAGCGCTCAGGACGAGACGCAGCCACACCGCGGACGCAGGAGTTGACGCTCACCGTCGTGCTCGTCGGCCAAGGTCCACGAGACAGCGACGGCCTCGACCAGGCGCTGGGCGTGGTTCAACGAATTTGGCGCAACGCGGGCATTGAAGTGTCCAGCGGGCCGCGGTCGCGCCTCACCGGTGCGGTCGCTGACCGCCTGACCAGCACCGAGATCGATGTGAACCGGGGCAGTGACAGTCCCATGCTGGGCGAGCTTTTGCGCCAGGCTGTTCCTGCCGCCAGCGGCCGTGCGGACGGCGGCGCGTTGGGCGATCCGGCAAGCGGGCCAGGCCTGGCCCTGTTCGTCGTTGCGGCACTCCGATCGACGGTCGGCCTTGCACCGTGGGCGCTCGCGGGCGGCATCCCGGTGCCTCCGGTGCGTGGCACCGAGCGATCCGGTGTCGTGGTGGATGGAACGCTCATCGAGCGCGACCCCGCGCGCGCCGGCCGCGTCATCGCCCACGAGATCGGGCACGCGCTGGGGCTATTTCACACCACCGAAGGCGTCTACCTGCCGCCCGGCCCAGCCGAACCGCGCGCGCCCGTGCACGATCAGATCGACGACTCGCCCGATTGTCCGCAGCAGGCCGATCGCAACCACGACGAAGAACTCACCGCCAGCGAATGCGCCGCCTACGACAGTGGCAACTTGATGTTCTGGTCCGCCGGCGGCACGACGATCACCGCAGGCCAGGCCGACATTGCGCGGCGCAGCGCCCTGGTCAGGTAGGCCGCGCGGCGGGTCACAGCGCGCAGCCGATTTTTTGTGTGCTCACCAGGATCTCGTCGATCCACAGATCGAAACCGTCCGGGTATTTGGGCTCGTCATGCACGGTCCGTTCGCCAAAGTACAGGCGCACGCCTGCCGGGGCGGTCCACCCCTTGACCGTCATCGACGGCACCGCCTTGTCATCGAGGTTAAAGTACAGATCGTTGGTGGTGCCGCGAAGCTCCCACTCGAAGCAAGTCCATTGGTCGTAGGGCACCCGCTGGCTGGAGTTCTTCGCCTGGCTGGAGGGACCGAGCACCGTGTAGCGCAGCGTGCGAAACACGCTCGGCTTGCCCAGCGCGACGAGATCGGGCACGAGATTCAAGCCGTAACCTGGATAGCTGCCGTCCGGATTTTTCGTGCCGCGCGCTTCCATCACCGAGTAGTGGCGATCAGGCACCGCGCTCGGCACGTAGACCAAGGCACGAATGAACAAGGTCGCGCCGCTGAGCGGGAACGTTTTCTTGGAGTAGATGTATCCAACATTGTCGCCGCCCGACAGCTTGTTGCTGACGTGAACCAAGAGGGAATGCGTCCCGCGCGCCGCCTTGCCTGTCGTCACTTCGACCGTCGCGCTGTCCTGCGTGACCGACCACCGGCCCGGCGCGATGGCACCGCTCTCGAAATCCTCGCAAAGCAGAATATTCGGGCTCGCGCAGGCATTCGGCGGCGGGGCTGCACCACCGGTGCCAGCGCCGGAAGATCCGCCCGCTGCCTCAGGTTGCCCGGCCATTCCACTCGGCCGTCCTCCGCTCCCACCCGGCTGCGTCGTGCCTCCGGTGCCCGCGAACGTCGAATCACCGCCCGTCCCTCCTGCTTCATTCGGAGGCACCGATGCGGCGGAACACGGCAGCAGGGCAAGGCCGAGGAAAACGGGCAAGAGCGGTGGAGCCGAGCGAGGCATCAGAGGCATCACATGATTGGGCCGCAAGGGGCCCACTTGCGTCAATGCAAATGCACAGTCAAGGGTTTGACCCCATCAAAGTATGTATTCATACTCAATAGTATGAAGCGCGCCACGTACACGCTTGATGCACCGACCATCGGCCGGGTGGATTCTCTGGCCAAACGATGGAGGGTGTCGCGATCCGAGGCGATCCGGCGGGCCGTGGCGCAGGCCGAGGTGGGCCCCAACCGCGAAGGGCTCACGGCGCTTCGGGCTCTCCAAGGCCGGATGGGTCTGACGAAAAAGAGTGCGACCGATTGGGTGCATGAGGCGGCGCTTGAGCGCCGGGCCTGGCGCCCGTGATTCACCTCGACACGAACTACCTCATTCACGCATTGCGGACCGGTTCTGCGGAGGCCGACGCGCTCGAACGTCTGCTCGGCGATGGAGAGTCGGTGGGGCTCAGTTCCATCGTCTGGGCCGAGTTTTGTTGCGGCGGTTCGTCCGTGCCCATCACCGCGGAAGACAGGCAGCAGGTGGAAACCCTGGTCGGCCAGCCAGTCGGATTTGATGGTGACCATGCGCTCTTGGCTGCCGAATTGTTCAATGCAGGGCGACGGCACCGGGGTTCGTTGCCGGACGCGATGATCGCGGCGGTGGCAATCCGGGCCGGGGCTACCCTGGCCACCGCGAACCGAAACGACTTCCGTCCGTTTGCAGGGAAAGGCTTGCGCCTTCTCGATATCGGCGACTCCACGCGGAGTAGATCACACCATTGATCTGTCCCCCGCCGACGTGTCGGCCGACCTCGCCTACGAAACTGCGCCGCTCGGCCGCCGATTCGGCGCACATTACGCCGCAAGCATGCAACTTTGCGCCCGCGCGGCCGAAAACAGGGAACGATGCCTTCCCTGCTGCACGAGGCGATTGCCGATCTGTTCCGAAACCAGCCCACGCTGGCGGCGCAGTTGCTGCGGCAGGGCCTGGCGATCGACGTGCCGGCGTTTCGCTGGGCGCGCATAGATGCGACGGCGTTCGCGGATCTGTCCCCGGCAGAACAGCGCTCGGATGCGGTGGTGGTCATGGGCGGCAAGCGCCCGACGTTTGGCGTCGTGGTCGAGGTGCAGCTCGCCATCGACGAACGCAAGCTGCGCACCTGGCCGCTGTACGCCGCTGGACTGCGAGCGCGGCTGGGCTGTCCGACGTGCGTCCTGGTGGTGACTCCGCATCCTGCGGTCGCCGCGTGGGCGGCGCGCCCCATCGAAGCTGGTCCTTGTGGTGCGTTCACCCCCATTGTCCTCGTTCCCGCGCACGTGCCGTGGGT
>CAYSKR010000242.1:0-3420 GCA_964431675.1 uncultured Myxococcales bacterium
GCGCTTGATGGAATCACCGCGCGAGCGCCGTTGACCGCCTGCGGGACGTCCGTTATACCCCTGCCGTGGCGAAAGACTTGGACCGAAAGCAACTGCGGCGGCCCGACGAGTTCGTGACGTTCTGGACCCGCGCCGGAAGCGCGCTGGCGCAAAAGATCCGCCCGATTCTTCTGGGCCTCGGTGCCATTGCCCTGGTGGGTGGCGGGGCCTGGATCGCACGCACGATGATCGAGCGGCGCAAGGCCGAGGTATCGCGCGCGTTCGGACGAATCGAACGCATCGCAACTGCGGCGCTGATTCCGGAAAAAAGCGACGCGCCGAAGAACGACGATGATCTGCCGCATTTCAAAACCGACAAGGAGCGCCTCGATGCGGCCGCCAAGGAAGCGCAAGGGTTTGTCGGCGCTCACGCCAATTCTTCGCTTGTTGGATCGGCCCGCTTGCTGCTCGCCCGGTTCAACCTGACGCTTGGGAATGCCGCGGAAGCCGACAAGATGTACCGCGAGGTGCTGGCGGCTTCGCCGGAGCCCAAGCTGCGTTTCCTCGCCGATGAGGGCGTGATTCACGCGCTCGAGGCCCTGGGCAAGATCGACGAGGCGATCGCGAAGGCCGGCGCGCTCGCCGACCAGGCGGCGCAGGCTGGCGGCTTCTACGCCGACCGTGCCCTCTTCACCAAAGCCCGGCTGCTGCAGGACAAGGGCGACAAGAAGGAAGCTGAAAAGATCTTGCGTCAGGTGCTCGAAAAATCGCCGCAGACCGCGCTGCGCGATCAGATCAACGACCGACTCGCGGTGCTCGAAGCCAAGTGACCGCCAGGTCGACGAGCACACTCCGCAGGCTCGCGGCCCTGGTCGCGCTTGGGGCCTCGGGAGGAATCGCGGCATGCGTCTCCTCGAATCTGCGCGAAGCAGACGAGTCTCGCCGCGAGCTGCCTGCCGGAGTTCTGCAAATTCGCTGGCGGACCAGCATCCACGACCACGGCCTGTTCGAGCCAAAACCCGAGGAATGTGCGACGGGTACACTGGCCGGGCGCACCTTGATCACCGGTTCGCGAGCGGGACGTGTGGTCGCATTGCACACCGATACGGGACAGGTGTTGTGGTCAACCGAGGTGTCTGGCTCGATCGATGGCGAGGCCCGCTTCGACCCGGCCGCAGGCCAGGCCTACGTGGGCACCGACGACGGATCGTTTTACGCGCTCGATCCCGGCGATGGGCACGTGCGCTGGTCGTTTCGTGCCAGGGGTGCCATCGATCGCCCACCTGAGATCGGCACCGACACGGTCTACGTCGCGACCGCCGCCGATCGCGTGTTCGCGCTGGAATCGGCAAGCGGCAAGCTGCGCTGGCTGTACGAGCGTGAACCACCGGAAGGATTCACCATCCACGGCAACTCGGGGCCAAGGTTCAAGGACGGCGTGTTGTACGCCGGTTTTTCCGACGGCTACCTGGTCGCACTGGAGGCGCGCGGCGGTGAACCACTGTGGGCCCGATCGCTGGCGTCGGCTGCCGAGCAGTACGTGGACGTTGATTCCACACCGACGTTGGTTGGCGACTTGTTGTTGGCGTCGTCTTTCTCCGGCGGGCTGTACGGGCTCGGTCGCAAGGATGGCGAAACGCGCTGGAGGGTCAACGTCGAGGGCGCGGGAACGGTTCGCGCCCTGGGCTCGCTGCTCTACTTCGCTGCGCCTCGCGATGGGCTGACGGCCTTGACGCTCGATGGCCGCGTCCTGTGGCGCCAGGGGCTAGCGGATGCCGGCGACCTGACCGCGCCGCAAGTGGCGGGCCCCTACCTGATCTTTTCGGGGAGCCGAGCCGGTCTTTTCGTGGTCGACCGGCGCAGCGGGCAACTCGCTCAGACCTTCAACCCTGGCCGCGGCATGTGCGGCAGCGCGGCGCTCGATGGCCAAGGCCGCAACCTGTTCGTGCTTGCCAACAGCGGTTCGGTCTACGCGCTGCAACTGGCGTGGTGATGGTTCAAGACGTCCCATCTAACCCGAAGTTCCCAGTAATTGCGGGCTGAAATCGTGGCCGTCCTCGAAGAGGAGCGATAGGTAGTTGCGTATGAGGCGTTTCGAGTTGCGTCTATGTCGAATATTGCTACTCTAGTTCGATGGATGCCGCAGCTTCACAGACGATCGAAGATCAGATCCGTCGAATGACTCCCGTCGCCGTTCCTCCGGAGCAGCAGGCGCAGGTGGCCGCGCTATCGCGAGCGCTCGAGGGGATGAGCCACACGCCACAGCGACGGGCACCGAAGTGCAAGCTCGTCGGTCCCAAGGGGGAAACGATCGCGCTGCCCGAGTCCGTGTTCTACGTGCTCGAACGAGTCGCAGAGGTGATGGCCCGTGGCGATTCGATCACCGTCGTCCCCGTCGGCCGTGAGCTGACCACGCAGCAGGCGGCCGACCTGCTCAACGTGTCTCGCCAGTATCTCGTGAGGCTACTCGAGGAGGGGCGGATCCCATTCCGCAAGACCGGCAAGCACCGTCGGCTCCGAATCGGAGAAGTCCTCGAATTCAAGGAGAGGCGCGACAGAGATCGGCGCGCTGGCCTCCGCGAGCTGTCGCAGAGGAGCCAGGAGTTCGGCGGCTACAACGCCGAGACGAAGTAGTACAATCGCGCCAGCCTGATGGGCCCGGCTCCCTTCATCGTCATCGTCGACGCCAACGTCCTCTATCCGCTCACGCTCCGGGACACGGTGCTCCGCGCTGCAGCGGCCGGCTTCTATCAGATGCGCTGGAGTGCCGACATCCTCGACGAGATGGAGCGCAACCTCGTCTCGAAGGCCGGAATCCAGGCTGAGAAGGCCGCTCGCCTGCGTGCGACGATGGAGAGAGCTTTCCCTGAAGCCGAAGTTACGGGCTATCGCTCGCTCGTGTCCGCGATGCCGAACCACCCAAAGGACCGCCACGTGGTCGCCGCCGCGGTGAAGGCGGGCGCGCAGGTGATCGCCACGGCGAACATCAAGGACTTCTCGCCGCTGCCAGATGGACTCGAGGCGCAGCTCCCGGACGACTTTCTGTGCCACCTATTCGACCTGGGCCAGGACGTGTTCGTCGACATGCTCCGTGAGCAGGCTGCGGACCTCACCAGGCCGCCGGTGAGCTTCGAGGATCTCCTGGATCGACTCGCACGCGTGGTGCCCGATCTTGTGATTGCGGTTCGGAGTCGGTTGGAAACGGGCTGATACGCCCGCCCTTACAGCGCCGCCACGGCTCGGAGGCGCAGGGCGATCTCATGCATTGAAGCCGGCCGCCGCTGGGCGAGCGGAGAAGTCATCGCCCAGATCGCAACGTTGAAGGCCACCGCTCCGGCGCTCGTCGGGGCGACGGAATCGCCGTTGACGCCAGTGTCCACGATGATCGCCCGCTGCTGGCCCGTTGCCCACTCGTCGAGGGTCATTCCAAGCGAATAGATG
>CAYSKR010000243.1:0-14387 GCA_964431675.1 uncultured Myxococcales bacterium
GCGTCGAAGCCTTCCGCCGGACATCACACAAGTAGGCAGAAACCTGCGGCAGCCAGAGCGCCTGCGGCCAAGTCGGTGCCTGCGGCCAAGTCGGCACCTGCGGCCAGGTCGGCACCTGCTGCCAGGTCGGCACCTGCGGCCAGGTCGGTACCTGCGGCCAGGTCGGTACCTGCGGCCAAGCCCGCCGCCAAAGCGGGCTCTGCGGGCTGGAGCGATCCCTTCAACTGATCCGCACCAGTCGGAAGCACCAGTCGGAAGCACCAGTCGAAAGACGAATTCTGTGCCGGAGACATCTTTCGTACTGGCCCAAGGCTAGGTATGATGGGTCAGGACAAATTATGAGTCGATTAGGAGAGTTGCTAGTCCGCGACCATGTCATCTCGGCTGAGCAGCTGAACCTGGCGCAGGACGAGGCCCGGAAGTCGGGGGCCCGGCTCGGGAACACGCTGGTCAAGACCGGCGCGATTGCGGAGGAGGAGCTCACCTCCTTCTTGTCCAAGCAGTACGGCGTACCGGCGATCGACCTGGCCGACTATGAGATCGAGTCCGAAGTCATCGCGCTGATTCCCAAGGACGTCGCGATCAAGCACCAGGTGGTGCCGATCAACCGCGCGGGATCGTCCCTGATCGTCGCCATGGCCGACCCGTCCAACATTCTGGCGATCGACGATCTCAAGTTCGTCACCGGCTACAACATCGAAGTGGTGGTTGCGTCTGATGTCGCCATCATCGCGTCACTCAACAAGTACTACGAGCAGCAGGCGATGCAGAGCCTGGAAGCCGTGATGAGCGAGTTTCAGGAGGACGTGTCGGTCGAGGACGGCGAATCTGCCAAGGCAGACTTTGTCGATCTTGAGAAGGCCTCCGAGGACGCGCCCGTGGTCAAGCTGTGCAACCACATCCTCTTGTCCGCGATCAAACAGGGTGCGTCGGATATTCATATCGAGCCGTATGAGAAGAGTTTCCGCGTGCGCAATCGGGTTGACGGTGTTCTGCGCGAAGAAATGATGCCGCCCCTGCGCTTGAAGGCGGCGCTGACGAGCCGCCTCAAGATCATGGCTCAACTCGACATCGCCGAGCGCCGGTTGCCGCAAGACGGTCGCATCAAGCTCAAAATCGCCGGTGGAAAAGAGATGGACTTCCGCGTCTCGGTCCTCCCGACGTTGTTCGGCGAGAAGGTCGTCATGCGTTTGCTCGACAAGAGCAACCTGCAACTCGACATGACGAAGCTTGGTTTTGAACAGGGCCAGCTCGACATTTTCAAGAAGGCCATCGAGTCGCCCTTCGGCATGGTGCTGGTCACGGGCCCCACCGGGTCGGGCAAGACCACGACGTTGTACTCGGCGCTGCAAGAGCTGAACACGTCCGAGGACAACATCTGCACGGCCGAGGATCCCGTCGAATTCAACCTGCCGGGCATCAACCAGGTGCAGATGCACGAGGACATCGGGCTCAACTTCGCCGCCGCGCTGCGGTCGTTTCTGCGGCAAGACCCCGACACGATCATGATCGGTGAGATTCGTGACTTCGAAACCGCGGAAATCGCGGTCAAGGCCGCATTGACGGGTCACCTGGTGCTATCCACGCTGCACACCAACGATGCACCTTCAACCATCACCCGTCTGTTGAACATGGGCGTCGAACCGTTCCTGGTGACCGCCTCGGTCGTTTTGGTCCAGGCGCAGCGTCTGGTGAGGAAGATTTGCTCGGCATGCACAGAGCCGATGCCGACGCCGAAGGACGAACTCAAAGCCATGGGTGCGAAGGACGAGGAAATCGATACCGCGACGTGTTGCAAGGGCAAGGGCTGCACCGTCTGCGGAGGCACCGGCAACAAGGGCCGTATCGCGGTATATGAGGTCATGCGCTTCAATGAACCCCTGCGCGAGCTGGTGCTCCAGGGTTCGTCGGCGTTGGAACTCAAGGCCGAGGCCATTCGGCAGGGCATGAGGACGTTGCGCATGTCGGGGATCAGCAAGATCTGTCAGGGCGTCAGCACCATCGACGAAGTCATTCGAATCACCGCGGCCGACTAGTCCCCGGAGAACAAGGACATATGCAAGGCGCGGCACCGACCGGCATCAATCTTCAGCAGCTTTTGAAGGCGCTGGTCGAAAAGGGCGGATCCGATCTGCACATCACGACCGGATCGCCACCGCAGCTACGCATTGACGGTGCCCTGGTTCCGTTGCGCACGCCGCCGCTCAACCCGGTCGAGACCAAGCAGATTTGCTACTCGGTGCTCACCGATGCGCAAAAACTGAAATTTGAAGAAGAGTGGGAGCTCGACTTTTCTTTCGGCGTGCGCAACTTGGCGCGCTTCCGGGGCAACTTGTTCATGCAGCGCGCGGCGGTCGGCGGAGTCTTCCGCACCATCCCGTTCAAGATCAGATCGTTCGACGAACTCGGCGTGCCCTCGATTCTGAGCGATCTGTGCAACAAGCCGCGCGGTCTGGTTCTGGTCACCGGGCCGACGGGTTCGGGCAAATCAACGACGCTGGCGGCGATGATCGACAAAATCAACACCGAGCGCCACGAACACATCATCACGGTCGAAGATCCGATCGAGTACCTTCACACGCACAAGAGTTGCGTGGTCAATCAGCGCGAAGTTGGTGCCGACACGGTATCGTTCAAGAAGGCGCTCAAGTACATCCTTCGGCAGGATCCTGATGTGGTCCTGGTCGGCGAGATGCGCGATCTCGAGACCATCGAGGCGGCGCTCGTGACAGCGGAAACCGGTCACCTGTGCTTCGCCACGCTCCACACCAACTCGGCCGTGCAGACCATCAACCGCATCATCGACGTCTTTCCGCCGCACCAGCAGTCGCAGATCCGCGCGCAGCTTTCGTTCGTGCTCGAAGCCGTGGTTTGCCAGTCGCTGCTGCCCCATGCCTCGGGCCAGGGTCGCGTGGCCGCCATCGAGGTCATGATCCCCAACGCGGCGATCCGGAACCTCATCCGCGAGGATAAGATTCATCAGATGTACTCACAGATTCAGATCGGTCAGGGAAAAAGCGGAATGCAGACGATGAACCAAAGCCTGGCGATGCTGTACATGAAACGACAAATTAGCCTCGAAGAGGCGGTTGGGCACAGTTCAGATCCTGATGAACTTCAGCAGATCATGGCATCCGCCGGGATGAACGCGGTGGCCGGGGGAAAGCCTCCCGCAGCAAGACCGGCGGGGAGGTAATTTGAAACGATGGCCACGCTAACCAGCTACTTGTACGAGGCCCGCACCCGCCAGGGTGATGTGAAAAAGGGGGTGATGGAGGCCGAGAGCGAGGAGGCCGTCCACAACAGGCTCAAGCTCCAGCTTCTATCGCCGGTGTCGGTGCGCAAGCAGCCCAAGGCGATCAGCCTCCAGATCGGCACAGGGGTCAAAACTGAAGACATCGTCATTTTTACCCGGCTGTTCGCGACGATGATCGACGCCGGTCTGCCGATTGTTCAGTGCCTCGATATTCTCTCGTCCCAGTCGGAGAACAAGGCTTTCGGGAAGATCCTGGGCAAGGTCAAGGCCAGCGTCGAGGGCGGTCTGACCCTTTCCGATTCGCTCAAGCGGCATCCGAAGGTGTTCGATGCCCTGTTCATCAACCTCGTCGCGGCGGGAGAAGCGGGCGGTATTCTCGACACCATCTTCCAGCGCCTTTCCGTCTACATGGAAAAGGCGATGAAGCTAAAGCGTCGCGTCAAGGGCGCGATGGTGTATCCGATTTCCGTGCTCGGGATCGCGGCCCTGGTGGTCACCATTCTGTTGACCAAAGTTATTCCGGTCTTCGAGAAGATGTTCAAGGACTTCGGTGGTGGCAAGTTGCCCGCACCGACGCAATTCGTGATCGACATGTCGCACGCGATGATCACGTACTTGCCGCACATCCTTGCTTCGATGTTCGTGACGTTCATGATGTGGCGGGCCGCTCTGCGCACCAAGCGCGGGCGAGCCGCTTTCGATGGGGCGCTGCTGAAAATGCCAGTCCTTGGTCCCGTGCTCCGCAAGGTGGCGGTGGCGCGTTTCACCCGGACGATGGGCACGCTCCTTGGATCGGGCGTGCCGATTCTCGACGCCATGGATATCGTGGCCAAGACGGCGGGCAACGTCATTATCCAGGAAGGCATCAGTTACGCGCGCGCCAAGATTTCGGAAGGCAAGGATCTGTCGAGCCCTCTGATGGAAACGGGCTTGTTTCCGCCCATGGTGGTTCAGATGATCGGGGTCGGTGAGCAAACCGGCGCGCTCGACAACATGCTCAACAAGATCGCGGATTTCTACGAGGAAGAAGTGGACGTGGCGGTGGCGTCGATGACCAGTCTCATCGAGCCCATCATGATGGTGTTTCTGGGCGCCGTGATTGGTGGTTTGGTCATCGCGATGTACATGCCCATCTTCGAGATGGCGGGTAACATCAAGGCCAACTGACCGTGTGGCCATGAGCGAGGGCGTCCGCGCAGCGGCCGAGAGTGCGAGGCGGCGGCTTTCCGCCGTCATGCCTCGCACCGAAAGCCCGATCCTCGGTAGCCCCGCGTCGCTCGTGCGGCAGACCCGTCGCGACGCCCGTCGCACCGTGCTGTACCTGATGTTATTCCGGGTCGGGCTGGCGACGTTCCTGCTCGGGGCGATGGTGGTGGTCGCGCTGTTGCAAGAACGGCCCGAGAGTCTGAGTTGGCCATTCGCACGGTTTGTCTTTGCCCTGCTCGCAGCCACCTACCTGGCGACGCTGGTGTACGCCCTCGCGCTGCGCCGGGTGAAGGATCCAGTCCGCTTTGCCGCTGTGCAGATGGGGGTCGACCTGACCCTGATCACGTGGCTCGTGCATGCCACCGGTGGGGCGCAAAGCGCATTCACCTTCTTGTACACCGTCGACGTCGTGGCGGTGGCCCTCTTGCCGCGCAAGAATGGGGCTGCCTCGGTGGCGGCGGCCAGCATCCTGCTCATCGTCGCAGTTTCTTTGGCGGGGTACTTTCGTTGGTTGCCGCCAGTGCCCGGACAGGCGGTGTTGCCGTGGGACTTGAACCAGTCGGAGCTGCTCTACCGTCTGTTCCTGAACCTGGCGGGCATCGCATCGGTCGGCGCGCTCGGCATGAGCCTTTCCGGACAATCGCAACGCGCGGGCGAGCGCCTCGTGCGGCACCAGCAGATTGCCGGGGATCTGGCCTCGCTGCACGAGAACACCATTCGCTGCCTTTCGTCGGGACTCGTCACGTCCAACACCGAGGGGGTGATCACGTCCATCAATGGTGCCGCCGCCGAGATTCTCGGAATCCCCGCCTCGTCGTGCCTTGGGCACCCGCTCCGGGACTACATCCCCGGGCTCGACGACGTGCTTGCCGAGGCGGGCCCCGTGGGCAGCATCCGGCGCCACGAGGTCGACGCGGTGAGACCCGACGGCAAGCGGAGACGACTGGGCGTTTCAGCCACGCCTCTATCGGACTACGCCGGGAGCATCATCGGACGGGTGATTCACTTTCAGGATCTGACCGAGTTGCGGCGCATGCAAATCGCGGTGGAGCGTTCGGAGCGGCTGGCGGGCATCGGTCGCCTTGCGGCGAACATCGCGCACGAGATTCGCAATCCCCTGGCCAGCATCTCGGGGTCGGTCGAGGTGCTGCGCAGTCTGCCCGCAGTCGACGGTGATGCTCGCCAGCTATTCGACATCGCGGTGCGCGAGGTGGATCGCCTCAACCGCTTGATCACGCAATTCTTGGACTACGCTCGCCCGGGTGGGGAGGATCGTCAGCGGATCGACATGGGCGAAGCAGCGACCGAGATCGCGCGCGCCTTTGATCAAGAAAAGCGTACCCACGACGTCCACATCGAGGTGGAGGCCGACCCGGACGTGTGCATCGAGGGCGGCGCAGGCCAGATCCATCAGGTGCTCTGGAACTTGCTGCGCAACGCCGCCGAAGCCATGCCATCCGGTGGCACCGTGCGCGTGCGCGTCACCCATGAAGAGTCGCGCGGCGGCGACCGCCTCGCTTTGCTTTCAGTCAGTGACACCGGGCATGGCATGTCGAAAGAAGATCTCGAACGCATCTTCGAGCCATTTTTCTCGACCAAAGTTGGCGGCACTGGCCTCGGGCTCGCCACCGTCGCGCGCATCGTCGAGGAGCACCGCGGCCACATCGAAACCAACAGCGCGCCCGGGCAGGGGACGACTTTCTCCTTGCGCTTCCTGGCCTTGGCCGCAGCACTGGATTGTCCGCGATCCTCGCTGCCGCTCAAGAACGAAGGCTGACTTCAGCAGGATCCGTTCGCTGTCCCCCGTGGTGAGGCCTGGCAGGCGCTGGCTCATGCCGGGGTCGCGATAGAAACGGCGATGTGCTTGAGGACGGTCTCGCGATCATCGGGCAGCGGTAAGCCGCGTGCATGAAGCGACTCGGCGTAGACTTGAATCGCCTCACGTATGTTCCGCTCCGCATCCTCGAACGTCTCGCCCTCGGTCACGCATCCCTCAAGCGCGGGCACTTCAACGGTGTAACCACCTTCTTCCGCCGGGATGAAGTGGACCGTGTAGCTGGCGACTCCCCGCGTTTCCATCACCAGTACATTGTGCCACACCGCCAAGGCAATACCGAGCGCGATGACCATCTGGCTCTTATCGCTGTCCCCCGTGGTGTGGGGATGCCGGTCTCACCGATAGTGCGTCGGGTCGGGGACGCCCGCTTCGGCGAAGCCGCGCTTGCGCAGGGCGCATGCGTCGCAGCCGCCGCAGGCAAGGCCGGTGGGTGAGGGATCGTAACACGAATGGGTCAGCGAGTAGTCGAGGCCCAGCTTGACGCCCAGCTTGATGATGTCTGCCTTGGTCATGTTCAAGAGCGGTGCCTCGATCTTGACCGGATGGCCCTCGACGCCCGAGCGCGTACCGACGCGCGCAACCTCTTGCATCGCGGCCAGCCACTCGGGCCGACAGTCGGGGTAGCCTGAATAGTCGAGCACGTTGATGCCGAGGTAGATTTCCTCGGCGCCGGTGGACTCGGCCACGGCGAGCGCATGCGCCAGGAACAGTGTATTGCGGCCCGGCACGTAGGTCGATGGAATGCCCTGGCCAATCTCGGCCTCGGTGCGGCCCTTGGGGACCGAAATCTCCGATCCCGGCGTCAGCGCCGATCCCGAGAGCGCACCGGCGTCGATCGTGATGACCCGGTGGTCCTCGGCACCAAGCGCCTTGGCCACGCGCTTGGCCGCCAGCAGCTCAACGTCGTGACGCTGACCGTACCTGAAACTCAGAACCTGGCATGCCCGCCCCCGCGAACGCGCGACCGCCATCGCGGTTGCCGAGTCGAGCCCGCCCGAAAGGGACACAATCGCCTTGACCATAGCCTCTTATACTGCGACTCCGGCCATGCGCACACGCCGTTTCGCCTCACCCACGACACAAATCGACGAAGCGGGCGCACGCGAACACTTCGTCGATGCCGCGCTGTACGACTTCGAGTACCGGCGGCGGCGCGCCGACGTGAATTTCTACCGCCGACTGGCCGAGGATCGGGCCCGGCATTTCACTCCGGGCCCGATCCTCGATCTCGGCTGCGGCACCGGGCGCATCCTGGTTCCGCTCTTGCGCGACGGACACGCCGTGGTCGGGTTGGACCGCTCGCCGCAGATGTTGGCACGCGCCAGCGCGCGAGTGCGACGCCTGTCGGCCGTCAGGCAACGCCGCGCCCTCCTGCTTCGTGCCGATCTTCGCACCCTCGCTTTTTATCCGCGCTTCGCACTGGCCATCGTCGCGTTCCACGGCATCCAGCACCTCTACACGACGCAAGATCTGCGGCGCTTTCTGCGCGCACTGCGCGAAAGCCTTCTGCCCGACGGGTGGATCGCCTTCGACGTGCTGCCGCCTGATCCCGAGTGGCTGTCGCGCGATTCCACGCGGCGCTGGGCCAGGACGCGGTTCACCCACCCGATCACCGGCGAAAAGCTCGTGTATTCGACGAACCACACCTACGCCGCCCGCCGCCGCGTCCTGTCGATGAACTTGTACTACCAACCCGTCGATGCTGACGGCCGCGCTTGCGCACCCGAGCGCACCGTCCACTTGAGCCACCGCCAGCTCGCGCCGATCGAAGTGCAAGCCATGCTGGCCGCGGCGGGCTTCAAGCTCATGGCCACGTTCGGCGGATTCGACGGCCGGGCGATTGACGACGAGGGCCCAAATACAAGCGACGAACACATCTACGTCGCGCGGCGCACGGGGGCACCCGCCAAGGCGCTCGCGCGCCGCTGACGCACTCCCGCCATCGCCGCCACCCCCGCCATCGCCGCCATCGGCCATGCACCGGAATGCAAGCACCGAAATGCAAGCCCGCTGGCGTTTTCCGACGGTGGCGAGGGCGCATTCGCGCCGACAATAATCTTGACAGGCACAAGGCCACGATTACGATGTCACGGGGTTCGATATCGTCACACCTTCAGACGGAGGGCGGAGAATGGCTGAGAAAGTCGCAAAGCTGAGTATCAAGCGTGACAACGATTACATGCTGTACGTCAAGGACGGAGACGTCTGGCGTGTGAAGCGAAAACAGCCGGGCGTGCCGAAGGGGCGACCGGAGAAGCTTGCCGAGGTTGGCTTCACTCGCGACAACAACTACCTGTACTTCGTCGACAAGGACGGAGACGTGTCGCGCGCCAAGCGCGCCGTGGGCGGCCAGAAGCGCAAGAAGAAGCCAGCGAAGAAGGCCAAGGCCAGGAAGCCAGCCAGGAAGCCAGCAAAGAAGGCCAAGGCGAAGAAAGCAGCCAAGAAGAAGGGCAAGAAGTGACGTTAGATCGCGTCTGGTAGGGCCACGTTGGGCCATGCCCTCTGAAAAGCGGCGGTGGACTAGGTTCGCCGTCGCTTTTTCTTTTGGGCGGTGCAGTTTTGCTCTGCTTCGGCGTCCGCAGGTGCCGGACCGTCGGCCACGGCAAGCCCTGGTTGCTGCGCTCTTCCCGGCCCGAACCACCACAGAATCAGGACGAACGCCACCACCGTGGCGGCAGACATCAGGGTGTACTGCTCGTCGATCCACTTCGCCATGCCAGGCAAGGGTGCCCAGGCCGCGAACTGGGTGAACGCCGTCAAGAGCAGCACCAACCGTCCCACCGCTTCCCGCTTGGCATACAGCAGCGCCGTCGCAGCGATGAACGCGTAGTAGTAGCAGGTCAGCTCGACTCCCACGGCGATGAACATGGACGACAGCGCGGCCGCCACCCAGGGCTCACCCGATCGCACCGCCAAGGCCAGCAAGGCCAGGAACCCAAGGACCGCGATGGCGTACAGCGGCTTGATCTGATTGAACGCCTTGATGCGCGCCGTCTTCCACGGCTGCCACGGATCGGTGAGCGAGTCGTTCTTCATGCGGCGACCGACCTCGGCCGGGCGCCAGGCCGCGACGGTTCGCAAGCCCATGTAGTTGGTCAGCGGCGTCTCCTTGTGTTTCGCCGTGTTCCGGATGAACTCGGGGTAGGCGGCGATGCCACCCGAAGTCACCACGCTGACGGGGACCAGCACCGCGACGCACAGCGCCGCACCACCGAAGAACCTGAGCCAGCGGCGATCGAGTTTCCGCTCTTTCCAAAATTGATACGCTGCGGCGAAGATCGGGCCGATGAACAGGAACCCTGGAAAAATGCGCAGCATCGCCGCGTAGCACAGCGACACCCCCGCCAGCGTGAACCGCTCCTTCTTCATCAGGCAGACGCCCGCCACCATGTAGAAGATCCAGTCCCAGCGCAGGAACGACCCTCCCGTCCAGTAGAAGCGCGAAGGGAAATTCGTCGCGAAGGCCAGCAGCGCCACGCTCAAGACGCGCCACCCAAACGCCCACCAGACGACCAGGATCATCCCCGCGATGTACGCGGGATCGAGCGCGGCGAGCAGGTACACCTGCCGGTTGCTGGCCGGAGTCAGGTTGGACAAAACCGTCCCGGCGATGTTCCAGACCGGCGTGCCGTTGTAGCCGTGGTCGGTCTGCAAGTCATCCCAGCGCTTGGCGCTCTGCCGACCACGCCAGTACCGCACGTCGGTCTTGAACGCGGCCCAGCGCGCGGGGGAAAAGCGTTGCTTGCAGTTCTCCGGGTGTTTGAGAATCTCGTCGCTGGCGCTCAGCATGTTGGTGCGCAGGTTGGTCATCTTGCGCAGCTCGACCCGCCGCCGCAGCAGGGGATCTTCTTCCGCGTCGGCGGTGCCCAGGCACTCGTACAGACGGAAGTAGCCCAGCTCCTTGAAGTACTTCGACCCCACGTAATAGTGGGTCCACTCCCAGTCGTGGATGAAGGCGGGAAAGTGGAAGTAGAAGAAATTGAAGTACGTCATCGCCGACAGCAGACCAAGTGCGGCAAACAAGCCGGTCCGCAGCTTTTTGAAGGCCCCCGCCCGCCCCTGCCGCGAAAGGTTGCGCTGCCACACCAGAAACGCGAGACCGAGCAGCGCCAGCACCAGCTCCCAGCGCGCACTGGCCTCGTCGTTCCAGTAGGTCAGGATCGTTTTGGGAACGTTCGCCGCGGGCGCATCGGCGATGCGCAGCTTGGGCGGAAACGGATCCGGCACCTGGCAATACGCCGAGAACTCGGCGATGGAATAGGAGTTGTCGCCGACGCCCTCGCCGACCCGCAGAAAGCGAATCGGTACCCCGCCCAGGCTCAATTTCCGTCCGCGCAAACCGTGGCCCTCGACGGTGTCGAAGCGGCCGAGCGGTTTGTACTCCTTGCCGTCGGGCGATCCCCACACCGTGTACGTGTCGTTCGCATCGGCCTGTAGGTACGCGGCCACCACCGGCACGACCTTGCCGAGGTCGTAGGTCAATATCGTCGCGGCGGTTTCCAGCACCACCGCAGGTGCCGAATCCCACTGCGCGCCTTCGGGTGCCACGGCACCATCGGTGACGAGCTCTGTGTTGCCGCGCACGTCGCGCGCGGTCGGACGCAACCCGGCGAGCAAGTTTCCGGCGGGGCACTCTGCGCTGCTGGCGGCACCCGAAGAAGAAAAACCCTGCGCCGCAGCGTCGCGCGAAAAACCCAGCGCCAAAGCCGCGCACAGGCTCAGCGCACGCAGTCCAAGAATAAGATAGTGACGTAGCTTCATAAGTCTTTCACCTGGTCATAGCCGATCAGGAAGGCTTTCGTATAGCCCCACGCGGACGCATAGCCGAGGAACAGCGCCGCGTACATGAAACCGTGGGCGGCGTCGGTCAAGAATGGCTCCGCGGCCGGGAAGAAGCCGCCGATTGAAACGAAGGTCGGCAGGAAGCTCCACATGAGCGCATTGGTCTTTAACTTCCCAAGGATGCTCGATGGGATATTGAGCTGGTGGGTGGCCATGAAGCGCCGCACCACCGTCACCCAAAACTCGCGCAGCAGGTACGCAAACAGAATGATCGGTGCAAAGAAGTCGGCCGACACCGCCACGATGAGAATCAGCGACTCGAAAACCAGGTCGGAAAACTGGTCCAGGATCTCGCCCAGGCGAGTCACCTGACCGGTGCGGCGAGCGATCATGCCGTCCACGTAGTCGGTCACCCCGGCGATCACCGCCAGGATGATGGCGGGGCCCTTCGCGACGTAGAAGTAGATCCCTGCGGCAACGAGAAGCAGGAAGATGCGTGACAACGTGATCAGGTTTGGGAGCGATCGGAGATCCCGCCGCAACGTGCCGACCATGCTCCCTGCATATCACGAGCTGCATCGCCCAGTGAAACATAAATAAAATCGTGCGCTTAGACTGGTGACGGCGAAGTTTGGACACGGGCCAGGGCAGGGTACACTCGGGCCAATGTCCACGACCGTCGCCCTCTGCCTGACGGCCGTGCTGGTCCTGGTAAACGCATTTTTCGTGGCGTCGGAGTTCGCGTTCGTCAAGATGCGGCCCACCCGCGTCCAGCAGCTCATCAAGCAGGGACGGCGACGCGCCCGCTTGCTGGGGGGCATCACGTCACGCATGGACACGTACCTGTCGGTGAGCCAGCTTGGCATCACTCTGGCCTCCCTGGCGCTGGGCTGGATCGGCGAACCCGCGGTCTCGCAGATCGTGCAGCCGTACATGGTCTCGCTGGGGCAGGCGGCGCACGTGGCGGCGCACTCGCTGGCGCTGACGGTTTCGCTCTTGTTCATCACGTTCGTGCATGCGGTCTTGGGTGAGCTGGTCCCCAAGTCATTCGCGCTGCAATACGCCGAACCGGTGGCGCTGTGGGCGGCGACCCCGATGCGCGTCATCTACGTGGTGGCGTTCCCATTCATCTGGATGCTGCGCACGTCTTCCAGCCTGTTTCTGCGTCTGTTCGGACTTCGCCCGGTGTCCGAAGTGGAAATGGTTCACTCACCCGAGGAAATGCGCATGGTGTTGGCCCACGCCAGCCTGGACCCCGGTGCGCGTCGCCTCATCGACCGAGTGTTTGACTACACGCACCGCGTGGCCCGCCACGTGATGACCCTGCGGCGCGACTGCGTCGTCCTCGAAACCGAACGGCCGTTCGCCGACAACCTCAAGATCGCGCTCGGCAACCAGTACACGCGCTACCCGCTGGTCGAACCCGCGAGCGATCGCGTCGTCGGGTACGTGCATCTCAAGGACGTGGTGGCGACCCTGGCCGTCGGCCGCGTTCCCGAGCGGATGCGCGACCTGTTGCGCGAGCCCATCTACTGCCGGGAAGACACGCCGCTCGAATGGCTGCGGCGCGAATTCCAGAAAAGCCGCGTCCACATTGCCGTGGTGCTGGACGCGAGCAACAAGTTCATCGGCATCGTCACGATGGAGGATTTGCTGGAGGAGTTCGTCGGAGAAATTCAGGACGAGCAGGACGTCGGAGAGATCCCGCCTCTGGTGCGCGCCACCGATGGCCGCTTCGAGGCCGACGGGCGCGTGACGCTGGACGTGGCCAAGCGCGACCTGGCTCTGCAACTGCCGCTACCCTTGCGCCCCGACGTCGAGACCCTGGGCGCTTACGTCGAGGCGGTGCTCGGCCGACCCGCGATGCCGGGCGACGCCGTGGTGGTCGGCAACGTCCGTCTGTCGGCGCTGGAAATCCGCGACGGAAAAATTCGACGACTGCGCGGCGAGCCCGTGACCCCGCCCGAAGGAGCCCAGAGCGTGCCCGAGTCCTGACCGCCGCTGCGGGCGTCAGACGATAATCTTCGGCACCAGCTCGCCGTGCACGTCGGTGAGGCGGAAGTCGCGGCCTTGAAAGCGGTACGTCATGCGGAGGTGATTGATGCCGAGTTGATGCAGCATGGTGGCGTGGAAGTCATGCACATGTACCACGTCGCTCACCGCGTTGTAGCCAAGCTCGTCGGTGCCACCGTGGGTGATGCCCGGGCGGAAGCCGCCGCCCGCCACGAACATCGAAAACGCCTTGATGTGGTGGTCCCGGCCGTCGCCCTGCGCCATGGGCGTGCGGCCGAACTCGCCGCCCCACACCACGATGGTGTCTTCCAGCAGGCCGCGACGTTTGAGGTCCGTGATCAACGCGGCGGTCGCCTGATCAACTTCCTTGGCGTTGATCTTGATGTCGCGCTTGACCCGCGCGTGGTGGTCCCAGTCGCGGTGGTAAAGCTGGATGAACCGCACGCCGCTTTCGGCCAGGCGACGGGCCAGAAGGCAGTTCGAGGCGAAACTGCCGTCGATGTGGTCGACGCCGTACATGTCGAGCGTCTCCTTGCTTTCCTTCGAGATGTCCATCAGGCGCGGGACGCTGGACTGCATCTTGAACGCCATCTCGTACTGGCTGATGCGCGTCGCGATTTCCGGATCGTTGACGGTCGCATTGTGCAGGTCGTTCAACTTGTTGGCCGCATCGATCACGTCGCGCTGCTGCTCCGCGCTAACGCCGGCTGGCCTGGTCAGGTAGTGCACCGGGTCGCGCTTCGATTCAAAACGCACGCCCTGGTACCGGCTGGGCAAAAAGCCGCTGTGCCACTGACGGCTGGCGATGGGCTGCATCTGCCCGCCCTTGCCGCTCGACACCATCACGATGAAGCCGGGCAGATCCTGCGCCTCGGAGCCAAGTCCGTACTGCAGCCACGAGCCCATGGCCGGCCGCCCCGAGATGGTCGTGCCGGTGTTCATGAAGGTGTGCGCGGGATCGTGGTTAATGGCCTCGGTGCGCATCGATCGGATGATGCAAAGATCGTCGGCGATCTTGGCGATGTGCGGGAAGATGTTGGCCATCTCCTGCCCGGATTTGCCGTAGCGTTCGAAGGGATATTGCGGCCCCAGGCACGTCAGCGCCTTGCCTTGTAGCTGCGCGATCGGCTGCCCCTTGGTGAACGACTCGGGCATCGGCTGCCCGGTCATGTCGCGCAGCTTGGGTTTGAAGTCGAACGTCTCGAGCTGCGAAGGCCCGCCCGCCTGGTACAGCCAGATGACGCGCTTGGCTCGGGGCTTGTAATGCAGGGGGTTGACGACGCCGAAACTCTG
>CAYSKR010000244.1:0-7701 GCA_964431675.1 uncultured Myxococcales bacterium
TCAGGAATCTTGGCGTAAGCGCGGGCGTGCGACGCGCCCATGTTTCCGCAACCCACGACCAGAACTCTGACAGGCGATGGTGACGTCATGGGGCGGGAATATGGCACAAGACGAGCGCGGCTGGCCGCGCGAAAGGGCCGCTACCTGTCGGTGCCGTGCTGGACCCGCCGAGCTGAAGCTCCTTGGATCATACGCGCTTTACAGCGCGCCGAGGAGCGCGTCGTTGTCGGCGCGCGTGCCGATGGTGATGCGCAGCTTGTCTTGCAGGCCGGGCAGGGCGAAGTGGCGCACCAGCACGCCCCGCGACTTTAGCTTGCCGTACAGCGCAGCGGCGTCCCCCCCCGGCACCGTGGCCAGGATGAAATTCGCCTGGCTTGGCAACACGGAAAATCCGCAGCGGGTCAGTTCATCCGTGACCCGCGCTCGCTCGCTGCGCACGTGGTCCCAGCTTTGACGTGCGTGCGCCTGATCGTCGAGAGCCGCGCACGCTGCCGTGATGGATATCGCGTCGCAGTTGTAACTGTCCTTCACCTTGTTCATGGCCGCGATGATGGCTGGCGCAGCGATGGCGTAACCGAAGCGCAGCCCGGCCAGCGCGTACCCCTTGCTCAACGTGCGGACGATCACCGCGTTCGGACAGTCGGCGAGCAACGGCAGGCTGCTCTCCTCGGCGAAATCCACGTAGGCCTCGTCGATGAGCACGACGCCATCGAACGCCCGGCACAGCGCGCGGGCCTGCGCTTGCGGCACCGGCGTGCCCGACGGTGCGTTGGGATTGGCAAAGAAAATCGCTTTCGCGCCGCTCCTGGCCAGCGCGTCCACCGGGAGTTGCCAGTCGGCCGCCCAGGGCACGCGCACCACCCGGTGGTCCCCGATCTCGGCCAGCACCGGATACAGCGAATAAGTCGGGTCGGGAAACGCCAGCGTGTCGTCGGCATCAAGGTACGCACGCAGTGCGATCGCCAGGATCTCGTCGCTGCCGTTGCCCGCGATGATCATGTCGGGCCGCACGCCGTGCAGGCGCGCCGCGACCGAAAGAAAGTCGCTCGCCACCGGGTTGGGGTAGCGCCGCAATCGGTCAGGATCTACGGCCCCGATCGCGTCGATCACCCGCGGCGACGGTGGAAATGGGTTCTCGTTGGTGTTGAGCTTGACGACCTTCTCCCCCGGGCGCGGCTGCTCGCCCGGGACGTAGCCCGTCATCCGATCCACCACCGCGCGCGCGGGTGGTACGCCTGGCGTGGGAGATTTGTCGCTCATGGCGGTCTTCTTACCGCTTGAACACTGCGAGCAGACAGATTATTGAGCGCGCACGGCCGTTGCGGCCCAATCGGGCGCGGGAGCTTCGATGGTCAGCGGCGTGCCAAGGGTGGGGTGCAGCAGGTTGATGCGCAGCGCGTGCAGGCGCAAGGCCCCGGTTTCGGGAGCACCGTAAACATCGTCGCCCGCGACGGGGCAGCCGATGTGCGCAAGGTGGGCGCGCACCTGGTGGGGCCGACCGATGCAAAGAGTCACGCGCACCAGCGTGGTTGTCTCGCGCGTGGCGACGACGGTGATGTCGCTGCGCGCCGCCATCGGTCCGCGCCCGCGGCCACCGACCCGCACTCTCTTGCCGCGACGGCCGCTGCGCGCGATGTCGGCGTCGATGACAATCGACCGTGCGTCCGGCCCGGCGAAGGTGCCCGGTCGATGCTCGCGCAAGGCGACCAGCGGATTGCCCGCGACCTCGGCCAGGTACGTCTTGGTGCAAGTTGCACCGGACAACGCCAGCCGCAGAGCCGCCCAGGTGGTGGGATTTCGCGCCGCCAGGATGGCACCGCTGGTGTCGCGGTCGAGCCGGTGCGCGAGCCCGCCTTCGCGCTCGTCGGGCGAAGCGTTTGTGCATTCCGGAAACATCGCCACCAGCTCCGACGCGACGGACGGCTCGGCGTTGCCCGCAAGCATCACCGAGTGCATTCCCGCAGGCTTGTTGATCGCAACGAGGTCCGCGTCCTGATAGAGGATCGACAGCACCGCCGGGCCGCCGGTCAACGCTTGGCCTTAGGCGGGGACGCGGCCGTTCGCACGGCGACCTTGGTGGTCGGCTTCACCGCCGGTTTGCCCGCTGACTTGGCCGCGACGGTGGCGCGCGGCGCAGGGTGCGCGCCAGCGACGGCCCGCTTGCCGCCTGAGGCTGCCGCCGACGTCGACGTCGAAGTCGCCACACGTCGGGCCTGCGTCACCTCGCGCGGCAGGTTGGGCGTCGGCGAGTAGACCACCACCTTTTGTCCCTCGGTTAGCTCGCTGCTGTACGACAGCCGATTGATGCGCGCCAGATCGCCTGGAGCGAGCCCATAGCGCTTGGCAATCTTGCCGAGCGTGTCGCCGGCGCGAGCGGTGTAGGACAGGCGCGTCTTGCCCCGCCGCGCTGTCTCCAGCACCGAGAACTCCTCGGTGCCGAGCGTGACGACGCGCAACTTGGCCTCGTCAAGCAGCGCCACGCCCGCGCGGTCGAAGTCCCTGGTCACGAAGACTTGCAGAATCATCTTCGGGTGCAGATGCGCCGTCGGATCCAGGTGATTCCACAGCGCCACGTCGTCCAGAGCCACCTCGAACACGCCGGCAAGCTCTTCCAATGTGTCGCCTTCGCGCGTCCGGTAAAACACGCGCTCGCGGTCGGGATAAGAAAACACCCGCTCGGGCACCGCGACCAGGATCGCTGCGTCGGCATCGTCTGGCGCAGACGACACGCCCGCCGACTTGGCCGTCGTCTCGGGCACCACGATGGTGTCGCCGCCGTGCAGCTCGGACGCATCGCGCAGGCCGTTGAGTTTCTTCAGATCGCGCGCCGATACGCCCGTCTCCCGGGCCACGTCGTCGAGCGACTCGCCGAAACGCATCAGGTGCGGCCTCACCGCGTCGCTCTTGTCGGTCTTGGAGTGCGCGCCGTGCTGTTGCGCTTCCGCATAAAGCTTCGCCGTGCCGACAGGGATCCGCACGGTGCCGGCTCCACGATCCGGTGGCACGCGGCTGCGGCCGAGCTCGGGGTTGAGCGTCTCGATGACAAGAGGGCGCGTTCCCGCGGCGTGCGCCACCGCCGCAAGCGTTGTGCCGGCGGGCACCGTCACGCGATCGTACGCGAGCGGCGGATCCGAAACGACGTCGCCGAAGCCGAACGCCGCGCGGTTGTGGCCGATGATGGCCACCGCCAGAATCTTCGGCACGTACATCGTCGTTTCCCAGGGCAGGCCCGCCTCGTGCTTGCACAGCTCCCAGTAGTCGTTGGTGTTGTAACGGGTGATCGAACGCAAGATCGCGCCGTACCCCGCGTGGTACGCCGCGAACGCCAGCGGCCACGAGCCGAAGCGCGTGTGCAGGTCGTGCAGGTAACGTCCCGCGGCCTCGGTTGCGCGCTCGGGATCGCGCCGCGCGTCCACCCAGTAGCCGACTTCGAGGCCGTAGGCCTTCGCCACGCCCGGCATGAACTGCCACACGCCGCCCGCTTGTTTGTTGGACGTCGCGCGCGGTTCGAAGCCGCTCTCGATCATCGCGAGGTACATCAAATCGCGCGGCACGCCTTCCCTTTCAAGGATGGCGGCGAACGCCACTGTGTAGCGTCCCATGCGCCGCAGAAAGTTGCCCATGATGGCGCGGCCCCTTGGATCCTTGCTGAAGTAGTCGATAAAGCGCAGGACGGTTGGCTCCCAGCGCACCGGTAGATCCGGCAAGGCGAGGTTGCGCAGCGACTCGGCGGCCGGCGACTCCGCCACGTGACCGGAGCGCGGGCCGTGCGCGGGTTGGCGAAGCTCGGGCGGCAGATCCCCGCTGCCGCCCCAGCGTCCGGGCAGGCCCGCCGGCGGCGGCACGGGGGCCGTGTCGCCATCGCTGGCGCGAGGGTCGGGGCCGCGCGGAAAAGCGTCTTTTTCGAAGCGGCGAACCTCGCGAAGCTCGGGGCTTTCTTCATTGCTATCGACGGCGCTGCCGCGCACCGCCTTGCGTTCGGCGGGGTTGGCCTGCGTCGGCGGCGGCGATTCCTTGATTGGGGCCCTCGGCGGTGCCGCCCTCGGTGGTGCCGCCCTCGGCGGTGCCGCCACCGCGCGCGCAGGGCTCATCGCGAGCAAACCGCCCAGCGCCAGCGCCAGCGCCAGCGCGAGTCTGGTCGGCGCACATATTCCCCGAGGCGCAGGAGCCATGGCCGGATCGTACCTTCCCCCGGCCCAGGTGCCAAAAAAAGCGACTTGGCTTTTGCCCCACCGCGCAAGCGGTGCTATGACCTGTGTGGAGGATTCAGATGCCCAGCCTTGGAGTCGGCGAACTTATCGTGGTGTTCCTGATCGTCGTGGTTGTCTTCGGATCCACGAAGTTGCCGCAATTGGGTGACGGTCTCGGACGCGCCATCAAGAACTTCAAGCGCGCGGTTGGCAGCGCCAACGAAATTGATGTCACTCCCACTGCAAAGAAGGGTGAGATCAAGGGCGAGGCCGACGCGGCCGACGAAAAAGTCGCCAAGTAGGCGCGCATCTGCCTCGGCGAAACCGCAATGATTACGTTGTGATAACAGTTGCGCCTTGACGCGGCATGGCGACGGAGAGGAAAATGCAAGCATGGCGCGGACGATCAAGAGGTACTCGAATCGTAAGCTCTATGACACGACCGACAGCAAGTACGTGACGCTGTTGCAGATCGCCGCCCTGATTCGGGCCGGCGACGAGATCCGCGTGGTCGACAAGAACTCGCAGCAGGATCTGACCGGAGCCACGCTGGCGCAGATCATCTTCGAGGAAGAAAAGCGTGGTCCCCGCCTCTCGGTCGATGCTTTGTGCCGCATCATCCGCGACGGCCTGCCCGGCCAGCCGACGCCGTGATTTCCTAAAAATCAAAGCCGCCGGACAGATTGATGGCGCTTTGGCGCTCGCTGTCGTCGCGAGCGCCGTTGGCCTTGCGCTCGTCCCGGCTGCGGCCCGCCGCAATGAGCTGGTACTCGGCGGCCAGGAACACGGTGGCGAACTTGACCTTCACACCGCCAAAGAAACGCTGGCGCGTGATGGTGTCTTGATCAGCAAACGAGAAGTAGGCGTAGGCGTCGTTGGGGGTTCCACGCTGTGCCGCCGCGCAGTATTCGCTCAGCTTGTCGCCGGGTTTGGCGTTCTGCGTGGCCGTGGCGTCGCAGGATGGGGTCGCGTCGATGATGCCGCTTTGCGCGTGGATGAAAAGAAAGCTCCAGCCGCCGAAAAAATCCAGACGCGCCGTGCCCATGACGCCGAAGCCCTTGGACGCGATGAGGTCGATGCCCGTGGTGGTCATGCGGACCTGATCGGTCCCGGTCAGGTAGGACGCCGAGGCGCGGACGCCGAAGGATGGAATGGGCCAGTCGTGGAAACCTTCGTGCAGCGCCAGTTTCGCGTATCCCTGCCAGCTAACCAGTTGAGAATCGAGCAGGTGCATGAATCCCCCCCCCACCTCGACGGCAGGCAGCGGCAACCACAGGCCCTTGCGCACGAACATGCCGACGGTGGTGAGCCATGCGTCGGGGCGTCCCTCTCCCGCGTTCTGCGCCGACACGCCTGAAACGCCTTTCCAGTAGGGCTTGTCGTTGCTGATGCTGGTGGTGCCCAGCTCGCCCGAGATCTGAAATCCGGCGAAGCCCAGGGTTTCCGCCGGCATCACCAGCCGCGGTGCCATCACGGCACCCAGTTCGGACATCAGGCTGCGAAAGTTGACCTCGGCGTCGGCGTCGAGCGTGACGCCGGTGATGAGGCCGGTTCCCGGCTGGCGCTTGACCCAGTTGCACTCGGACACGGCACCGATCAGCAGGCCACCGCCACCCGGTGGCGGGCTCGAGCACAGCTTGAGCAGATCGAGATCGTTGCGGCTCGCGCGGGCGCTGCCCACGACCGCGCAGCAGCCGATCACGGTAGCCAGGACAGCGGCCAGGTGCCGAAGACTCATCTGCGTGCAACGGTACGGTCCCGTGCTTGCGCCTGTCAACCGCACCACCGTCCTGATAGCCTCATCGGCGTCGTGTTCGCCCTGGTCGCCACCATTTTGATGTGCGGAATCCTCGCGCTGGTCGCCAGCGGCGTTCTGCTGGCGCACGCGGGTTTCGAGCGCTTCATCGGCCTGCGCTACCTGCGCCGCGGACGGGTCACCTCCGGGGCGCGCGCCGGCCTTGCGGTGGCTGTCGCGGTTGTCGGAATCGGGGTCGCGTTGCTGGCGCTTGGCCACGGGCGGGCGCGCGATCTGGAAACCGCCGGGGTGATGCTGACGCTCGTGGGCGCGCTGCTGGCCACGCTGTTTTTGCTGCTGCGGATCTTTTCGGTGTTCACCACGGTGTCGACGCTGGGCGTGGTGCTGGGCGTGGCGTCGCTGGTGGTGGTCATGGCGGTGACCAGCGGCTTCGAGCGCGAGTTCGAGGACAAGGTGCTCGCCGTCAACGCGCACGCGATCGTCATGGGCTACGGCGACAAGACGGTGGCGGTGGCCGAACAAGAGGCCGACGGTTACATGCGCAAGCTGGCCGATCTGCCGGGGCTGCGCCGGATGGCGAAGTTCAGCCTGTCGGCGGGCGAGGTCATGGTCGGTCGCGTGGGTGCCAACCTCAAGGGCATCGATCTGAAAACCGGCGCGGATGATTTGCGTCGCGCTCTGGTCGCCGGGCGCGTCGAGGATCTGGACCGGCCGGCGCGGTGCGCCGAAGGGGAGGCGGTCGCGCCGGGGCGGATCATCCTGGGCGCCGAGTTGTTCCGGAAGCTTCACCGCAAGCTGGGCGACTGCGTGCA
This sequence comes from uncultured Myxococcales bacterium, assembly GCA_964431675.1. GTDB lineage: Bacteria > Myxococcota_A > Polyangia > Fen-1088 > Fen-1088 > CAYSKR01. Next base: position 6,759 of record CAYSKR010000244.1, read on the forward strand.
AGTGCTGGTGCCGTTCGCGCGCGGCGAGGTGGCCGAGCGCAGCTCGCACGCCTTTCAGATCGTGGGCGTTTTTCGCATGGGATTTCACGAATACGACACCCGCCTGGGCTACGTGAACATCGAGGACGCGCGGCGTCTGGGCAGCGAGCGGCAGCAGCTTTTCGGCGTCGAGTTGCGCTTCGACGATCCAAAGCGGGCGCTTGCCATCGACGCCGAGATCGCGCAGCGCCTGGGCGTCGACGTGCATGTGATGGACTGGCGCACGCTGAACAACAACATGTTCACGGCGCTGGCGATGCAAAAGGCGATCATCGGGCTGATCCTGGCGATCATCATCGTCGTGGCGGCGTTCAACATCGTGGCGTCGCTGATGCTGATCGTGCGATCGAAGACGAGCGAGATCGCGATCTTGCGGTCGATGGGCGCGCGCGCCAGGGCGATGGTGCGCGTCTTCCTCGTGGCCGGCAGCGTGGTGGGCGCGGTGGGGACGTCGCTCGGGATTTTGTACGGCGTGCTGGTATGTGTATTGGTGAACGCGTACGGCTACTCGCTCGATTCGAAGGTCTACTTGATCGAACGGCTGCCGGTGCGAATCTCCGCGTCGGAGATCCTGTTCGTTGCGGCTGGCACGCAGCTCATCTGTTTCCTGGCCACCATCTACCCGGCCGTGCGTGCCGGTCGCATGAAGGTCATCGAGGGACTGCGCTACACGTGAGCGGTGGTCCCGATGAACCAGGCGAAAACCCGCGCGTTGCATGCGGGCGCGATACACCGTGAAATCGGGCGCGCGTGCGCAAGATTGGATCCCACGGCCGCGCAGTCACCTGGTCCGGTACCATGGCGTATTCGCGCCCGCGTCGAAGTCGCGGGCTCTGGTGGTGCCGCAACCGGTGCAGGTGGGTCAAGAAGAGAAGGCACCGCGTCCTCGTCGGCCGGGCCGGAT
>CAYSKR010000245.1:0-2581 GCA_964431675.1 uncultured Myxococcales bacterium
CCCGTCGGAGAAAGTGGCTCGGTGGCGCGGCTTTGCCGGGGCACCGAGCGGGGGTTTGGGGGGACGCAGAGGCAAAAGACAGCGACGGGACGGAGCTGGAAGGGCATGGCGCCGGGCGGTCCCCCCATGTGAACGGTTACCAAAAATTGTTCCGGGACCTGAAGGTCCCGTTCCGCCTGATCGGCGACCGGCGTGTCGAGCAGACGTCGGTGCACACGGCGCTGCGTGAAGCCCTGGCGAGCTTGCTTCCGACCGAGGTAGTACGGGAACTTGAGCACCGGTACGGGGCGGTTTTCTCGCATCTTCCCGAGGTTTCGAAGCTGGCGATGGCAACCGTGGAACTAGCGGGGCACGTTACCCACGAGCGGCTTTGCGGGATGACAGATCGCCATTCGCGGGACGTCACGGTGGCGCTCGCGTCTCTGGTCAAGAAGGGGTTGTTGGAGAGCGCCGGAAGTCACAAGCTCAAGCGCTACTTCTTTCCCGGCCGTCCGCCGGAATCCATCGCGGGGGACTCCACTCAAATCGAGGCGAATCTCACGAGCGTCGCGGCACCTGTAGCCGAGCGGCCGAAGGCAACGCGGGACGAGCTGCGAGGCGTCATCTTACGGCTGTGCGAGGGGCGCTTTTTGACGGCCGATCAGTTGGCGACTCTCGTAGCCCGGACCGCTGCCAACCTCCAGGCACGACACCTACGCCCGATGGTCAAATCGGGGCTGCTACGGGCTCGCTACCCTGATGCGATAAACCGGCCTGACCAGGCCTACACAGCGGTCTCGGGATGAAACTTCAGTTCGACGCCAACCAGCAGTTCCAGCTTGATGCCGTCGCGGCGGTGGTCGATCTGTTCGACGGCCAGCCGCAGGGGGCGCCCGAGTACGCCGTGATCAAGCAAGACCTGCTAGGCGTGGGGTAGACTCTTGCCGCGCTCGGCGAACACCTGATGGAAGAAGCACTGATTTTTGACTGCGACGGCACGCTGGCCGACACCATGCCGGCGCATTTTCGCGCCTGGCAGGAACTTTTGCGCCCGCACGGCATTCCCTTTTCCGAGCAAAAGTTCTACTCGTGGGGCGGCATGCCGACGCGCGAGATCGCGCGGCGCCTGTTCGAGGAGGCGGGCCTGCACCCGGACTGGAACGCCATCGCCGACCGCAAGGAGCAAGGTTTCATTGACCAGATTGCGTCGATCCAGCCGATAGAAAAGGTGGTGCGCATCGCGCGCGAGCATCGCGGCGAGACGCCGATGGCGGTGGCGTCGGGTGGGTTCCGGCGCGTGGTCGAGATGACCCTGCGGCAGATCGGGGTGCGCGACTGGTTCAGCGTGATCGTCACGGCCGAGGACACCGTGCGCCACAAGCCCGAGCCCGACGTGTTTCTGGAAGCCGCGCGGCGTCTGGGTGCGCCGCCCTCCATGTGTACCGTCTACGAGGACACCGACCTTGGCGTCGAAGCCGCCCGGCGCGCGGGCATGCGCTGCGTGGACGTGCGCGGGCTGTGACCCACCCGATCGCTGCATCGCGAAACCAGGTTGCCGTTGCGCTGGCGACGGTCTACGTCGTCTGGGGTTCGACCTACCTCGGCATGCGCATCGCGGTGACAGAACTGCCGCCGCTGCTGGTCGGTGGTTCTCGAAATCTCATCGCCGGGGCGACGTTCTTGTTGCTCGCGCTGGCGCTGCCATCCACGCCGCGCCCGGCCCGGCGCGAGATTCGCAACGCCGTGCTGCTTGGCCTGGCGCTGGTGGGGATCTCCAACGGCCTGGTGATTGTGGCTCTGCGTGACGTCACCTCGTCGCTGACGGCACTGATTCTCGCGATCATGCCGCTGTGGGTCGCACTGATCGAACTTTTTCGGCCCGGTGGGGCCAGGCCAACCGCCCGCGCCCTCGTCGGCATTGCAGTCGGCTTTCTCGGCACGGCGTTCCTGGTTTGGCGGCCCGGGGGCGGCCTTGCCATCGAGGCGCTACCGTTCTTGATGTTGATTCTTGCAACGATCAACTGGGCGGCAGCATCGGTGGCCGGTCGGATCGTGGCGCGGCCGCAGAGTTCCCTCGTTTCGTCTGGCATCGAGATGTGCGCCGGCGGCCTTGCCCAACTTGCGGTCGGCGCGTGCCTCGGTGAGGCAAGGGCCCTGGCCGCCATGCCTGGCCCGCCAAGCGCGCGCGCGATGGTGGCCTTTGTGTACCTCGTCGTGGTCGGCTCGTGGGCGGGCTACGGCGCGTTTTCGTGGCTGACCCGGCACGCGCCGCCGACGCTGGTGGCCACGTATGCCTACGTCAATCCCCTGGTCGCAGTCATTCTTGGTGTGGCCATCGGTGCCGAGGCGCTCGCGCCGCGCATGCTCGTCGCCGGAGCCGTCATCGTCGGAGCCGTGGTGCTCGTGACGACGGCAAGAACACGAGGCACCTGATCGCCCTGCGCGTGTTATGACTGCGGCCCTATCTGCCAACGTGATCTGAGACACCGGCCCACCGAAAATTAGTGTCGAGGGCGAGATTCGGAGATGATGGCTCATGTTGCAGCAAGGCGAAGCCGAGGAGACCGAGGTCGTGCCCAGGGCCAAGAGGCGGAGGTTCGCA
>CAYSKR010000246.1:0-4263 GCA_964431675.1 uncultured Myxococcales bacterium
CGCAGGCGTCAGCGGCACGACCATGCCGGCATTGGCAAAAGCCGAAGCACGCGCGGACAGGCTCATGCCGTTGACGACCACGCCGTCGGGTTCGGTCGCAGCGGGCACGATGAACCCTCCGGGGCACATGCAGAAGCTGTACGCGCCCACCGCCTCGCCGACCGTTCCTGCGGACAGTTCATAAAAAGCAGGCGGCAGGGCCGGGTGTCCCGCCGCCGACCCGTACTGCAGCCGATCAACCAGAGGCTGAGGATGCTCCATGCGAACGCCGACCGCGAAACCTTTCCTTTCCAGGACAACGCCCGCGTCGGCGAGCCATTCGTAAACCGAGCGCGCCGAATGGCCGACCGCCAGCACGACCGCGTCGGCGCCGATCTCGTCTCCACCGCGCAACTTGACCGCCCGCACCCGGCCGGCCTCGACGCGCAGGCCGACGGCCTCGTTTTCAAAATGATACGTCACGCCCGCGGCCTCGAGCCCACCACGCAAAGCAGTCAGGACTTTGGGCAACAGGTTCGACCCCACGTGGGGCCGCGCTTCGACTGCGATGTCGTCGGGCGCACCGCAGCGGACCAGATCCGCCAGAACCGCGGCGACCCCGTCCCGATCTTTGCTGCGCGTGTAGAGCTTGCCATCAGAGTACGTGCCCGCCCCGCCCTCGCCGAAGCAGTAGTTCGAATCAGGGACCAGAACGCCGCGCTGCAGACGGGCGAGATCCTTGCGCCGTGGCTGGACCGCCTTGCCGCGTTCGAGCACGGTTGACACCACACCTGCCTCCGCCAGACGCAACGCCGCCCATGCCCCGGCGGGTCCGGACCCGATGATGACCACCCGTGGCAGCGGCCGACCCGGCGGCCACGCGGCGGGCGGACGCGACCGGCGCGGCTGATCGAGCAGCTCCCCCCGGCGCGCCACGAGAACACTCACGCGATGGCCGAGTGAACGGCCCTTGCGCGCGTCGAGTGCGCGTCGCAGCACGCGCACTTCTCCTGCGCTGCCGCGAGCCCAGCCGAGCGCGTTCTCCGCCATGGCCTCGATCGGGTCTCCGTGCGCCTGCAACGGAACGAACAAGTCGATCTTCGCCGCCACGGGTTCAGGCTCGCGAAAGGCCGACGCGGCGCCGCGCCACCAGACAATGTCTTCCACCGCGCTCGAAATCGCGACACGTTTGCGGGCGATCTTCGTAGATGCGGCATGCGTGGTGCGCGCCGGGTCCACCGGTGCCGCTGACGTTCAGCGCCGCGCAACGGTCGTCGCTGCGCAGAATGCTGAACCGGTGGCCGCTGCGCACGATGAGATCCGGCTGCTTCCAAACCACGGGATCGCGCATCGACACGCTAACGACGTGGTACGCCTCGCGGCAACATGCGCCGCAGGTTTGACAGTCAAGGGCACCTTCCCAGCGCTCGCACGCGCGATCCGCAGGGGCGATGCGCTTGCCGTCGCCATCAGAAGACGCCGCCTGCCGGCAGCGCGACACCGGTCGCCCACGACCACCCTGATAATGCCACGCGCAGGTTCCGCAGCTCTGTTCCGGCGGGCCGAAGCGGTAGCCAACCGGATGCAACGTTGAAGCTGTGTCCGCGTCCCCGCCGGGCGCAGCAAGCAATTGTGCGGTGGCCACGAGTGTACCTTGCAATGCTGTCCGCGCAGGCTCTGCGTCGTCGCGCGCCGCTCCGGCCACCGCGAGCGCACACGCACCAGCAAGATCATCGGCGAGCCCGTCGGTCAGAGGCATCGCACCAAGCCTGTTGTAGTAATCCGCCCATTCGGTTGTTGGTTTCATCGCGGCACGCAAGCCTGCAAGATCAGCCAGATGCGCGGATAAACGAAGGCACGCCTGCTCGGCCACTGCGTCGCGATCGTTCGCATTATCAAGGCCCCAGTCGGGCAGTCGCCACTTGCTGCGACCCTCGACCAGCGCATGGCAAAGTTCGTGAAAGATCAGTTGCGCCACGCTGTCGTTCTCGTCGAGCAGCGGATCCACGCCGATGAGCAATCGGCCACCACCGTCGGTGCTGGCGTAGGCATCCTGCGTCCGCTCGACGGAAAATCCGATTTCCCGCGCTGCGGCAATCCACAGCGCGCTGATTCGAGGGTCATTCAGCGGACTTCGCACCCGCCAGTTTTACCGGCTTTTTCTGTTGACTGCGTGCAGATCGCTTCGTAAAACGTCGGCACCTGCGGCTTTGGTCGCCGCCCTCGAAACCATTCGGGCGTAACACGAAGCGTAAGACGAGGCCCTTTGCGCCCCGCCGCCTTCAGGATTTCGCATGTTTTGCACAGCAATGTCTCCTCCACGTCGAGCCGTGGCAACCCTGGCGGGGGCCATGGCGTTGCCTGCTGGCGCGGTGTTGGTCGCGCCAGTGCCCGCGCGCGCCGAGATCGCACAGTTGGCCCATGCACCCGAACCTTCGAAGACGGATGCGCCATCCGAAACCTGCCTGGCCGAAACAATTTGTTCGTACCGGAATCTTCCGCCGCGAAGCAAGCCCTACTGGACGCTGGATTTCTGTGGCCGTGTGGCGCGGCAACTTCTTGATTCTTCCGCGCGCCATGATCTGCCGGTGAGTTTGCTGCTCGCGACCATGATCACCGAGAGCGATCTCAATGATCGCGCAGTCAACACAACAATCTTGCGCCAAGGTGGCATGGCCAAGGACAGTGGTCTGATGGGCATTCGCTGCGTCCTCGACAAGACGGGGCACTGCGCCAACGGCTACGTGCGCGGCCTCGCCTGGAAGCGCGTGATGGATCCGATGACCAACATCGAACTCGGCGCTGCCGAGCTTGCGCGATGGCGCGACGGTGCGGGCAGAATGCGCATCACCGTCCGGCAGCGCGGCACCGACGGCCGCTTGCAAATGCGCACCAAGAACGTGCGCTGCACGCACAGGACCCACGCGTACTGGGCCCACTACAACCATGGGCCGCGCTACATCGATCGCGGCACCGCGCGACATTACCCCCACCGCGTCGCGGTGCTGTACTACGCGCTCGCGCGGAGCATGAACCTGGACACATCCGCGTTGCGGACCATGACCATCACCATGCGCGATCCCGGCGCGCGGCCACGAACCGCCGACCGGCCAGTCGAAGATCGTTACCGGCAACTGTGCGATCGAATCAGCAAGATCGGCGGCGTATGCACGCTGATCGCGGCCCAGGTGAACTAGCCTGCTGCGGACGTGCGGCAGCGAAGGTCCGGCTATTTCGCGAAGCAGTACAAACGCGCGGGCTTGTCGCAGGAAACGCCGGGTGTGTCGTCATCATTCACCACCGTGGTGGGGAAGCCATGGATGCCTGGGCGATTGCGCCCCTCTTCGCCTGCACATCAGAATCTTGAAACGTGTTAGTTACGCTGTTGTTCTAGGCCTTCGCCAAATCAAGAAAAGTCGGATCATGGCTCAGGCTGGCCGTGTGTCCGACTCGGATTTGACGCGGCTCGATGCCGCCATCAGAGACTACCTGAGCGATTGATAGCGCTGGGCAGGGAGGGCCGCTGCCGCATCAACGGCGTCGGCAAATTGAGTATTCTTCAACGCCGCGTCTTCATTTCCGCCGACTGTCCGCAGATAATCCTTAAGCGCTTTCACGAAAACAACCTGTGCCTGATCATATGAATCAAGGGCAATCTTATGACCCTCTTTTATCAAGTCGCGAGCAACCTTTGCGGCTCGCTGCTTTTGCGCTCCCGCCTGCACAATGTCGTCGATCTTTTTTTTATTCCTTCGGTAAACAATGCGGGCCAGATAGTAGGCGCCCTTCCGAAGAGATCCCCGCGCGTGCTTGTCGTCAATGTTCCCAATGCCCTCACGGCAGACCTGTTCAATCTCTCGCGCCACCAAAATTTGCAGCGCGCGCGCGTTGGATTCCGTGGTCGCCTCGAACCCATCCGGGAGTGGGCCGGGTTCGAGGATTCCGAGTTCACCCCGCAGATTGAACGCTCGATAGTAATCTTCCCCTTGCCTAAAGAACTCACGCCGACTTAAGGAATTACGCAACTTGGAACACTTGCCCTCGAATACGGCCAAGTAGACCATGCCCGCCTGCTCCTTCGAAAAAGTGAGAACGTAATCATGTCCGGGCAAGGATTCGCCGTCTTTGCGCTCATACCCGACGCCATAGTCCCGGTAAAGGCTCTGGAGAGTCACTTGAATCGCATCGTTGGAGAGCAAGTCTTCCGGCCGAATGGCGTTCTGAGAGTTGGTCGCCACAATCAGGGAATTCAAGAACGTCTTGTTGGCGGGTTCAATCTGACAG
>CAYSKR010000247.1:0-9146 GCA_964431675.1 uncultured Myxococcales bacterium
CTGAACAGCATGGATTGCTGGCGACGTTCATGCCCAAGCCGTTCGCGCACCTGACTGGCAACGGCGCGCATTACCACACGAGCCTGTGGGACGCGGCGGGCAAGACCAATCTATTTGCCGACGCGAAAGATGAAAACGGCCTATCCAGGCTCGCGTACCACTTCACGGCAGGCGTGCTGCGGCACGCGCGGGCGCTGGCGGCTGTCACCTGCCCAACGGTCAACAGCTACAAGCGGCTGATTCGCGGCGCACCGCGCTCGGGTGCCACCTGGGCACCCGTGTACGTCACCTACGGCGGCAACAACCGCAGTCAGATGATCCGCATCCCGGCGAGCGGGCGCATCGAGAACCGCATCGTCGACGCGGCGGCCAATCCATACCTGGCCATGGCCGTGGTGCTGGCGGCAGGGCTTGACGGCGTCGCGCGCAAACTCGATCCGGGCAAGCGCAACGACTCGAACCTGCACGAGATGCCCGAAGATGAACTGCGTCGGCGCGGCATCGATTTTTTGCCGTCGACGCTGTCCGAGGCGATCGACTGCCTGGAGCAGGACGTGGTCATCAAAGAGGCGCTCGGGACCGAATACGCCGACTACTACATCCGGACCAAGCGAGAAGAGTGGCGGCAGTACCACCGTTCGATCAGCGCCTGGGAAACCGAACGGTACCTCGCGCTTTTCTAGAAGATGCCGACGATGGCACCATCGGCATCGAGGTCGATGTTGAGCGCGGCGGGTTCTTTCGGCAACCCGGGCATGGTCAGGATGTTCCCCGCGATGGCGACCAGGAAGCCCGCGCCCGCACAGATTCGTACCTCGCGCACCGTCAGCTCGAAATCCGTGGGACGCCCCACCCGCGTGGGATCATCCGACAGCGACGTCTGCGTCTTGGCGATGCACACCGGCAGCCCTGCCAGGCCCAACTTCTTTGCCCGCGCAAGATCGGTCTTCGCCTTGGCGTCGAAGACAACCGCCCGCGCGCCGTAGATCTCGCGCGCCACGGTGCCGATCTTGTCCTCGGGACTGATGTCCAGCGGGTACAGGAACTTGGGCGTCGTCGGCCCGACCTCTGCCGCCTCGATGACTTGCGTGCCGAGCTCGATCCCCCCCTCGCCTCCACGGGCAAACACGTCCGAGCGCGCGAATCTGACGCCTTTTGATTTGCAGTAACTCTGCACCACCGCGATTTCCTCGGTGGCATCGCTGTCGAACGTGTTGAGCGCGACCACGGGCGAAAACCCGTACTTCGTCATGTTCTCGACGTGCTTATCCAGGTTGCCGAGCCCACGCTCGACCGCCGCGACGTCCGTGCGGGCCGCATCCTTCGCCGCGATCTCACCATGCACCTTGAGCGCCCGGCAGGTGGCCACGACGACCACCGCCTGCGGCCACAGACCGCCGATGCGGCACTTGATGTCGAAAAACTTCTCGGCACCAAGGTCGGACGCGAATCCGGCCTCGGTCACGACGTAGTCGCCATACGACAGCGCCAGCCTGGTCGCATTGATCGAGTTGCAACCGTGGGCAATGTTCGCAAACGGGCCGCCATGCACCAGGGCGGGCCCGCCCTCGACGGTTTGCACCAGGTTCGGCTTCATCGCTTCCTTGAGGAGCACCGCCATCGAACCGTGCGCGCGCAGGTCCGCCGCTCGCACCGGCTGGTCGTCGTGCGTGCTGCCCACCAGGATTCGCCCCAGACGTTGCTTGAGATCAGCCAGATCCTTCGCCAGGCAAAGAATGGCCATGAGCTCCGAGGCCGCCGTGATGTCGAAACCGTCCTCGCGCGGGATCCCGTGCGCGGCCCCCCCGAGGCCCACCACCGTCTTGCGCAGCGTGCGGTCGTTCATGTCGAGCGCCCGGCGCCAAGTCACCCGCCGCGGGTCGAGGCCGGTGGCACCACGAAAGTGCAACTCGTTGTCCGCCATGACCGCGAGAAAGTTGTGCGCCGCGGTCACCGCGTGGATGTCGCCGGTGAAGTGCAGGTTGATCTCTTCCATCGGGAGGATCTGCGAGCGGCCGCCGCCGCAGCCGCCACCCTTGACCCCAAACACCGGTCCGAGCGACGGCTCGCGCAACGCGATCACGACCTTCTTGCCCATCCGCCGCAGCGCCTGCCCAAGCCCCACCGTGGTGGTGGTCTTGCCCTCCCCCGCCGCCGTCGGCGTGATCGCGGTGACCAGGATCAGGCGACCGGCCGGAGGGCGAGCGGCAAGCGCGCGAAGGTCGATCTTCGCCTTGTGGTGCCCGTGCGGTTCAACGTGGTCGGGCGAAACGCCCATTTCCGCGGCAACGTCTGCGATCGGCCGCAGCTTCACCGATCGTGCGACATCCAGGTTGGTGCTCCTTGCCATGACTTGACCCTCCTTGACCGTGGCTCACGCGTAGTACCGTCTCGTCCATTCAGCCATCGCGATGCCCGCCGCGACCGTGACCGGATACGAGTTGTTGATGCCGTACATCGGGATCGCAACCACCTCGCGTGCCGCGGCCACCATGGCCGCTGGCACACCGTCGGTCTCGTTGCCAAAAACGAACACGCACTCTTCTGGCAAGTCGGCACGCCACAGGCCAGTGCGGGCCGGTTCACGCTCAAATACAATCAACGGCAGGTGACGTTCCTTCGCCCACGCGACAAGGGCAGCGTCATCGGGCAACTCGACGATGTTCTCGTAACGCTGCATGCCCATCGCGGCGCGCTCGTAATACGGCTCGTCCCCGATGAGCAGAATGTCGCTCACCAGGAACGAGTGCGCGGTGCGAATCACCGATCCGATGTTGAAAGCATTGCGCGCGCGCAGCATCGCCACCCGGAGGGGCCGCCGCAAAGCACCGAGGCTGCTGCGCATCTCGGCGAGGGGCAACTCGAACGGGGCAACCTTCACGGCTAGAACCATGATCGCAGCAAGACGGCCATCACCCCGACCGCCATCGACAACGCCACCACCACCCAGAACCACTTCCCCTGAGTCGGCGCAGCCGGTGACTTCGATCGAGCTGCCATGGCGAAGGCAACCGAGGCCATCTTCACAATTTTTTCGCGCATGCGCTTGGCCGTCTGATCGTTGGGATCGCGATCAACGTGTTCGCGGTAGCGCCGTCCGGCCGGCCCGAGCAGTCCCGTTTGCGAACAGTACGTGACGAACGCGTCGTGCTTGGCCGGTTCGCTCCAGGCCGCCTGGACCTCGGCCCACAGCGTCTCCGCCTGACCGTCCAGGACCGCCCATCCGGTGACGGCGGACATCTCGGCCGTCCAGCGCGTGAACACCAGACCGCAGCGCGGGCAGGCGTGGCCCGCGGTCGCCCCCGCGTGGCCGCATTTCGGACAAGCCGAATCGTTGGACGCGGGTGAACTCATCGGGAAACGAATCCTCCCGCCGCTGCGGACGACAAGTCGGCGGGCGACACATGCGGGCGCATGGGCACTGGCATGAAGATGAATACCATGATCACCGCCACCGCCCAGAATAACACTTTGCGGCTGCGCGGCAGAGGCGTCTCGTCGACGGGGGGATGGTACTCGCCGCCTCCCAGGCGTCGAATCACGCCCAGCACGCCAAACCAGATCAGCCAGGGGAAAAGCGTGGGCAGGGCGATCTTGGCCACCGAAACACCCGCAGGCAACGGGACGCCCGCAAGTTCTTCCTTGGTCACCACGCATACCCAGGCAAAAACACCGACCGCCAGGAACGGCAATGCGACATGCACGACGCGCGCGATGCGCGCATACCCGTTGCCGAAGTAGGCGGCGAACACATGGCCCCCATCAAGCTGACCCACGGGCAGCAAGTTTAACATGGTCACCAGCAGTCCAGCCCATCCCGCAAGGGCCATCGGATGCAGGTTCACATCCAACCCGTGTCCAGGAAGCCAGGCACCCTTGATGGCGTACTTGAGCAACAGATAGAAAATCGAGTTGCCCTCCTGCAGCCCGGTTGCCGTTGCCTGGACAGGGGAACGCATGAGCCCGGCGATCAACACGGGGACCGCCACCGCAAGGCCAGCCAGCGGCCCTGCCGCGCCGATGTCGATGAGCTTCTTTCGGTCGGACACGGAGGGCATCGAAATCACGGCACCCATCGTGCCGAACATCCCCAGGATCGGCAGAGGTATGAAATACGGCAAGGACGCCGGCACGCCGTGCCAACGCGCCACAAAGTAGTGGCCGAGCTCGTGGCACAGCAGGATGGCCATCAAAGGAATCGAGTACGAAAAGCCACCGACGCTGGTCGTGGTTCCCAGCGTCGCCAGGAACAACAAGAGGTGAAGCCAGTAGCGCGGCCGCGCGGGGATGTCGGTCACGCCGCACCTTTGCGTCGGCGGAACTTGTCGCGCGTCGGCAGCGCGCCGTCCTCCGCGTCGAGCGCGGCGCTGAGTTTCTGGTAGACAAAGCGCGCCTCGTCGGAGAGGCGCCGGGGCGTCTCGACCGACACGCGGACGTGCGCGTCCGTCCTCGCCGACGGCGCTCCCAGGCCCTTGCCTTTCACTCGAAACACGGTGCCCGGCTGTGTCCCGGGAGGAATCTTCATGCGCACCTTCGCTGCGAGCAGCGGCACCTCGATTTCCGCGCCAAGTGCGGCCTCGCTGGGAGACAGCGGCACCTCGCACACGAGAATCCCTTCCTCGAACCTGTAGAAGGGATGCGATCGGACACGCAGCAGAACATGCAAATCACCGGCGGGCCCGCCCCGCCGTCCCGGCGATCCCTGCCCCGCCACGCGCTGGCTGCCGCCCGACAGCGAGCCCGGCGGCACCCGGACGGCGTACTCGTGCTGGCGTTCCACCAGCCCCGTGCCCTGGCAACCCTGGCAGCGGATCCGCGCAACTTCGCCCGAGCCACCGCATGCCAAACACTCGCGGCGCGCCCGCAGGAAACCGGTCTTGGCGCGAACATGGCCCTGCCCATCACATCGGTCGCAGGCGCGCAGTCCCGCGGCACCGCCAGCGGCACCCGACCCCGCGCAATCGCCGCAGTCCTCTTCGCGTGGAAAGACGATGGTCTTGGTGCAGCCGAGCGCGGCCTCCTCGAAATCCAGTTCGAGCGTGTAACGCAGATCCTGCCCGGCGGCACGCTTGCGGCCAATGCCGAAGATGTCACCAAAGATGGCGTCGAAAAACTCGGTGGCCCCGGATAGATCCCCGGCCTGACCGAAGGGCAAACCGTCGGTGGTGCCAGAGCGATCGTAGCGCTCGCGCTTTTCGTCGTCGCCAAGCACGGCGTACGCGAGAGAGACTTCCTTGAAGCGATCTTCGGCCGCGCGGTCGTCGAGGTTGCGATCCGGATGGTACCTCAGCGCCAGCTTGCGGTAGGCCGCCTTGATGGCCACCGCCGAGGCAAGCGGATCCACACCGAGAACGTCGTAGTGACTGCGCGCAGCGACCGGCATGGATCTGGGCCTAGGTGCTGCCGCCACCAACGAACTCGAACAGCACATGCGCGGCCACCTCCAGGCTCGCCAGTTGCTGCTGCGCCACGTCGAGGTCGGAGGGATTCTCGTTGAACAGCTTCTTGCACGCGATGACCTCTTGCTCGACCTGCGCCCGCGCGCTGGGGTCAAGCTGCGCGCCATATTCACGGATCGCCTGCTCCGTGGCATAGAACAGCGTCTCGGCGTTGTTCTTTAACTCTGCCCAGATTTTCTTCTGCGCGTCGACATCACGGTTCGATTCGGCCTCGGCGATGAACCCGTCAATCTCTTCCTGGGTCAAGCCGGAGGTGGGCCTGACTTCGATGCGTTGCTCTCGTCCGGTCTTCAGATCCTTGGCCGACACGCTCACGATGCCGTTCGAGTCGATGTCAAAGCTCACCTCGATCTGTGGCCCGCCGCGAGGTGCCGGCGGAATGCCGGCCAGTTGAAACCGAGCCAGGCTCTTGTTGTCGTCGGCCATGTCGCGCTCGCCCTGCAACGCGTGAATGTTCACGTAGGGCTGATTGTCCACCGCGGTGCTGAACACCTGGGCGCGGCGCGCGGGGATGGTTGTGTTGCGCGAAATCAGTCGCGTGAACACGCCACCCGCGGTCTCGACGCCGAGCGACAACGGCGTCACGTCGAGCAGCAGCACATCCTTCTTGTCCCCGGCGAGCACAGCGCCTTGCAGGGCGGCACCGATGGCCACGACTTCGTCGGGGTTGACGGTGCGGGAGGGCTTCTTGCCGAAAAACGCCGCCACGCGATCCTGAACCCGCGGCATCCGGGTCTGCCCTCCGCCCAAGATAACGTCGTCGATGTCAGTGACCTTCCACCCCGCGTCGCGCAGGGCCTGTTCGCAGGGCGCGAACGTGCGATCAATCAGATCCTGGGTCACCGTTTCCAGCTTGCCCCGGGTCAGCGACGCAACGAGGTGCTTGGGTCCAGAATCCTGGGCCGAAATAAACGGCAGGTTCACCTCGGTTTCAAGACTCGTGGAGAGCTCAAGTTTCGCCTTCTCGGCCGCCTCGCGCAGGCGCTGCAGCGCCATCCGATCCTGGCGCAGGTCCGATCCGTTCGACTTGATGAACCCCTCGGCCAGATGGTCGACGATGCGCGCGTCAAAATCTTCGCCGCCGAGAAAACCGTCGCCGCTGGTCGCCTTGACCTGATAAACGCCATCGGAAAGCTGCAGCAAGGAAATATCGAACGTGCCGCCGCCGAGATCGTACACCGCAATCTTCTTGGTCGTCTCGGTCGACAGGGCACCGTAGGCGAGCGCCGCCGCCGTGGGCTCGTTGATGATGCGTATGAGGTTCAGACCTGCGATCTTGCTGGCGTCCTTGGTCGCCTGACGCTGGCTGTCGTCAAAGTGCGCCGGAACCGTGATCACCGCGTCCGAGACCGGCTCGCCAAGGTAATCCTCGGCGGTCTTCCGCATCTTCTCCAGGATCATCGCGGAAATCTGCGCCGGCGGATAGTCGTGCCCGCGCACGCGAACCCGAGCGTCCCCATTGGACGAGGTCGAAACCTCGTAGCCGCACTGCTTGATGTGGCGCTGAACTTCTGCGTCCTCGCTCTTGCGCCCCATCAGGCGCTTGACCGAATGGACCGTGTTCTCCGCGTTGGTCACCGCCTGCCGTCTGGCGATCTGACCGACCAGCGGCTCGCCCGACTCCGGGAATCCAACCACCGACGGCGTCGTCCGCGCGCCCTCGGCGTTGGGGATGACGAGCGGTTCCAACCCCTCCATCACCGCCACGCAGGAGTTCGTTGTTCCCAGATCGATGCCTATGACTCTACCCACGCGATCCTACGTCTCCTGGTCATTGGACTCGTCGTCCGGCGCGGCCGCTGCTTGCGCCACCTCGGTCTTCGCCGACGCTTCTGTTTCCACCACGGCAGGTGATGGCAGCGCCACCGCCACCGCCACCGTCGCTGGTCGCAGCAACCGATCCCCAACCGCGTATCCCCTCATCAGCTCGTTGACCACGGTGCCGGGAGGCACGTCCGCCGTGGGAACCTGCGCGACCGCGTCGTGCATGCGTGGATCGAACGGCTTGCCCTTGGCCACGATTGGTCTGACGTCGTAGCGATCAAGCTTGCCGTGAAACAGCCGCAGGACCAGCTGCACGCCCTGGCTGATGGCCACCGGATCGCTGTCGTTTCCGAACGCCACCGCGCGATCGAGGTTGTCCACGACCTCGAGAAAATCGCGCAGCACCTTTTCGCGCTCCCGCTGCTCGGCCTCGGCCTGGTCTCGGCGTGCGCGCTTCTTATAGTTTTCAAAGTCGGCGGCAATACGCAACATGCGCTCGCGGATCTCGGTCTTTTCGACCTCGAGCGCCGCCACGCGATCGACCGCCGTGGGTTCGGCCTCTGTCGCCTCGGCGGTCAAGATCGGCACCGACGGTTCCGCGGCCGCGGCCTGCGCCACGGCACCCACATCATCGGCCGACGGATCGGGCGCGCCAGGTTCTGGATCGTTGGTCTGGTTCGGTTCGCTCATGGTTTGGGCAGTGCCTCGCTGATGACGGTCGCGCTGAAATCGACCAGGGGAATGACCTTGGAATAGTTCATGCGCGACGGTCCTATCACCCCGATGCTGCCCAGTGGTCGATCTTCGGTCCCGTAGCTCGCGGTCACCAGGGACAGGTCGGCCCATTCGGCGAGGTTCGCCTCGGCACCGATGAAGACGCAGATGCCCGGCGCACCCAGCGTGCGGTCGAGCAGCTTGACGATGAGTTCCTTGTCCTCAAGCGCGCGCAACAATCGCTTCGCACCCTCGACATCCTCGGCCGCGGCAAGCAGGTTCGACTGGCCAGCGACCAGAACGCCCCCCGACAACGCATCCGCAGGCACGGCGACGACGACCAGCTCGAGCGCGTGCGCCAGCACATCGTCCTTGCGGCCCCGCTCGTCTTCAATCTCTCGCACCACGCGCGCGCGAACCTGGTCGAGAGTCAAGCCCACCACAAGGCTGTTCAGGTAGTTGTTGATTCGCTCAAGATCCCCGGGACCAAGGGCGAAATCAATCTGCACGAGCTTGTTCTGAATCTGGCCGCTGGCGGTCGCCACCACGGCCAGCAGCTGCCCCTCGCGCAGCCGGACGAACTCGATGTGCGCGACCGCGTCCGACTCGGGGCGTGGCAACTGCACCACCACGGCCAGGTGGGACAGCTCCTTGAGCATGCTGGACGTGCGTGCAATCAGCTCCTGCGGATCGACCGACGTCGGCGCGACCCGTTCGCGAATCTCTTCCTTTTCGACGTGGGACAGACTGCGCACCCGCAACAGAATGTCCACGTAGTAGCGCAGGCCACGATCAGTCGGCACGCGACCGCCCGACGTGTGTACGTGCTTGAGAAAGCCGATCTCCTCCAGATCCCCCATGACCGTGCGCACCGTCGCGGGCGACACCTCGAGGTTATATCGCCGCGTCACGGTGTTCGATCCCACCGCCTCACCGGTCGACAGATACTCGGTGACGACCGCGTGCAGAATCTTCTTTGCACGTGCTCCTATGTCAGTCACGACCGTGGTTTACCTCATAAACCGAGGGTCGACAAAACCAACGAGCCGCACGGGCGGTGCCTTGCCTGCCCCGGTGGTAGCATGGGCGCGTGCGCCTCGTGTACCTCGACAACGCCGCCTCGACGCCGCCTCTGCCCGAGGTGCTCGCTGCGGCCTCCCTTGCCGCCGAGTCGCACTTTGCCAACGCGTCATCGGCGCATCGACTGGG
>CAYSKR010000248.1:0-11556 GCA_964431675.1 uncultured Myxococcales bacterium
GCGGCCCTTTCGCGCGGCCAGCCGCGCTCGTCTTGTGCCATATTCCCGCCCCATGACGTCACCATCGCCTGTCAGAGTTCTGGTCGTGGGTTGCGGAAACATGGGCGCGTCGCACGCCCGCGCTTACGCCAAGATTCCTGACTTTCGCATCTGCGGCCTGGTTGACCGCGCCGACACCAAGGCCACGCTGGCGGCCAAGCTGGGCGGCGGCATCGCCCTGTTCGACGACTACGAAACCGCACTGGCGCAGACCAAGCCGGACGTGGTGTGCATCGCGACCTACCCGGACACGCACGAGCCGTTCACCTTGAAGGCATTCGCGGCGGGAGCCCACGTCTTTGTCGAAAAGCCCGTGGCCCCCAGCGTCGCCGCGGCCGAGCGCGTGGTCGCCGCCGCGCGCGCCGCGAAAAAGAAGATGGTCGTGGGTTACATCCTGCGGCAGCACCCATCGTGGATCGAGTTCATCCGCATCGCGCGCACGCTGGGCAAGCCGCTGGTCATGCGCATGAACCTGAATCAGCAGTCGAGCGGCTCGACCTGGGCGACGCACAAGAACCTGCTGAAGGGTGCATCGCCGATCGTGGACTGCGGCGTACACTACGTCGATGTGATGTGCCAGATGACGGACGCACGGCCGATCAGCGTCAGCGGCATCTGGGCACATCTCGCGGACGACATTCCCGCCGAGACGCGCAACTACGGTCATCTGCAGGTGCGCTTCGACGACGGCAGCATCGGCTGGTACGAAGCCGGCTGGGGTCCGATGATGAGCGAGACGGCCTTCTTCGTGAAGGACGTCATCGGCCCTAGAGGTTGCGTGTCGATCGTCGCTGCCAAGGCCAGCAGCGGCAAGTCCGATGACATCGACGCGCACAGCAAGACCGAATCGCTGTGCATTCACCATTCGGACACGGGCCCGGACGGCAAGTTCACGCGGCAGGACGAGATCGTCAACATGACCGACGAGCCCGACCACGACGAGCTGTGCCGACGCGAGCAGGTCTATCTGCTCGATGCGATTCGCACGGACGCCGATCTGTCGGCGCACTGGGCCGACGCGGTGTCGAGCCTGAAGATTGTCCTTGCCGCCGACGAATCCGCGCGCACGGGCGAAACCGTCAAACTGCGGTAGTCGTCACGCCAAGCCCATCCAAGGAGACGCCCCGATGATGATCCTGTCCCGAACGTCGATTCTTGCTGTCGTGGGAGCGGTTGCCGCGACTGCGCCTGCCGTTGCTGGGCCCGCAGAAGAGAAGGGATTGCAGCTCGTGGTCGCGGCCGACAAGGCCAACGAAGGCTTTGGCACCGAGAAGGCGACCATGACCCTCGACCTCATCAACGCCCATGGCGACGTCACCCAGCGCAAGATGCGCATGGAGATCATGGAAGGCACGGGTGACGGGGACCGGGCGATCTTGGTCTTCGACTGGCCGGCCGACGTCAAGGGCACGAAACTTTTGACCTTCACGCACAAAAGAGGTGACGACGACCAGTGGCTGTACCTGCCGGCGATCAAGCGGGTCAAGCGCATCGCCAGCAACAACAAGTCGGGCTCGTTCATGGGCAGCGAATTCGCCTACGAAGATCTGTCGGCACCCGAGGTGGAAAAGTTCAACTACAAGTACCTGGCCGACGTGACCGAGGGCGGACGCGCGGCGTACCATCTGGAACGCTACCCGGTCGACAAGAACAGCGGCTACAAGCGGCAGGTGTTGTGGATGGACAAGGAGTACCACTCGCCCTTGAAGGTGGAATACTACGACCGCAAGAACGAGCTGCTGAAAATCGCGCAGTTCAAGGGCTACAAGAAGACCGGCAAATGGTGGCGCTGGGACATGATCGCCGTCGAGAACGTGCAGACCAAGAAGAAGTCCGTCTTGACCTGGAAAGACCGCCATCTGGGTGCCAAGGTGGACGCGGCCCACTTCGACAGCGCGGCGCTCGAAGAATAGCCGGGACAGCGCACAGAGGAGCATCACGTGCGAGCACTGGTCGCGGCCTGCCTGGGGATGATGCTCTGCGCGCGCGGCGCGTTGGCGCAGGAACCTGACCCCGCGCCGCCGTCCGCTGGCACCTGGACCTCGAAGGGCGAGCTGGCCCTCGAAGGCCGGGCGTTTCTCGACGACGACGATGCGCGCACGGTGGACCATGGCGCGGGCATGTTCGGGCGGCTCGAGCTGCGCTACACGCGGCTCTTCTTCGAAGCCAAGGCGCGCGGGTATGGCCGCCTTGACCGCTACGACCACGAGCGCACCGTGGCCGTGCCGGAGGAGGCGTGGGTGCAGGCGCGCCTGTCCAGGCTGCGCCTGCGCGCGGGCATCGACATCCTGAACTGGACCGCGACCGAGGCGATGCATCCGGCGGACATCATCAACGCCCGCAACCTGGACAGCGATCTTGAGAACTTGGAAAAGATCGGCGAGCCCATGGCGGAGTTTCAGGTGCGACCGCTTCGGGGCATGTCGGTCGAGGCGTTCCTGATGCCGTATTACACGTCGCCGATCTTGCCCTCGCCTGCGTCGCGGCTGTCGTTCGCCCCGCCCGGCCTCGATCTGCGTGATCGCAAGCAGCGTCTCGACGGCTCCGGGCATCTGACGGGTAGCAATTTTGGACCGCAGGCCGCCCTGCAGATCAGGCAAGTGGCGGGCCCGGTCGATCTGACGATTCACGTCGTGCGGCACATGGATCGCAGCCAGCCGTACGTGCTGATTGATCCGGCGACGTTCCAGCCCGTCTTGTTGTTTCAAACCGTCAATCAGCTGGGCGGAACCGCGCAGTTTGCCCGGGGACCGATGCTGGCCAAACTGGAATGGTCGGTGCGGCGCTTCGTGGATGCGGCCGCCGACGCCATGCTGCCCATGGCGCTGCCGAACCGCAACCACGGCACCGTGGCCGGCGGCCTGGAATGGAACCTGCCGCACGACAACGGCAGTGAGTCGACGCTGATCCTCGAAGGCCAGGCAATCCTGGGCGTGGATAAGGACGCCCGGCGCTTGCTGACGCCGTTTCAGCGCGACGTGTTCGCCGGTCTGCGCTTCGCCGCCAACGACACCAACAGCCACGAATGTTTCGCCGGCGGCAGCATCGACTTGCAAACGTTCGATGAGTTCCTGTTCTCAGCGTCCTGCCAGCAGCGGCTCGGCGAGACCTGGACCGTCAAGGCCGGTGTCCGCGTCTTCGGTGCCCCCACGCCGCCCGCTGGAATGATCGCCACCGGACTTGCGGCGCTGCGAAACGCGGATCATGTTCGCTTGACCCTGACGCGCCACTTCTAACCAGCTGCCGCCAGAACACCCAGGAGCACCGCATGTCGACGTCCGAGCCCGAGCTGAAAGTCACGCCCATCAACCGTGCCTTCGTCGGCTTCATTGCTGGCCACCCGTGGATCTCGATTCTGATCGCGCTTTTGATCGTGGGGGGCCTGGCCTCGGGGATGAAACACCTCCGCGCCGACTTCACCCACACCGGGTTCTTCTGGAAGGACGACCCCAAGATCAAGCAGTTCGAGGCGTTCGAACGCCGGTTCGGCAACGACGATTCCGTGATGATCGCGATCGAGAGTCCGTCGGGGGTTTTCGATGTGCCCACCGCCAACCTGGTGCGCGAGCTGACCGAGAAGATGTGGCAGGTGCCCGAGATCATCCGCGTGGATTCGATCGCGAACTTCAACTGGGTACACGCCAGGGGCGACGACATCGTGGTCGAGCCGTTTTTCCCCGACACGCTCACCCCCGAGCTCTTGAAAGAGCGCGAGAAGATTGCGCTCGCGCACAGGTCGCTGCCTCGCTACCTCATCAGCACCGACGCGAAAACCACGCTGGTGTTCGCGCGCGTCAAGCCGGGCCTGGAAAAAGCGCCCAACGCGCGCGACATCACGATCGCCACGCGCAAGATCATCGCCGCGGCCGAGGCCAAGAAATCCGACGAGACGCTGCATCTGTTTGGTGGCCCGGCGATGACCTTCGCCTTCGAGGAGGTCACTCAGAAGGATCTGTCGCGTCTGATTCCCATGGCGATCTTGTGCTCGATCTTCTTCCTGGCGCTGCTCTTGCGCAGCGTGGCGGGGGTGCTGCTGCCCTTGCCGGTGGTGTTTCTTTCCGTGCTCGGCGCGTTCGGCTTCGCCGGTTGGACCGGCCTGGTTCAAACCGCCATGAGCACGCCCCTGCCGACCATCCTGATCGCGGTGGGCATCGCCGACACCGTGCACATCGTCATCACCTTTTTCGGCGCGCTGCGACGCGGCCGTCCCCGCAAGGAAGCAGCCTATTTCGCGCTCAGCTCGAATCTGCTGGCGACGTTCCTGACCGGCCTGACGACGGCCATCGGATTTTTCAGCTTCTTGTCGGCCAACCTCAAGCCGTTGTCGACCCTGGGCGCCATGGCCAGCGTGGGCACCATCCTCGCCTGGATCCTGGCGCAACTTCTAGTCGGTGGGTTGCTGTTCATCTTGCCGCTCAAAGCCAGGCCGCTGCCGCCCGAGCGCGCCCAGGATACCGAAAAAAGAGCGGCCAGGCTCGTCGACGCGATTGCGCGCAACAGGACCGCCATCATCGCCGGGACGACCATCGCGTCGGCGTTGCTGCTGCTTTATTGCACCGGTCTTGAGATCAACTCGGATCCCGTCAAGTACTTCCGCGAAGGTACCCCGCTGCGCACCGCCAACGACTTCCTCGAACAAAAGATGGGCATCGCCCGCGCATTCGAGCTTGTGGTCAGCGCGGGCGCGGAAGACGGCATCAAGGATCCGGTCTTCCTGAACAAGGCCGACCAGTTCGGCCAGTGGATCGAAAAACAGCCTGGCATCACGCGCACCATCTCGATTCTGGATGTGCTCAAGCAAACCCACCAGTCGCTGCACGGCGACGATCCCGCGTTCTACAAGCTCGGTGCCGATCGCGAGACCATCGCGCAGGAGCTGCTCCTTTACACCATGGGCTTGCCGCAGGGCATGGACGTCAACGATCGCATTCCGATCAAGAACGACGCGATACGGGTGAGCGTGTTCAACAACATCACGACGTCGCGCGAGACCATCCGAATCATCGAAACAATCGTTGCCAAGGCGAAAGACATGGGCCTCGACGTTCACGCCACCGGAAAGTACTTCCTGTATCAGGGCACCAACGAATACGTCGTGCAGTCGTTCACCACGTCGCTGTGGAGCGCGAGCTTGCTCATCGGCATCCTGATGGCGATCTTCTTGCGCTCGGCCTGGCTGGGCTTGATCTCGATGATTCCCAACATCGTGCCGCTCTTCGCGGCGGGCGCCCTGATGCGCTTCGTCGGCCAGCCGCTCGACATGGGGACGGTCCTGGTTGCGAGCATCGTGCTCGGCATCTCGATCGACGACACCAGCCACGTGCTGGCCAACTTCGCCTACTGGCGGCGCCAGGGCGTCGAGCCCAACGTGGCGATGAAGCGCGTCTTCACCCACGCCGGCCCCGCCTTACTCTCCACCAACGGCATCCTGATTGCGTCGTTCCTGACGTTTGCCACGGCCAGCTTCGTGCCCAACATATGGTTCGGCGTCATGACCGCATTCGCCCTGACGATCGCGCTCATCGCCGACATGTTCTTCACCCCCGCGATGCTGGTGCGCAGCATCCCTCGCAAGACAGTCGCCGAGGCCGCTCCCGCCGCCGCAGAGTAGACTCGCGGGAGAGTCCGTCGATGGCACCCCGTAAGAAGCAACCCCAGGGCCCAGCCGCGGCGGACGAAGAATCGACCTCGGACGGCACGATCGCCCTACCCGACGTCATGGACGACGACCCGGATCCCGTGGTCGCCCGTCTACCTGCGGTACCGGCTGCAATCAGTACGCGCGCTGGCCCAGCCCGCGATCCGGTTCGACGCTTCATGGCGGAAGCCCGGCAGTACGAGCGACTGTCCGAGCCCGAGGAGCGGACGCTCATCGGTGCCGTGCGCGAGCGGGGCGACAAGAACGCCGCCCGCAAGCTGGTGCTCCACAACCTGCGTCTGGTGGTCAGCATCGCGTACCAGTACCGGCAAGCGTGGACCAGCATGCTTGACCTGTTTCAGGAGGGCAGCGTCGGTCTGATGGAGGCGATCAAGCACTGGGATCCGAACCTCGGGACGCGCTTCGGCTCGTACGCCGCGTACTGGATCCGCGCCTGCATCTTGCGTTTCCTCATGACCAACTCGCGCCTCATCCATGTCGGCAATACCCGCGCCGGGCGAAAGCTGTTTTTTCGCCTGGAAAAAGAGCGGCAGAAGTTGCTGGCGCAGGGCTTCGAGGTCACCCCTCGACTGCTAGCGGCCAAGCTCGACGTCACCGAGGAGGATCTGGCGGAGGTTTCCGCCCATCTTGCCTCGCGCGAAGTTTCCATCGATCCGCAACCCGACGATGAAGATTCTGGCGTTGCGGATCGGCTGTCGGGACGCGCGGCCTCGCCTGAGCAAGCCACGGCGCGCGGTGAACTATCGAGCAACGTTGCCCGTCTGATGAAAGACTTCGCGGAAAGCCTCGACGACGAGCGCGAGCGCGTGATCTGGCGCGAACACCTGGCGGCCGTCGACGAGGCCGCGCCCCTTGGTGTGCTTGGAGAACGCTTCGGCGTGTCCAAGCAGCGCATCGGCCAGATCGCCGAAAAGCTCAAACGCCGATTCCGCGACAAGGTCGTGGCCGAGTTGGGTGCCGATTTTCAACTCGAGTGGCAGCCAGAGGAGTCAGAGTGACGGTGGCCATGACCCTGCGCACCACATCGACCGTCACGATCACCGAGGTGAAAAGCGGCACCACACGTGATCGGCTCGACGATCTCGCGATCGAAGAGCCACTGGGCATGAGCGTCCGCACCAACGACGGCAAGGTGCGCAACGTCAGCATCACCATGCGAACCCCCGGGGAGGACGCGGACCTCGCCGCTGGCTTTCTGTTCACCGAGGGACTCATTCACCGCTGGGAAGACATCGCGTCGATCCGACCGGGCGAGCCGACTTCGGACGCCGAAAGCGCAGGGAACGGCACCGAGATCGTCGTCGAACTGGCCGCCGGCATCGAGTTTCACCTGGATCGCGCCGAGCGCAACTTCACCATGACGTCGGCCTGCGGGGTGTGCGGCAAGGCTTCATTAGATGCGCTGCGAATCGCCCCGCCAGGTCCCCTCTCGTCGGGGCACCCCAAGATCGCCGCGGGAACCTTGACGGCGCTGCCCGATTCGCTGCGGCGCGCGCAGGCCGCGTTCGCTTCAACGGGTGGAATTCACGCCGCCGGCTTGTTCGCGCCCAACGGAGATCTGCTCGTGGTGCGCGAAGACGTCGGTCGCCACAACGCCGTCGACAAAATCGTCGGTGCCCGGCTGGCCGCTGGCGATCTGCCAGCGCTCGATACCGTCATGCTGGTCAGCGGGCGCGCCAGCTTCGAACTGGTCAGCAAGGCGCTGATGGCGCAGATCCCGATCCTCGCCGCCGTTGGCGCGCCGTCGAGCCTCGCGGTGAGCGAGGCCCGAGCGGCGGGCATGACCCTGGTGGGCTTCCTGCGCGACGGCCGCTTCAACATCTACAGTGGCAGCGACCGGATCGCGATCTGACGCGGATCCCTGCTAACCCGAAGTTCCCGAGTGTCAAGCGGCGAGCGTCACTGCGAAATCACCTGGAAGGACGCACACAGATCGGCGATGGCGGCACCCGGATCAGGGGCCGCCATCACGCCGCGAATGCAGGCCACGCCGCTGGCTCCCGCAGCGAGACAGGCGGCGGCGTTGTGCGCCGTGATGCCGCCAAGCGCCAGCACCGGCAAGGAGCATTTGGCAACGGCGACGGCAAGCCCATGCACACCGATTGGATCGCCCATCCCCCGTTTCGACGGCGTGTCGAACACCGGACCAAGGACTACAAACGCCGCACCGGCTGCCCGCGCGGTGAGAATCTCATCACGCGAGTGCGTGGACACCGCGATCTGTAACCGGGGGGCGATCTGGCGCACGTCGGCAACGTCGATGGAACCACCCCCAAGGTGAACCCCATCGGCATCCGTGGCCAGCGCAACGTCGACCCGATCGTGAATGAACAGACTGGTGTCCGCGTCTGCCGTCACGATCCGCAGAGCCGTGGCGAGTTCAACCAGCGCGCGCCCCGAAAGATCCTGCTCGCGCAACAGCACCGCGACGCGCGCGGGCTCGCCGCGCACCCGCAATCCTCGTGCCCCCGCGAGCGCCTGCTTCACCAAGTCGACGAGCGGCCGACCGAGCGTCGCCCGACGATCGGTGATCAGGTAGACGTGCGGTGCCACCTATTCGATGAGCCCCTGCACCGGGGACGAGGCCTGAGCGTACAGCTTGCGCTCGATGCGGCCGGCACGAAAGGCGCGCCGCCCGGCGATGACGCCGTCGCGCATCGCCTGCGCCATCAGCAAGGGATCGCGGGCACCCGCGATCGCGGTGTTCATCAGGACACCGTGGCAGCCGAGTTCCATCGCCACCGCGGCGTCAGAAGCGGTGCCCACGCCCGCGTCGACGATGATCGGCACGCGCGCTTGCTCAAGAATGATGCGTAGGTTGTACGGGTTGCGAATGCCGAGCCCCGACCCGATCGGCGCCGCGAGCGGCATCACCGCTGCGCACCCCGCATCTTCCAATTTGCGGCACAAGACGGGATCGTCGAGGCAGTAGGGCAACACCACGAAACCTTCCTGCACCAGCACGCGCGCCGCCTCCAGGGTCGCTTCGCCGTCGGGAAACAGCGTCTTCTTGTCGCCGATGACTTCCAGTTTCACCATGTCCGCGATGCCGAGTTCGCGCGCCAGGCGGCAGGTGCGCAGCGCCTCCTCCGCCGTGTAGCAGCCCGCCGTGTTGGGCAAGAGCGTGTGCCGCTTACGATCCACCGCGTCCAGCACGTTCGCGACACCCGGGGTCAGATCCACGCGCCGCAGCGCGACGGTCACGATCTCGGCCCCAGACAGGTCGATGGCGCGTCGGGTCTCCTCGATGGACTTGTACTTCCCGGTGCCGACCAGCAATCGCGAACGGAACTTCCGACCTGCGAGAATCAACGGATCGTCGTCGGGCGGTGGTGCCGCATCCCCGGCACCGCCCCCGACAAAGGCCACGATCTCGATGGCATCGCCCTCGCTGACGCGGGCCTCGGCCCAGATCTTGCGCGGGACCACCTGCTCGTTGCGTTCGACCGCGACCTTTGCCGGATCCATCCCGAGGTGGGACAAAAGCGCCGCCACCGTCACCCCGACGGGTGCCGTCTCGGAACGGCCATTGACCGTGATTCGCAGCCGCACCGTGCTCATTGGTGGTAGAGAATACCGCAGAAGTAGCCATGCGTTGCCCCTTCTGCGCTGCCGAAGATGACAAAGTGGTCGACACGCGCCCCAGCGACCGGGGCGACGTCATTCGTCGGCGCCGCGAGTGTACCGGCTGCCAGCGCCGATTCACCACCCACGAGCGGCTCGAGGACGTGTTGCCGCTCATCATCAAGAAGGACGGGCGGCGCGAGCCCTTCGACCGCGCCAAGGTTCTGGCCGGTTTGCAACTCGCCTGCCAAAAGCGCGCGGTGGCCACCGACACGCTGGAAAAGACGGTCGATCAGATCGAGCGAACGTTGCAAGAGCTGGGCGAAAGAGAAGTCCCGTCATCGAAGATCGGCGACGCGGTCCTGGCGGCGCTGCGCACCGTGGACGATGTCGCGTTCGTCCGTTTCGCATCGGTGTACCTACCCATCAGGGACGTTGGTGACCTGCTCAACGAGGTCCAGCGCCTCGTCCGATCGAAAGAAAGCGGGATCTGAAGATGGCGCGCGCGCCGCACTTTTCCGCCAGCGACGAGCGTTTCATGCGGCTGGCCCTGATCCTGGCCGAGCGTGGGCGCGGGACCAGTCGGCCCAACCCCGTCGTGGGCGCGGTCGTGGTGAAGGGTGGCCGGGTCATCGGGCGCGGCTACCACCGCCGAGTCGGCCTCGCGCACGCCGAGATCCTGGCGCTGGGCAAGCTGGGCAAGCGCGCCCGCGGTGCCACGCTCTATGTCAACCTCGAGCCGTGCTGCCACACTGGGCGAACCGGCCCTTGCACGGCCGCGGTGGTCGCGGCTGGCGTCGCTCGCGTGGTGGTCGGCTGTCGCGACCACAACCCTCGCGTCAATGGCCGAGGGATCGCGGCCTTGCGGCGGGCCGGTGTTCGCGTCGACCTGGGTTGCCTGGAAGAGCCGTGCCGCGAGGCCAACCGAGGATTCCTCCGCTGGATCCGCGATGCGCGCCCGCACGTGACCCTGAAAGTAGCGGCCACCCTCGACGGCTTCATTGCTCCCACAGACCAAGAGACCGGCCATCAGTCCTTCGTCACCGGCGCGGACGCCCGCCAGTTCACGCACACCTTGCGCTCCACGCACGACGCGGTGCTGGTCGGCGCGGGCACGCTGGAAAAGGA
Source organism: uncultured Myxococcales bacterium (assembly GCA_964431675.1). Lineage (GTDB taxonomy): Bacteria > Myxococcota_A > Polyangia > Fen-1088 > Fen-1088 > CAYSKR01. The sequence goes on from CAYSKR010000248.1 coordinate 10,391, forward strand.
TGACCCGCGCCTTGACGCCCGGCTGCCGGGTCGCCCACAGCAACCCTTGCGCGTGATCTTGGATGGCCGCCTGCGCACCAAACCGACCGCGCGCGTGTTTCGCGCGAAAATCACCTCATCGCCCGCTGCGGCGCGCGTGCTTGTTGTTGCGGGCCGCGCCCACGCCCGGTCAAGGCGTGAACTTGTGGAGCACGCTCTGCACGCTGCGGCCCTGCGCCTGGCCGGAGCGGACGTGGCACTGCTTCCGGCCGACCGCGGTGGCCGCATTCCCATCGCGGACGTCCTGCGGATCCTCGCAGCGCGCGGCATTCAATCGGTCCTGGTCGAAGGTGGCAGCGAAGTCATCGGTGAGTTCATCGCCGCCGACCTGATCGACGAAGTCGCGTTCTTCTTTGCGCCGACGCTGACCGGCGGCGGCGTGCCCGTGGCAAGCGGCAGCGGCCGTCCGTGGCGCACGCCGATGCGCCTTGGTCCATTGCGAACCAGGCTCGTGGGTGCGGATCTGCTGGTCATGGCGCCCGTCGCACGCTGACCGCCCAGCGACACGCACAAGGGCTATTGTACGCGGCCATGTTCACCGGCATCGTCGAAAGCAAGGGGCGCGTGCTCGCGATCGCGCCACGCAAGGCGGATGTCCGCCGCCTCGTCGTGACCACACGGCTGCCGGTGGCGAAGTTGCCGATCGGAGCCAGCATCGCGGTCAACGGCGCGTGCCTGACCATCGTCGCGCGTCGCCCTGGGCGCTTCGAGGCGGACCTTGGGCCCGAAACCCTGACCAAGACGACGCTCGGCGACCTACGTGCTGGCGACACCATGCACCTCGAGCGTCCAATGCGCCTCGGCGCTCCCATCGGCGGCCATCTGGTCACGGGGCACGTCGACGGCGTCGGCCGCGTCGCGTCGACCAGCAAACGGGGCGATGCGTTGGCCCTGTCGGTCACGGTCCCGAAGCACCTCGCGCCTCTGCTGGCGGTCAAGGGCTCGATCGCCATCGACGGCGTCAGTCTCACGGTCAATGGCGTCAAAGGCAGCACTTTTTCCGTGATCCTCATCCCTCATACCCTGGCCGCAACCTGCCTGGGCGAGCGCCGACGCGCGGATCGTGTCAACATCGAGGCCGACCTCGTCGCCAAACACGTCCAACGCCTGCTGAGAAAACCCCGTGC
>CAYSKR010000249.1:0-3445 GCA_964431675.1 uncultured Myxococcales bacterium
GTTGTCGCCTGATCAGCCGCGGGGAAGGGGTATTTGTCGAACTCCTCCGACGCCACCCACTTGAAATCCGCCACGCGCAAGGCCCGGGGATCCTGTCCTGGGAGCAACTGCGCCTCGTAAAGATTCAAGTCCACCGAGTACCCGTCGTAGGTGTGGATCCGGTGGGCGATGCGCTTGGTGATGTTGGCGGTGACCCCCAAACGCTCCAAAAGCTCGCGTTGCAGCGCGATTTCGTCGGTTTCCGGTGGCTCGACGCGCCCGCCCGGAAACTCCCACAGGCCCGCCAGCACGGCCTTGGCGCGGCGCTGGGTGATGAGGTAGCGGCCGTCGCGCGCGATGACCGCAGCCACGACGCGGATCTGGGCGATGGAGCCAGCCATGAAAAGGCATCATACAACAACAGTTAGATGTTCGCGCCCGACGTGCTAGTCCTTGCCCATGCCGAAACGAGTTTCACCAGTCGAAGCTGCCGAACTTCTGAAGCAGGGATGGAAGTACCTCGATGTCCGATCGATTCCCGAGTTTGAACAGGGCCACCCCGAAGGTTCTCTGAACGTGCCGCTTCTGCATAGCCAGGACGGCCGGATGGTTCCGAATCCCAATTTCCAAAAAGTGGTGGAGGCCAACTTCTCGAAGGAGGTCCCGCTGGTCGTCGGATGCAAGATGGGTGGCCGCTCGGCTCAGGCCGCTGCGTTGCTCGAGTCGGTGGGCTTTGCACAGGTGGCCGACATGCGCGGCGGTTTTTCTGGCCAGCGCGACATGATGGGCCGGATTTCTTTCGCGGGCTGGGTTGACAGCGGCCTTCCCATCTCGACCACACCCGCGCTCGGTCACAGCTACGGCGAGCTAGAAAAAACCTAGCTCAGTCGAGCGTGATGCCGTTCTTGCCGCAGGACTGCTTCACCAGCGGCTTGAACTTGTCCTCGACCTTGGGATACGCCTGCTTGGCGTCGTTGCCGTTGCGCAGCGAGCACGAACACACCGCGATGATCTTGTAGGCAGCCGACAATCCGGGACGCAGGCGCAGGGCCTTGCGGGATGCCTCGATCGCTGCTGCATACTGTTGCTTGAACCAGGCGTCCTGTGCTTCCGCCATGAGGGCGTCCGGATCGCCGACCGGCGGACTTGCCGCGCCTGCGGGACGTTCGGGGGCGCGGCGTGCGGCGACCACCGCGAGCTTCGGCTTCGGCTTCGGCTTTGGCGCGTTGGTCGGCCTGGGCGCTGCCTTGGGTTCTGGCAGCGGGCGAGCAGCGACGGCTTCCTTGGCCCTGTCCAGCCCGGGCGCTGCCGGTTCCTGGCCGACGGGTGCCGACGTGGATGCGGGTGCCGGTGCAACCGGCGCAACCGGTGCAACCGGTGCAGCGGTGGGTTCCGCAACTGGTGCCACGGCCGGGGCGAGCGCAGGCGCAGGCGCAGGCTCAGGGGCAGGCTCGGGCACCTTGACGGGCGCAGCAGCGATTGGCTTGACAGTGACGGGCGGCGCTTTCTTGCCTGCCATCACCAGAGCGATGGCAACGATGGCGACGCCCCCGATCGCGCCGCCCACGATCATGCGCTTCTTGCGCTGGGCCACGGTGTCAACGTTGTCGTACACGATAGGGTCGTCGCCCGCGATGAAACGCAGTCGAACATGCCCAAGATCGATGACGTCGCCACTCGATAGTTCAACCCGATCGAATGGCACGCCGTTGACGCGCACACCGTTGGCGCTCTTCAGGTCCACCACCACGTAGCGGTCCCCCTCGCGGAGCACCTTGGCGTGGTGCCGCGAGATGGACTTGTGGTCGATGACGATATCGTTCTCGGTCGTCCGGCCGATCACGATGGCCACCCGGTCGAGTGCGTACTCAGCGTCGGCGAAGCTGCTCGACAGGCCCACCAGGCGTGCGGGGGGCACCGCCGCGGCACTGGAGGCCGGTGCGGCGAGGCCCTGATCCGCCAGGGTTCGCAGTGGGACGGTTGGTACCCCCTCCATCGTCTCGGCGACGGATCTTGGCACCGGCGCAGGCGCCTCGGCAGGAGGGAAGGGGGACACTGGCACCGGGGCCGGTGCTGCCGAGGCCGGTGCCAGGTCGGCAACGGCGGGCGCGCGTGCCGCAGGAAGTTGCGCCGCAATCGGTGCCGGCGCAGGGGCTGGCTGGGCACCGGACACGGGCGCGCCGCCGGGGGTGACGAGGGTGCCGGTCAGGCGCTCGGCGTTCACGGTCATCTTGTAGTCGCCGATGAGGATGGCGTCGCCGTCGGTCAAGATGCGCGGCTCGCCGATGCGGGCACCGTTGACCTGCACCCCCGTGTAGCTGCCAAGATCTTCGATGAACAGCACGCCGCCCCGACGCACGAGGCGCGCGTGGCGGCGCGAGATGTTGCGCTCGGTCAGGCGGATCGTGTTGCCTTCTTGACGACCGATGGTGATCTCGTCCCGGACGAGCGGCACCACGACTGATTTGCCTTCGTCGTCCTCGATCACGAGCCGTTGCATGGCTACTTGACGAGGATGAGGGCCGCGCCGATGACGATGGCCATGCCCAGGATGAACGCCGCCACCACCACCGCGACCGCGACGTTCTTCTGTTCCTGCAACTCGCGGCGCAAGTTGTAGGGCGTGACCAGCTCCCAGATGTAGTAGCCGATGATGAGCAGGACGATCCCCGCCAGGCCAAAGATGGCCGCGTCGAGCAGCAGGCGCCAGAGGGGGACAGCAGCCACGGGGAGGGTGAGATCAGAACCAGGCATGGCTGGATTCTACAGATTTTTGAGCTGCGGGTAAGTGGTCAGAAGTTCTGATTCCGACAAGGTGTCTTCGGGGTCAGCCGGGGTCCAGATGACCTCAAGCCCAAGCAGAGCCGTCGGTGCCAGGCCACCAAGCGCCGCCAGCGACTCGTCGATGGTGTCGCGATCGACGTTTTTGGCCTTGCAAGGATCGACCGCTGTGCGCGTCGCCACGATGACGGTGACCAGAATGTACTCAAGCACGTCGTCGCTGGTGGCGGCCGGGGCGTTCGAGCGGCGGACCTTGCCCTCCGCTCCACGCACGCGCTCGACGCTGAAGCGGGAACGCTCGGCCAGCGCCAGGGCGTTCATCTTGGTTTCCCCGTTGGTCAGGCTCATCGGGCCTGCGGACTCGGTGCCGGCGTAACGGATCGAGTGTTTTTCGCGCAAAAGTTCGAGGGTGGTCTGCTGCAAGAGCTGCGCAAGTCCGGTCTCGCTGCCGGTGTCGCCCGACGCGGCGAACTCGGCGAGGCGTTGCTGCAGCCCGCGCGCCGAACGGCCAAGCGCGATCTGAAGTTTGTAGACGTAGGCCCGCCCCGGCGGCGAGACGGCCTCATCGTCGTCGCTGCCGCCCCAGGGCAGGCCTGATGCCGGGCGCGCGCGGCGCACCAGCTTCATCAACACGACGGCACCGAAGCCCAGAACGCCGAGGACCATCAGCGTCCCGAGGAAGCCG
>CAYSKR010000250.1:0-28104 GCA_964431675.1 uncultured Myxococcales bacterium
AACGTGAAGCCCAATCCGACTCCGCCTCCCCCAGCAAACGACAAGTTGGAAAATCGCCGGGAGTACGAGGCTCCGCGTCTCCGTCCCGCAGGAAATCTGATTCACGTCTTGGCAGGAGCAACGGGGACAGTCGTAGATGGCCCGTTGTGCAACGTCGCCGCAGATGGCTCTATACCAGGAGACTGCTAGTGACCTTGCTTCGCGACCTGCTGCGCTGCACCTTCGCCTTGCCCTCGGTTGAAGCCGGGCGGTTGCGGGAAGGCATCGGGCCGCTGGTGCTGCGGATACGTGTGCGCGGGCGCGACGCGCTGTGCCGCGACGAGAAGCGGCGCGACGGCCTGCGCCGGGCGATTCGCCTGGTCGATCGGGTGATGCCCGGCGGGCCCAACTGCTACCGGCGCGTGCTGCTTGAGGTCGCGCTTGATGCGGGGGCGGCCAGAGAACCCATCAACCTGGGCCTGATGACGAGCGGCAAGCCGAAGTCCGGCCACGCTTGGCTCGGCGACCGACGCGACTCTGCCGTCCGCTACGACGCCGAGCTCGCGCTGTAGCGACGCGCCGCCGCCAAGAGCGCCGCGACGCTTTCGGGCGTCGTCGCGCGCAGCGTCTCCACATGGGTGGCCAGGCCCGTGCATTCCGTGAAGTAACGCCGCCAACTGCCGCGCTCGTGCGAAGCGAGAAAACTTCCGTCCAGAAATTCGACCAATGCCTCGGCCTTCGGCAGCATGACCGTCTGGAACTCGATGCCCTGGCGTCTGGCCGGGTCAAGGAACCATAGGCGGTCGATTCGTCGGCGCGGCCCGTTGGCGATCGACTGCAGCTCGCCGCAGTCGATCGGCCCGGTGGGATCGGCTTGCAGCCGAGCCGCGCCCCGGGCGGCAAACGCCCGCAACGCTTTTTCGCTGTCCAGGAAAACGGAGGGCACCCCGTTTTCCCAGGACACCACCAACGTGTCCTCCGAGACCACCTTCGCTCCCGCCTCCGCGAACGCGCGCACGGTGGTGGTTTTCCCGGCACCGCTGGCGCCACCGAACGCCAGAAGGTTGTCGCTCATCAAGCATGACGACACGTGCAACACCGACATCCCTTGCAGCAGAAACATCTTCGGCATGAGCGACCGCAGGGCCTGCTGCACCGGCATGGGCGAATCGCGTGCTGGAAGGCAGAGTCTGACCGACCGGCCCGAGGTGTCCACCTCGATGAAGGGACGGTCGCCGTCGAACAGGGCGTAGCCTGAACCGGTCGAGCGATACACGAACGCGCCACCGATGGGTTTCGGTTCGGCCTGCGCGTGCAAGTCGGACAGAATCTGTGCAATCGCACCCTCGGCCGTCGGGACATCAATCTTGAGCCGCGCAGCCACGTCCCGGGCCACCTGCTCGGTTGCAGTCGAGGCCGCAAGCGCCTCGCAAACGTGCAGCACCGTGGCATTGGCGCGAAAATAAGTTCCAACTTCCAGATCGAGGACGACGCCGCCCTCGGGAAAGGCGGACCAGACGTAGCGTTCGGAGAAACGCGCCCCGGCGGTCATCGCGCCAACCGGCACCCGGCGAGGCTACACATGCACCCCACGGGCCCGCTCCAGCATTTCCTCGGCGTGGGCTGCCGCCTGCCGCGACGGCTTCGATCCACCCAACATGCGCGCCAGCTCCTGCGTCCGTTCCCCGTGTGACAGCGCGCGGGCGTGGACGGTCGTGCGTCCCGCCGTCACTTCCTTGGTGACCAGAATGTGCCGATCCGCGAACGCCGCGATCTGCGGCAGGTGCGTGACTGCAAGAACCTGCCGATCGGCGGCGATGGCCTTGAGTTTCAGGCCGATGACCTCGGCCGTGCCGCCGCCGACGCCGGTGTCGACCTCATCGAACACGTAGGTCGACGCCTGATCCGCGCTGGCCAGCGCGCGCTTGACCGCCAGCATGACGCGCGACAGTTCCCCGCCCGAGGCGATCTTCGCCAGGGGCCGCGGTGCCTCGCCTGGGTTAGGGGCGAACAGAAAGCGCACATCTTCCGCGCCGAAAAGGCCGATCTCGGCGCGGAGTTCGAGCGCGAGCGACACCTGGGCATCCCGCAGGCCCAGGTCGCGCAGGGTGCCGTCGATGTGAGTGCCGAGCGCACGAGCGGCCTGCTTGCGGCGGGCCGACAACGCCTCGGCCGCAGCAGCAAGCCGGGCCTGCGCCGATTCCACCGAGGCGCGACGCTCGCCCATCACCTGTTCGAAGGAACCCAGCTCCGACAGTTCGCGCTCGATGTCGGCCTTGCGTTGCAGCGCCGCCTCGATGCTGCCGCCGTGCCGCCGCACGAGCTTGCCGACGAGGAACAGCCGCTCTTCGACTTGTTCAAGGTGCCCCGGCTCGAAGGAAAGCTTGCCGGCGTAGCGACCGAGCTCGGCGGCCACGTCCTGCACCAGGGCCTGGGCCTCGCGCAGCCTTTCGGTCATCGGCAAGAGCGTCGCGTCCAGGGCGGCCAACGGCTGCAGCTCGCGCGACACCGACGACAGGCGTCCCGCCACCGCATCTTCGCCTGAATAAAGCGCGTCCTCGCCACGGGTACACGCGGCAAGAAACTTCTCCGCGCCCTTGATGCGCTCGCGCAGGGCCCGCAGCGTTTCGTCCTCGCCCGGCTGCAACGTTGCATCCACGAGTTCCTGTAGCCCAAAGCGCAGGAAATCCTCGCGCTCCGTGCGGACACGAGCGTCCGTGTCGAAGGCGTGCCTTGCAGCCACTGCGGCCGCAAGCTCCCGATGCGCCGTTGCCACGTCCGCGCGCGCGGGCAACGCGCCGGCGAAGGCGTCCAGGATCTCGCACTGGCTGGCGGAATCCATCAGGGACTGCTGATCGTGCTGCGACGTGATGTCCACCAGCGTCCCGACGCTGGTCAAAAGCTCGCCCGCCGTCGCAAGTCCCCCGCCGACGTATGCCCGGCTGCGGCCGGTGCGCGCTATCACGCGCCGCACGAACAAACCATCCGACAAGTTGCGGCCCTCTGCTTCGAGGCGCACGCGCAAGGGGACGTCCACAGGCAAGTCGAACACCGCCTCGACCGCGGCCTCGTCGCGGCCGGTGCGCACCAGATCGGCGCTGGCGCGGCCCCCCCGCAACAGGCCAAGCGCCTCGACGACGATGCTCTTTCCAGCCCCCGTCTCGCCGGTGATGACGGTGAGACCCGCGCCGAGCGGTAGCTCGACTTCCTCGATGAGGGCAAATCCCGAAATGCGCAGCAACGTCAGCATATGGACAACTCTTCAACCATGTCTTTCGCCCCAGGCCAGTTTCTTGCGCAGGATGCCAAAAAAACTGTCGGTCGAGCTGAAGATGCGCAAGCCGCGCGCGGCTTTGCGGGCCTCGATCGAGTCGCCGTGCTCGAGGGCGAAGCCGCGTTGGCCGTCGAGGGTCAGCGTGACCGCCACACCGGTCACGTTGGTCACCGACAGGCGGGCGTCGCCGCGCAACACGAGCGGCCGGTTGGTGAGCGTGTGCGGACAGATGGGCGTCAGCACGATGGCCTCGACGTCGGGCGTGAGGATCGGGCCACCCGCCGCCAGGTTGTACGCCGTCGAACCCGTGGGCGTCGACACGATGAGGCCGTCGGCCTTGTACGTCGTGATCGGCGTCCCGTTGAGTTCGGCCTGCAGCGTGAGCAACCGCGCGGCGGACAACTGGTTCACCACCGCGTCGTTGAGCGCGTGACAAATTGCTCCGTCCCGGCCACCCGTCCGCAAGGTGACGCGCAGGCGCATCCGCTCTTCGATGGCCATCTGGCCGAGAACCGCAGCTTCAAACTGGGCTTTGGCCTCGGCGAGGGCAATATGTGTGATGAAACCCAGGCTGCCAAGGTTGATGCCGAACAGCGGAATGCCGTGGTCGCCGACCAGGTTGGCACCCTGCAGAAACGTCCCGTCTCCGCCAAGCACGGCCAGCATGTCGACGGAGTCGCCCAGCCGTTCCGGTGGAACCGCAGACGCGCCGGGAATGCCATGGGCATCGGCGGCAAGCGCGACGCACGTTCCCCCGAGCGGGCCCAGCCCACCCGCCAACTCCGCCGCTAGTGCCCGGGCCTCGGGCTTCCCTTGCTTGAGCAGGAAACCAACACGCATGGCCGCACATTATGGCAGCCCTGCCGCTCTGGCACACGACCTAAAAGCGGGGGACTACCAGATCGACGCAGCAGCGGACGAGACGGCGCTGTCGTAAAAGAGGGTGATGCTGAGGCAGTGGAACTCGCGGTCCGAACTCTGCGTCACCACCTTGTCGATGATGCGTGCATTGGGGTTGTCGCGAACCCAGCGCGTCACGGCCTCGCCCAGTTCTTCCCGATCTCGCGCCTTCGTTGCAGTGAAAACCTTGGCTCCCAGCATGACACTCCCCCTTGGTGGGCTCTCTGACGTGCTGGTCATACCTCCCTGGATCGCCGGTGCCAAGCAAAAGTTTCGTGATGCGTATGACCTATTTCCCCCCCGCCCGGTGCAAGTGGGCGATCGGCAAGATCTCGACGCCATCGATCGATGAGGCTTCCTGGCCCATGCAAAGCAGGATGCCGCGACGGCGTTTCTTGCGATCGGTGGCCGCCACGAAATCTGCGACGTGCCGGACATCCCTGCGTGCGGGTCGCGACGTATGCTTGATCTCGATCGCCGTCGTGCAGTCGGGCTCGTCGATCACGAGGTCGATCTCTGCCCCGCCCACCGACCTGTAGTAGTGCAGCATGTCGCAGCGAATAAATCCGAGCTTGCGACGTTTCTCGATCTCGGCAATGACGAAGCCTTCCAGCTGGGCACCCGGCGACGTTGTTGCCCCGAGCGCGGTGAGAATTCCGCTGTCGGCAAAGTAGTGCTTGGCGGCCCGGGTAAAGCGTTTCGCGGGGCCGAAATGATAGCCGTAGAGTTTGAAACAGAGGCGTGAGGCCTGCAGGACGTTCAGGTATTTCCGCGCGGTCGGGTGACTCAACCCGGATTCGCGGGCGGCGTTGGACACGTCCGTGTGAGAGCCGAGCGACACCGCCAGGTAGTGAAGCATCGCCATCAACCCGTCGGCATTTTCAATGTTCGCGAGCTGGAGCAGATCGCGGGCAAAGTAGGTGTTCTTGTAGTTCTGGAGAATCGCGACCTTGTCTGCTTCCGTCGGTGCCGTGATGACCTCGGGGAATCCGCCGAAGTGCAGGGCGGCAGGCAAGCGGCGGTTCGCCTCGGCAATCGCGAGGGGCGAAGGCGGCATCGTGAAGAGCCGGTGCGTGGGAGGGCCCTCCTCTTCACCCCAACACGCCGTGGGACACTCGGTCAGACCAATCCTGCCAGCGAGCGTTTCAGATCCCGCGGAGAGAAGTCCCAGCGTGCTTGATCCGGTCAAGAGGAAGCGCCGTCGCCGCTGATCAATCTCCAGCTTGACCGCGATCAGGATCTCCGGCGCGCGCTGGATCTCATCGAGAATGACCGGCGAGCCTTCGAGCGCGCGCAGCAGGCCCTTCGGATCGTCGCGCGCCGCTTTCAAGACATCGTAGTCGTCCAGCGTGAGGTAGGGCGCGGCCGGAAAGAGAGAACGCAGCAGCGTGGTCTTGCCGGCGCGACGTGGGCCAATGACGAGGGCGCTCGACGCCTCGGACGGCTGCACCCACCTGGAAAACATGGCTACATAATAACCTGGATATATTGAAACTCAATATACATCGCCTGGCTACTGTTGCCGCAGGTCTACGGCGTGCGCAGGTGCCAGGCTTTCGGCTGCAAGAAGGCGCGGATGCCGTCGACCGACAACGTTGACCCGATGCCCGAGTGCTTGCGTCCGGTCCACGGCAGGCGCGGGCTGACGCGGTCGCAGCAGTTCCAGTAGACGCTGCCGGCGTCCACCCGGCGCAGAATGGCTTCGGCGCGCTGCCGATCGCGCGAGTACACCCCGGCGGTGAGCCCGTACTCGGAATCGTTCATCAAGCGAACCGCCTCGTCGTCGTCGGCGACGGTCGCGATGCCGATCACCGGACCGAAACTTTCGTCGCGCATGAGGCGCATGTCGTTCGTGGCACCCGCCACCACCGTCGGAGCGTACGCGCCCGCCGGATTGTCGAGGCGCTTGCCGCCGCACAGCACGCGCCCGCCGCGAGCCACCGCGTCGTCCACCTGCGCTTGCAAGACGGCAAGCTGCTGCGGCCGCGCGAGGGGACCGATGTAGGTCGCGTCTTGCTCGGGATCCCCGGCCACGAAAGCGCGAACGGTCTCAACCAGGGCGTCGATAAATGTCGGTGCCACCTTCTTATGCACGTAAATGCGTTCGACCGCGCAGCAGCTTTGCCCGTTGTTGTACATGGCCCCGTCGGCCAGGCTCGCGGCCGCCGCGCGCACGTCGGCGTCGTCGCACACGTAGGTGGGATCCTTGCCGCCAAGTTCAAGCTGTAACTTGATCATCCTGGGCGCGACCGCAAGCGCCACCTTCTTCCCCGTGGCGAAGCTGCCGGTGAAAAAGACGCCGTCGACGGCTTCGGCCAAGAGGGCCGCACCCACGGTGCCGCCGCCCAACGCCGGAATGAAGACATCCTTTGGACAACCCGCTTCGTGCAGGAGCTCGGCGATGCGCAGGCCGGTCATGGTCGCCAGCTCCGACGGCTTGTACAGCACCGCGTTGCCGGTCAGCAGCGCCGGCACGAAGGCGTTGCTGCCGACGAAGTACGGATAGTTCCACGCCGAGATGTTGGCCACGACGCCGAGCGGCTCGTGCGCGATGACTTCTTGCAGCTTGCCGGGCTCGTCGTGGACCGTCTGCGGGCCCAGCACCGCCGCCGTCTGCGCGAGGAAAAAGTCGATGCGCCCGGGCGTGGCACCCAGCTCGTTGCGCGACTGACTGATGGGCTTGCCCATCTCGCGGGTGAGCACGCGCGCGAGGTCGTCTTTGCGCGCGACCAGTTGATCGCGAAACCGGGCGATGATCGCCGATCGTTCCGCCAGCGGTGTTTGGGCCCAGGCGGGCTGCGCCTGGCGTGCCCGCGCAACTTTGGCGGCCACCGACGCGGCGGTGTCCTCGGCCACCTCGGTGATGACTTGGCCGGTGGCCGGATTCACAACCTTCATTGGCGCGCCTGTGCGGCGGCGAGAAACGCGCGCAACAGCACCTTCGGATCCAGCCCGGCCGCACCACCGGAAGCGTTCATGAACTCCGGGTGCCACTGCACGCCGTAGACGAAACAACCGTCGTTTGAGTCAGGCGCGTGGCGCACGGCCTCGATCACGCCGTCCGGCACCGACCGGGCCTCGATCACGAGATCGCGCCCCAGATCTTTGAGGCCCTGGTGATGAACGCTGTTGATCTGGCCGCTGGTCGCGCCGCCGTACCAGCGCGAGAGCGTCGAGTCAGGCTCGATCGAAATCTGGTGGACGTTCAGATCGTACACGTTCCAGTCGCGGTGGATCCGGTGCCCCGGATGCTGCGTCTCAATGTCCTGCCAGAGCGTTCCGCCAAGCGCGACATTCAGGATCTGCGCGCCCCGGCAGATGCCCAGCACAGGAATCTTCCATGCGATGCATGCGTGAATGAGCGCGATCTCGTACACGTCGCGCTCGCGATCGCCCGACCACTCGGGACGAATTGGGGACTCGCCATAACTCTCCGGTGCCACGTCCGCGCCCCCTTGCAGAACCAGGCCGTCGAGCCCTTCAACCAGGTCGGCAACACGAACGGCTCCGTGCGCCCGCGGCAACATCAGAGGCACCGCGCCGCCCGCCATGATCCAAGCGAGCATCGCCTCCTCGGCGTAGAGCAACGTCTTGTCCTTGAACAAAGCGCGCGTGGGATCCGCGTGCATGAAGCACGCGCTGACGCCGATGCGAAGCAACGGCGCGCTCATCCGCCGAGCGCCCGTTCGAACAAGGTGCGGAAGTCGGACGCGCTGACGGGCCGCGGGTTGTTGGGATGGCAAGCGTCGACCACCGCGATCGCGACCAGCCGATCAAGGTGCTCGCGCCGCACGCCGACGTCCGCCAGCGTCCGCGGAATGCCAATCGCCGCCTTGAGTTCGACGAGCCACGCGATGAAGCCGTCCGCCGTCGCGGGCGCGCCCACTGCGGCAGCGAGCTCGGCCAGCTTGTCAGCCACCACCGCCCGATTGAACTCCATCGCGTAGGGAATGCAGATGCCGTTGACGAGGCCATGGTGCAGATCGCACACGGTCGAGAGGGCGTGCGCCATCGAATGGGTGACGCCAAGCCCCTTCTGAAAGGCCACGCCACCCATCAACGCCGCGTTCGCCATCAGGCCACGCGCCTCGCGGTGCGTCTCGTCGCTGAGTGCGGCCTGGGTGCCCGCCTCGACCTTTTGCGCGTAACCAACGCACTGGCGCAGACTTCGCGCCGCCAGCCGCAGCCCGTGCAGCGCGATGCCCTCGCACAGCGGCGAAAAACCCCTGGCGAGGTACGACTCGACCAGGTGGGTGACCGCGTCCATGCCGGTCGCCGCCGTCACCGATGCCGGCAACGCCATCGTCAGCTCAGGATCGACGAACACCCGCTGCGCCAGCAGGCGCGGCGAGAACATGATCTTTTTCACGTGGGTGGTGTCGTCGGAAATGACCGTGCTGCGCCCCACCTCGCTGCCGGTGCCGGCCGTGGTTGGAATCGAAAACGTCGTCGGAATCGCCTGGTCGATGGGCCGGGCACCCGGCTGTTCGTCCTCGTAATCGAACAGATCGCCGGGGTGATGGACCATCAGCGCGATGGCCTTGGCAACGTCGATGGCCGCGCCGCCGCCGAGCGCGACGATGGCATCAGCCTGGTGCGCGGCAAATGCCGCAACGCCGGCGGTGACTTGCGATTTCACCGGATTGCCCCAGACGCCCGAGAACACCGCGCTCGCGAGACCGGCGTCATTCAGCAGATCGTTGGTCTTGGCGACCGGCGGCAACACCGCCAATCCGCGATCGGTCACCACCAGGGGGCGGCGTCGGCCGGCCTCCTTGAGCGCATCGGGCAGAAGCTGCAGGGCACCGGAACCGAACTCGATCCGGGTGGGAAAATTGTAGCGGGAAATGGACATGTGGAATTCCTGTGACAAGTATCGGATCTGCGGCAGCGCCGAGCAAGCATCTGGCATGAGCGCACGACGCGTTTTCGCGGTTCTGTTGGTTCTTGGGGTGACGCACGCCCGGGCCGCGAGCCCCGCGACCGATGCGTCGACCAAGGCCGTCGCGTTCGACCGCCACTGGACCGAGCCGTACTTCGAGGCGGAACCGCTGCGCACCGCGCGGGATAAGTTCAGGGCCGAGGACTGGACGGGCGCGGAGGCATCGCTTGAAAACGCTTTGCGCCGCTTGCCCAAAACGTCGCCCGAGCGGCATCCGGCGATGTTTCTGCTGGCGCTTGCCCGCGAAAACCTGAACCAGTGGAAGTCCGCCGGCGACCTGTTCGAGGATCTGCACGCCGCCTATCCGCTGCTGGCACCCTACCACGCGTATCACGCCGCCCGCTGCCGGGTGCGACGCGGCGATACCGGCGGCGCGATCACCTGGGCGGACCGCGTGCCCGCGCGCAGCGTGCCCGAGGCCGAGGCCGTCCTGGTCAAGATCGACGCGCTGGTGACCGAGAAACGCTGGGCGGCCGTCGAAAGCGAGACGGGGCGATTCCTTGAACGTTTCTCTGCCGGGCCGCGTCGGGCCGAGGCGTCCTTCAGGCGCGCCGAGGCGATGACTACCCTTGGCCGTCCTGGCGCAGACGTGGCGGCCATCTACCGGAAGATCTGGTCGGAAGCTCCGCTCGAATCGTGGGCTCGGCGCGCCGCGGAAAAGCTGGCCGCGCTGCCAACGCCACCCACCGACGCCGGTGCCGCGCGACCGCTGGCCTGGACCTCGGACGAGTGGCTCTCCCGTGCGCTGGTCTACTTCGACAAGAACCAGAACGTCGACGCCGAAAATGCCTTCAATGCCGCACTTGCGCTGCCTGGCCTCACTCCGGCGGACGCCTGCCGGGCGCGTTTTCACCTGGCGCAATCGGTGTTCAAACAGCGCCAGCGGCCGCGAGCCGCGCCCCTGTTTGCTCAGGCCGAGGCCGCCTGCCGCGTGTGCTCCGACGATGATCTCCTGGTGCGTTCGCTGTACCAGGGCGCGCGGTGCCTCGCTTCCGGTGGCGACAAGACGACGGCGTTCACCAAGTACGACGAGATCGAAAAAGGTTTCGCCGGCCACAGCTACGCCGACGACGCGCGTTTGCGCGCCGCTGAACTCGCGACCGACGAAGGCGATCAAGCCAGGGCCGAACGGCTGCTGGCGGGCATTCCCCAGCGCTATCCGCATGGGGACCAGCTTGGCGAGGCGCTGTGGCGTCTGGCCTTCGCCGCGATTCGGACCAGCAAGTGGGCCGAAGCAGCCCGGTGGCTGGAGGAAAACTTGCGCAAACTGCCGCACGAAGAGTTCTGGTACGCCGAGGGCCGGGCGCTGTACTGGCGGGCGCGGGTTTATGATCGACACAAAGATCGCAACCACGCGCGCGAGTTCTACGTGCGGGCGATCCGCGAATACCCATTGTCGTTCTACGCCCTGCTGGCGTTCGATCGGCTCAAGACGGGCTCACCCGGCGAGCGCGCCACGTTGCTCAAGCAGTTGCGTGCCGGGCTGTCGCCTGGCGTCGTCCCGCCCATGTCCTTCGCGGCCAGGCCCGAGTTCGCCAACGCCACGTTCTTGCGTGCCGTCGAACTCGCGCGTCTGGGGCTCGGCGCAGAAGCCAGGCGCGAGCTCGCCCGCCTTGGCTTTTCGGCCGCCGACTCGCGTGATGCCGCGCGCAAGGCCGATCCGGTCGCCAGCGTGGGCCGCGACGAGGTGTTGTGGATCGCGGCGACGTTGCTCGACCGGGGCCGCGTGTGGTCGGCGTCCTACGCGATCCCTCGCTACACCCTGACGGCCTATCGGCGTCAGTACCCGACCGGGCCAGGCATCGCCGAGTGGCACCTGTCGTACCCGCGCGCGTTCCCCGAACTGATCGCAGCCGAAGCCCGTGAAAACCACGTGCCCGAGCCACTGCCGTTTGGCATCATGCGCGAGGAGAGCGGATTTAACCCGGGCGTCGAGTCGTTCGCGAACGCGCTTGGGCTCATGCAGCTCATGATGCCAACCGCCCGGCGCTTTTCGGTCGCGCCGGTGACACGCGACACCCTGCTTGCCCCCGCCTCCAACGTGGCCATCGGCACGCGGCTACTCGCGTCGTTGCTCGATCACTTCTCGGGGCGCTTGCCGCTGGCCATCGCGGGTTACAACGCGGGCGAAGGTGCCGTGGATCGCTGGCTGCAAAAACGGCCGCGCGTCGACCTGGACGAATTCATCGAGAGCATTCCGTTCGACGAAACGCGCAACTACACCAAGCGCGTCCTGGCCTCGGTGTTCGCTTACGCGTGGCTTTACGACGCCGCAACCCCAGTGCCTGCACTCGTGTGGCCGCAGCCGATCAGGAAGCCTGGGCCCAAACGCTCGCGCTGACCCCCGAGCCGTTATACCGCGAACGGATAATAGTTACGGTTTTTTTGACCGGTCGATCGAGGTGTGATGAATGGGTAGGCATGCTGCGAATCTCATTTGATCGAGAAACGATGGGCCGCTATGACGCCAGGACAGACGCCAGGCACATCGTCATTTGAGGGGCATGGCGGCCGCTTCACTGCAGGCGTTGGGCCGTGTTGAGCCACATAGCGGGCCGTTGTTTAAAAACCTCGGAATATGACCGTTTGCAGTATACTTGCTTTGGCAGGAAGCACAAGCCACCATTGATGACGATGTGGAGGGCAGGTTGATCTGGGGAGCCTGAGCTTCTGCGCCACGTCCTCCTGCGATAATCCAGCCGCCTCACGAGCCTCGCGAAGACGCGCCGCCAAGCCCCTCTCGCCCCGCAGGATCGCACGTCTTGGGCCGGTCCTCGCGCGAACGCTACTGGCCGCGACAGAACTTTTCGAGCTCCTGTCGCCAGCCCGGCTCTTGAACGGCCACTGTGCCAATCTGAATCGCGAGGGTGTCGTCCCTTTCTCGGTGCTTGCGTTCGACCACGAGCGCGTTCTTCGTCTGCTCAAGCAGGATCTCGATCTGCCGACGGTGAGCGGCTGCCGGTAGCAGGTAGAAATCGCTGCAACACTTGGCCCCCGGCGGCAGCGTGGACTTCTTCTCGCATCCGGCCCGCCCCTCGCCAGGATCGCACTCCACGAGCAAGGTGGCCACAGGATCGAACCAGCGTTCAAACCCCATCCGCTCGATGTTGATCCGGGAAGACGCGTTGGTGGTGCCGACAGCAGTCGTGATCTCGCTACCTGGCTCCGTGAATACCAACGAGGCAAACCGAGCGCGGAACAAGGCGGTCTGGATTCCGAACCCCTGCCACCTGTCGGCGACACGCGTCCCACCTACCTCGACCAGCTTGTCTTCCCCGACCGTGAAGCATCCGGAGACGGCGATGAACTCGCCTCCGCTCTCGACTAGAAACTGGCGACCTTCGTCGCACGCCTTCCTAACGGAGTCCGCGCGACCGAGGACGTGCTCGCTGGGGTTCTCCGCATAGAACCTCAATATTCTGTCTGCGTCCCCGAGTGTCCCGGCCCGCAGAGCTGCCTCCAATCTTGCCATCTATCAGATTCCTTGCGTGGCTGTAAGTGCTTGATATGTTTCACCATACTAGAAAGTACCGCTTGCATCTTGCACGCGCGCGGTGGGAGCACTATCCTGTCTCTAGCGAAGGAGGACGCGATGGAGAAGCCGTCGACGATGAGTGAACTGGCGTCAGCATGCGGGAACTGGAAAGGGCCAACGGAGGATGGTGCCACATTCGCGCAGATCGTGCGATCCTATTTGGATCTCAGCGGCAACGACCAGCGGGTTCTCGCGGACAAATTCGAGGCTGCGGTGTCGAGTGTCTCCCGTTGGGCAAACGGGATCGTTCAGCCTCGGCCGTTTCTTCAAAAGCTTGTCGTTGCGTGGATTGAAAAGCACGCCGCTAGGGCTGCGCAGACGGCTACGGAGAGACCTCGCCGAGAGAGCGGTTCGCGATCAGCCGTGACCTATGCGTACGCCGCCAAGAGCAACAAGTAGAGGAGAGGAAACCTATGCTGGTCCAGTCCTGGCACCGCAGCACTCCGGAAGCCACGCAGAACACCGCGGCGTCCTGCGTGGCCGCATGCATCGAGGCTGCTGTCTTCGATCTGTACGGCGACATGCCCGGGATCTGGTCCGTGCAGGCCTACCTCATCAAGGATCTCGGCCTCTACTCCCGTGGCGCGCATTTCGGCTCGGCCATCTCCGCCGTCCGTCGCCGTTGGCCTGCGGTGAACTGCCGCGAACTCTCAGGATCATTGATGACGATGTGGAGGGCAGGTTGATCTGATGTGGGGGTTGCCCAACCTCCTGCGATACCTGGACCGTGGCGACATCGCGGAGATAGTTGTTTCGCCGGGGCGCGTCATCACGGCGCTGGTCAACGGCGAGAAAAAAGCGCTCACCCAGGTTCCGGTGCCCCCCGAACAGATCGCGGCGCTGGTCGCCTCGGCCGAGCTTGCCCCTTTTGTTCCTGCTCCCGGTGCCAAGGGTGAAAAGCACCCCCTGGGGGCAGGCGGGCACAAGTATCTGGTCGCCATCACCCACCACGGCAACTCGTTCATTGTTTGGCTCGGCCGGGACGCGCCACCCGTCGCTAAAGTGTCCCCGACGCCCGCCCCGGTGCCCGCCCCGGTGCCCGCCCCGGCAGAAGAGCCCCATTGGACCGTGGCGACACCTGATCCTGTGCGGCTTCCCACGCCAGCACCCGTGCGAACGGCCGCGCCGCCGCCGTCGGTGAGGAGTGCCGCCCCAGCAGCAGCCCGCACACCCGCGATGGCCGCGACCGGCATCGATCCCGATCTCTGCGCCATCCTGGCTGCGGCTCGCCGCCAGGCCGCGAGCGACGTCCACATCGTGGCTGGCCGCCCGCCGTTGGTCCGAAAAGTTGGTCTTCTGGAGCCGACCGGTGAGGCCCTGTCGCCGGAGCGGGTGCGGGACATGCTCCTGTCCTTTTTGTCCGCGCCGCAAGTCGAGTCGCTCGCCAGCGTGGGTTACACGGATCTGGCGCTCGATGTGGCGGGGGCAGGCCGCCTGCGCATCAACGTGAACCAGCAGAAAACCGGCCTCAAGGGTTGCTTTCGCTTGATCGCGACCATTCCGCCCACCCTCGAATCGCTGGGCTTGCCGCCCGAGCTGGCCAAGGTGGCGACCTACCACCAGGGGCTGGCCATCGTGTCGGGCCCCAATGGTCACGGCAAGACCACCACGATGGCCGCGCTCATCGACCTCATTAACAGCACCAAGCGTTGCCACATCATCACCGTCGAGGATCCGATCGAGATCGTTCACCCGCGCAAGCTGGCCGTCATGTCGCAGCGGCAGGTCGGTACGCACACCGACTCGTTCAGGGCGGCACTCAAGGCGTCGCTGCGCGAAGATCCCGACGTCATCGCGATTGGCGAATTGCGCGACCTTGAAACCGTCGAGATGGCGCTTTCCGCCGCCGAGACCGGGCACCTGGTCATCGCCACCATGAGCGCCCCGTCGGGCGCCAAGACGATCGATCGCCTGATCGACATGTTTCCCTCCGAGACGCAGTCGCAGGTGCGCGCCACCCTGGCAGGTGCCCTGAAGATTGTCGTCAGCCAGCGGCTCTTGCCCCGCGCCGACGGCAAGGGCATGGCCGCAGCGGCGGAAATAATCACCGGCAACGTCCCACTGTGGAGCCTCATCCGGGACAACAAGCTGTTTCAATTGCCCAGCCTCCTGCAGCGCGGCCGCGCGTTCGGAATGATGCGCCTCGAGGACTCGTTGCGCGAACTCATCAACGCCCACGTCATCACGCAAGAGGCGGCGATCTCGGTGCTCGATGACCCCAAGGCACTCAAGCCGCCCGCCGTCGAACCCACCCCCGAGCCGACCCTGGACAAGAGCGGCGGCCTGCGTGGCCTGTTCAAGCAAGGAGAATGAATGCCGGCCATCGACAGGCTTTTCGACACGCTGCTGGCGCAAAAGGCGTCCGATCTGCATCTCATCGTGGGCTCGCCGCCGATGATGCGGTCGAAAGGGGATCTGGTCCCGCTGGAAGATGCGATCCTGGACCACGCGCAGATCGAACGCCTGCTTTACGAATTGCTGGACGAGGGCCAGCGCGCCCACTTCGACACGCACCACGATCTGGATTTCGCGTACGGGTACAAGACCAAAGCGCGTTTCCGCGCCAACTATCTTTATCGGGTCACCGGACCTGGCGCGGTCTTCCGCACCATCCCCAGCCGCGTGCCAACGACGGAAGAACTGGGTCTATCCCCTGCAATCGTGCGCCTCGCCCAGCGCCGGTCCGGCCTGGTGCTGGTCACCGGACCCACCGGCAGCGGCAAGAGCACCACGCTGGCGGCCATGATCTCGCACATCAACCACACCAAGCCGTGCCACATCCTGACCATCGAAGATCCGGTCGAGTTCGTGCATGAGCCGGTCAAGGCTCAGGTCAGCCACCGCGAGGTCGGCATTCACACACCCAGCTTCGCCGACGCGATGCGCAGCGCGATCCGGGAAAACGCCGACATCATCTTGGTCGGCGAGTTGCGCGGTCAAGAGACGATGCGCATGGCGCTCGCCTGCGCCAGCTTCGGCATCCTGGTGTTTGCAACCGTGCATACAAATTCCGCCGCGGCCACCATCGATCGCTTCATCAATGCATTTCCCAGCAAGGAGCAACCCGGCATCCGCGGCATGCTGTCCGAGTCGCTCTGCGGCATCGTCGCGCAACAACTTCTCAAACGGGCGGACGGCTCCGGCCGCGTCGCCGTGCATGAGATCCTGGTCGCCACCACGGCTTTGTCGGTGGCAATCCGCGACGGCAAGACGGCGATGATCAACGTCATCATGCAAGGCGGTGGAGCCGAGGGCATGCAGACGATGGACGCGGGCCTGACCAACCTGATGCGCAAGGGCACCATCCGCCCGCTCGACGCACTGGAGAAAGCCATCGACAAAGAAGGCTTCATGAAGGTGCCCGAGGTGGCTGCGGCGCTTGCAGCCGAAGGCCGCACGATGTGATGGTGCGCGCCGCCGTCGGGCCTCGGAGCGTCGCCGTGCGATTCACGGCACAACGTGAAACCGGAAACGCTCAACTCTTTTTCTTGCGACGAAAAAAACCTCCGAGCGGAGGCAACGCGCTCTGCCCTGCGGCCGCGGCGTACGCGCGTAGGTGTTCCTCTTCCTCGCGTGAAACTGACGTGGGCACCACGAGCTTGACGTGGGCGATGAGGTCACCATGTCCGCGCGCTTGCAGCCGAGGCATGCCGCGGCCTTGCAGCACCACGGTGTCCCCGGGCTGGGTTCCGGCCCGAATGTCGATGTCGAGGTCACCATCGAGCGTGGGGGCCTTGACCTTGTCCCCGAGCGCCGCCTGCGGAAACGTCACCGACACCTCGGTGTGCAGATCAGCCCCGTCGCGTTCGAACCGATCGTCCGGCGTCACGCCAACAACGACGTAGAGGTTCCCCGCGCGGCCACCGCGGAAGGGCACCTCGCCCCGCCCCGACAGCCGCAAGGTGGATCCATCGTCGATGCCGGCCGGAATGTTGACTTGCAGGCGCTCCTCCACCATTTCGACGCCTCCGCCATGACAGGCGTCGCAGGGCGTCCCCACGGTCTGACCTTGCCCACGGCACATCGGGCAGGTGGTCGAAATCATCAAGAAGCCCTGCGAATGCACGACCTGGCCGCGGCCCCGGCATTGCGGGCACGTCTGCGGCCGTGATCCCCTGGCCGCCCCGCTTCCACCGCACGCGACACAGGCGGCGTGGCGGCTGACCTTGAGCTCTTTGTCGACGCCGCGCGCGGCCTCGGCCAGCGTGATGGTGACCTGAGTCTCGACGTCAGCGGCCCGACCCGATCGGCCACCACCGCCACCGCCAAAAATGTCGCCAAAGACGTCGCCAAACGCCGAAAAGATGTCGTTGACGTTGGAGAATCCCCCGCCCATCCCGCCACCGCGAGGCGCGTCGTGTCCGAAGCGGTCATACATGGCGCGCTTCTCGGAGTCGGACAGAACTTGATACGCCTCGGACGCCTCCTTGAACCGTGCCTCGGCCTGGGCATCGCCGGGATTTCGGTCGGGATGATTTTCAACCGCGAGCTTGCGGTACACCCGCTTCAATTCGGCCGCGTCCGCGTCGCGGGGTACCCCAAGAACTTCGTAGTAGTCGCGCTTGTCGCCCACGGCCGTACTTTACACAACGAATAGTCCTTGTGGGGCTGCCACCCGCGCGGGGATACTGCGATCCGCATGCGGGTTTCTGCCTTGATCCTGGTGCTGGTGGCCTTGACAACCGCAACCGGGGCCTGCACCCGCGCGCGTTTTCGCTCCCCCGAAGGCGTCTACTGCAGCACCAATGAGGACGACGACCCATATCGGGAATGCCAGCGCGGCATCGATCTGATTTGCATCTCGACGCACAAGCAACCCCGGATCACCGGCGACCCGGTGGCGGTCTACCTGTGCCGGACACCTTGCGCCCTGATGAGCAATGACTGCCCGACGGGCAACGACGTTTGCTGCTCAGGAAAAACCTACGCGGGCGGCAAGTTTGGCACTGGCAACGGCTGCGTACCTTTGACCATGTGCGAGGGATTGAGTCCTCCACCTCGGGATGCGGGCCTGCCCCTCGATAGCGGCGCACCGGACGAGACCGGCGGCAAGGCTTAGGCGGATCGCCATGACGCGCAAGCTCGCGAACGATCCCCTGCCCTGGACGCTGGTCGCACGAACCTACCTGCATCAACGGCCGCCGTGGCTGGTGTTGCGCCAGGACCACTTGAGGCTGCCCGGCGGTGCCGAGATCCCCGAGTACTGGATCAGCGAGTACCCACCGTGGGTCAACGTGGTGGCGGTGACGGCCGCCGACGACGTTGTGCTGATCCGCCAGTACCGCCCGGGCCTTGGCGCGGTCCATTTTGAACTCCCGGCCGGCGTCATCGACGCGACGGACGGCGACACCCTGGTGGCCGCCCGGCGCGAGCTGCTGGAAGAAACCGGCTATGGCGGCGGCACCTGGTCGTCCCCGGCGGCACCCCTTGCGACCCTGTCGGCCAATCCGGCCCTGCAAAACAACCTGGTGACAACGCACCTGGCCGAAGGCGTGCATCTGCTCGGTCCTGCCAGGCCCGAGGCCACCGAGGATCTGCGCGTGCATCTGGTCCCGCTGCGCGAGATCCCGAGCCTCATCGACGCCGGAGACATGCTTCAGGCCCTGCACGCCGCGCCGCTGCTGCGTTACCTGTTGCGGCGGCAGTCCGAGGGACGGACGTGACGGCGGTGCGCGAGCGGGCCTGTGGTTCGTGGGAGTCCCCGCTCGCCGCCAGCGCGGTGGCGGGCCACGTTCTGCGCCTGTCGTATCCGCGCATCACCGACGATGGATCGATCTACTGGATCGAGGGACGGCCGACGGAAGCCGGCCGCAGCGTCCTTGTCCAGCGCAGGCCGGATGGCGCGACGGTCGATCTGACGCCGGCACCGCTCAACGTGCGCTCGCGCGTGCATGAGTACGGGGGCCTGCCCTACGCGGTATCGAGCGAGGGTCACGTCTATTTTGTCGACTTCGGCGATCAGCGGCTTTGGCATGCAGCGCCGGGTACCGCGCCGCGGCCGCTCCCGGGATCGGCCGCGCACACCGGCTGGCGCTTTGCGGACCTGATTGTGGACGAAGCCCGTGCTCGCCTCATCGCCATCGGTGAGCATCACGGTGACGACGGCCGGGAAGTGCAAAACGACATCGTCGCGGTCGACCTGCGCGATGGGCACGTCGACGTGTTGGTGCGCGGCGCGGATTTTCACGCCAGCCCGGTGCTGAGCCCAGACGGCAAGCAACTCGCGTGGCTGTCCTGGAATCACCCACACATGCCCTGGGATGCGTCGGCGCTTTTCATCGCCACCCTGGACGAGGCAGGAAGGCCCGGGCCCGCGACGCACGTGGCCGGTGACCACCGCGCGTCCGCCTTCGTGCCTGCCTTTGCTGCCGACGGCAGCCTTTATTTCGCCTGGGAGCCGAACGGGTACTGGAATCTGCACCGCTCTGCCGACGGCCAGATCACGCCGGTCCTCCCGGCACCCATGGAGGCCGAGGTCGGCTCCCCCCTGTGGGGCGCGGGCGCGTCGTACTGGGGATTTACCGGACCCCACACGATCGTCGGAGCACAAGTGCGGCAGGGCATCTGGGAACTGTTTCAACTCGATCTGATTGCCAGAGTGCCCACCCGCATTCCCTCGGACCTGACCCACGTTGGCCACCTGGCCACCGGGCCGGACGGCTTCGTGACCCTGGAAGGCAACCCCACGCAAGGCACGATGATCAAGCGGCATCGGCTGCCCGGTGCGCGCGCCGAAAAACCAGGCGCGGGGCCCGAGGTCTTGCAGGTGTCGACACCTCAGCTCATCGATGCGGCCTACGTGTCGCAGCCTGAAGCCATCGAGTTTCCAACCCAAGGAGGCCAATCGGCGCACGGATTTTTCTACCCGCCCCGCAACCGAGACTTCGTGCCGCGACCAGGTGAGTTGCCGCCGCTTGTGGTCATCGTCCATGGCGGCCCCACGAGCGCGACAGCGATGATGTTCAGTCCGGTCGTCCAGTTTTGGACGACGCGCGGATTCGCGGTGGTGGACGTCAACTACCGAGGCAGTTCGGGCTACGGACGCGCCTACCGCGACAGCCTGTACGGCCAGTGGGGCGGGTTCGACATCGACGACTGCGTCGCCGCCGCAGCCTTCCTCGCCGCCTCAAGGCGGGTGGATGGCCGACGGCTCGCCATTCGCGGCGGCAGCGCCGGCGGGTACACCACGCTGGCCGCGCTGACGTTCCGCGATGTCTTCACCGCCGGCGCAAGCTACTACGGCGTCAGCGATCTGCAGGCCCTTGGCCGCGATACGCACAAGTTCGAGTCGCGCTACATCGACCGGCTCGTCGGCGTGACACCGGGCGACAACCCGACCAGAGCCGCGGAGCGCTACGCCGCGCGCTCACCCATCCACCACGCGGATCGCCTCCGTTGTCCCGTGATCTTTTTCCAGGGACTCGAAGACAAGGTCGTCCCGCCCAGCCAGGCAGAAGCGATGGTCGCGGCGTTGCAGCGCAACGGCCTGCAGGCGGCGTACCACGCTTTCGCCGGCGAGCAGCACGGTTTTCGCAAGGCCGAAACGATCGAAACCTGCCTGCGGGCTGAGCTGGAGTTTTACGGACGCGCCTTCGGCTTTTCGTCCACGCCGCCGTGAACCCGACCCGACTACGATCCCCCCACCGGCTTGCGGCCCGGTCTCGGCAACGAAAATCGGTCCGTGGTGCGCGCGTAGACGTCGCCGCCCATGCGGCCAATCGCGTCGAGCTTGCCAGCATCAATGGCCCCCGCCGGATCCAGAACGGCGTCCTGCACGCCGATCAGCACAATGCGCCCGATGACCAGGTTCGCCGCGAGGGGGCCCGAACCCACGCGCACGATGTCGTGCAACACGCATTCGAAGTACGCTTTGGCTTCTTTCACGCGCGGAGGCCGTATCTTTTCGCTCGGCCCGAGCGCCAATCCCACGGCTTCAAATTCGCTCACCTCGCAGGGTAGTTCCTCGGACGTGGCGTTCATCGGAACAGCAAGATCGCATGACGCCACGTTCACCACGAACTCGGGCAACGCCTCGATGTTCACGATGGTGTCCTTCTTCGATCCATCCCGGCGATTGACCACCGAGAACACCAGCGTGGGAGGATTGGCTCCAACGCCGTTGAAGAACGAAAACGGTGCCAGGTTGGGCACGCCGCCGGGCGATAGCGTACTGACCCAGGCGATCGGTCGTGGCACGATAAGGGCAATCAGCGTGCGGTATACCGCCTGCACATCGAGAGCCGCCGGGTCGATCTTCACCCGCGACCTGCTTTGGCGAAAGGTGCAAACGCCGCGGGCACCGCCTCGGCAGCGAGGCGCGGCCACCCAAGCACGGGCAACGCATCGTCGACCCAGGCGGTTCGGCGCATGCCGAGCAGGATGCACGACACCCCGGGGACGCTCGTCAGCACGTGCAGGGCCTTGCGCGACAGCGTCTCGCCGTGCAACTCGGCGGGCAGCGTCGGCGCGAGCAGCGGCCCCGCCTGCCGATCCAGTGGCCCAGCAAAGCGCACCAGCCGCCCGCTCACGATGGCGTTGAGCGGCCGGTTGACCAGCACCCCGACGCCGCGCTCAATGGCGCAATCGAGCACCGTGCGGCCACCGTGGCTGTTCTCGAACAGCGCACCCGTTTCAAGCAAATTCATCGGCAACTGCAAGACGCGAAAATGGTGGTTCTTCCCACCCGCGCTTTGCGCCGCCTGCAACATGCGATCGAGCGCCGTCGTCTCAAGGCCGTCCGCCGGTGCCGTGACCGTGTTCGACGACACGCCATAGGCGCGGATGCGGCCCGCCGCGACCTGCGTTTCGAAGTAAGCGAATGCACCTGCGAGGCGGCGGTAGAACTCGTCGCGCAGCGTCTGCACGTCGGAGGCCTTCGCGCCGCGATGGGCCGCGTCCGAAAAAAAATATTCCGGGTTGTGCAGCAGGCAAACGTCGAGGGTCCCGAGGCGCAGACGTTGCAATGATCGGTCAAGCTGGTCGGCCAGAAACTCCGGGTGGACGCAGTGCCAGCACCCGTCCGTGTACTTGATCATGTCTGCAAAGGACCGGCCCTCTGCCTCGCGCGCCATCGCCAGATGAAGGTTGCACCCCTGAACGTAGCCAATCTTGGACACGACAACGATCTCGTCGCGTTGCAACTCGCCCGCCGCGACCAGTTCCTCCAGCACCGCACCCACGCAACGCTCGCTGCCGCCGTCGGTGTAGTTCGTGGACGTGTCGATGAGGTTGACCCCACCGCGCAGCGCCCGGCGCATCGATTCAGCGTGCTCGGTGGTTTCGTCGTCGACGCGGTAGCAACCAAATCCCAGGCGGCTGACCGTCAAGCCGGTCTTTCCCAGGGTCGCGGTCCCGTGCACGCCGAGGCGAGCGGCCGCTCGTGCGGTTCCCGCCTCGGTGGCGTGGCCGGCAATCGGAGCGCGCGGCATCACTCGCGCCTGGCAATCTCTTCGGTGAAAAAAGCGGTGCGGTGCCGCGCCCCAGGCAGATGCATGTCCCAGCAGTCGGGCGAACAAAACACCAGCTTCACCTTGCCCGAGTTGCAGGTCGAGACCGCGCACTTGACGACGCGCGCACCGACGAGAATCGGCTTGCGGCAAATCGAACATACATAAGCCGTGGGTGCCATCGGCAGGGAAAATAGCCGGACGACGCCGCTTGCGATAGTCGAATCCGCAGCACCCGGGCCCCGGACGCGCTAACGTCGGCCCATGCCGATGCCGGTGGAAATCGTCGGGCTCCTGCGCTCGAAGATCACGATCACCTGGGAAGGAGGCCACAAGTCCGCCCACGAAGCGCGCGCGCTGCGCCTCGGCTGCCGCTGCGCCCACTGCATCGAGGAAATGTCGGGCAGACATCTCGTCGACCCGGAGAAGGTACCGGCGAATGTGCGCGCCAGCTCCATCGAGCTGGTCGGCCAGTACGCCATCTCGATCACGTGGAGCGACGGCCACTCGACCGGCATCTACAACTTCCGCGATCTGCGCCGCACCTGCCCGTGCCCCGAATGCGCCGAGTTGCGCGCCGTGGGCAAAGTCCCCGGGGCTTAGCCAGGTCGCCCCCCCATGCCGCGACCGTGCTACCCTTATTCGGTGGCGCGCAAGGTGCAGCTTTGGACCTGGGACCGTGGAAACCGGATGTTGGACATGGACGGTCCGCCCGAGTTGCTTCTCCCGGTGCTGGAGACCGTCCTGAACGGTGGCCTGTGGCGGGAGTTGGAGAAGTTCCCCGTGCATACCGTGGCGCGGCTGTTTCCCCGGCTCGTCGTTCCACCGAACATCAGGCGCCTGGTTGAGATCTGGATTGAAGAGGGACGTCGGGCGGCCGCCTGAACTCGCCTTGCAGGAAGGACCGCTCCGTGACCTTCACGAGTTGCTTGATCTGGTGCGCGCGAAGTTCGATGTCGGATCGCACCGTCTGGGGCTTGCCGCCCGTCTCCTGCTCGCCCGCGAAATCCAGGAGCTGCCAGAGATGATTCGCCTCGTGTCCAAGACTGACATCACCGCTTTCTGCGAGCGCCTTTCTCGCGCCCTGGTCCGGTCGAAATAGGCGCTTCTCCTACGGACCCACCAGCCCCGCGCAGCCGTCGCCCCCCGCCATGCGTCCTTACCTCTGGCCTTGCGGCGCGCCCGCTTGGCCGACGGTGCCGTCGGCGTCGATGAGCAGCGGCGGTTTGCCAAACAACGCGCGCATGTCGGTGATGAAGCGCGACGCGCCCGGATTGCCAAGCAGGCGGCGCTCGAGCGCGCGTTTGCCGGGAAAATCGAGCAAGCTCAGCCCGATGGCCATGACGACCAACCCCGGCCCGGGTGCCGGTACCATCACGATGCCAAGCAGGAACGTGAAGAACCCAAAAACATTTTTCACCGCCACCACCAGGAAGCGGCCGAGCGTGTACCGATCCCAGATGATGTCGGTCGGCGGCCGCCGCACGAAATGGTCGGCCGGAAGCCAGACGATGACGGCCATGGCGGCACCCGTCGTCACCAGCGTGATCGCGATGCCAATGCCAATCCACGCACCGACGCTGAAGAATCCCAGCAGGGCGACGGCCTTCCGATACAACTCCACCGTGACATTATAATGCACGCTCAAGCGCCCAACATCGAGTGCTCCGTCGTGGGCAGCGTGACCGCAGTTCCCGCCGCCGACTGGGATCGACTGGTCGACGCCAACGATCCGTTCATGGAACACGCCTTCTTGGCGGCGCTCGAATCGTCCGGCAGCGTCGGTGCGAGGGTCGGCTGGCTGCCGCGCTTCGTGCTCGCGCGGCAAGGCGGTGTCCTGGTCGGTGCGGTGCCCGCGTATCTGAAAAGCCACAGTCACGGCGAGTTCGTGTTCGACTGGTCGTGGGCCATCGCGGCCGAGCAACGCGGGATCCGTTACTACCCGAAGCTGGTGGTCGCGGTGCCCTTCACCCCCGTGACGGGTCGCCGCTTGCTGAGCGCACCCGACGCTGATCGCGCAGTGGTGACGGCCGCGATGATTTCCGGATTGCGCGAGGTTGCAATCGACAGCCGCGCGTCATCCGTACACGTGCTCTTCTGCACGCCCGACGAAAAGGATCTGCTCGCCGAGGCCGGTTACGCCGCGCGCATGGACATGCAGTTTCACTGGACCAACCGCGCCCCTGATCCGTTCAGCGATTTCGACGACTACCTGAACACGTTCCGCTCACGCCATCGCAAGCAGATTCGCAAGGAACGCGCGCAGTGCCTGTCCGGGGGCCTGCGGCTGTCCACGAAGGTGGGGTCAGAACTCGACGCCGCCGACTGGACGGCGCTGGCCCGCTTCTACCGCGCCAACGCCAGCAAACACGACGCCATCGAATACCTGACGTCCACTTTTTTCGAGGAATTGCGCCGCACCTTCGCCCATCGCGTCGTCGCGACCCTCGCGTACGACGACAGTGGCCCGGTCGCGGGCACGCTGAACTTTGAACGCGGCCAGCACATCTATGGCCGATACTGGGGCACCACCGTCGACCAGCCCATGCTGCACTTCGAGCTGTGCTACCACCGCCTCATCGAGCGCGCGATCGCGGGCCGCTGCGGACGCTTCGAGGCGGGGGCCGGCGGTGAACACAAACTCGCGCGCGGCCTGCTCCCCTCGCCCACCTTCAGCACGCACCTTTTCTTGCAGTCCGATTTCGCGCGCCAGGCCACCCGCTTCTGCGCCGCCGAGGCCGAGGACGTCACCGCCCGGCTTGCCGCGTACCGGGCGCTGTCTCCCTTCGCGCGGTAGTGGTCCAACCGCCTACTCCGCCGGCGGTACCTTCCACGCCTCGTCGAACAATCCGGTGTATGCGGCGTCTGGATCTTCTGAACCGTCGGTGACCTTGAATACGGCGAAGTCACCCCACCGCGGTGTCGGGAAGTCGCCTGCCCAGTCGGCCCAGTCCGCGGTCAGGCCGCTGTTCAACACCACGTAGTGAGTCGGACTCGCGGGGTTGGGATATATGAGAGCAGGCACGGACTCCGCCGCCGCAAAACTCCGGATGCCGAGGGTGATGTTCGTCTTCGTCCAGCGTAGCGGGAGCTTGTCGCCGAGCTTGGCGATCCAGCGGTTGCTGCCAGGGTCTCCGAAGAGCACCACGTTTTGCCGGGCGAAGTCTGCGGCGCTGGTGTCCTTGTCGTCCTTGATCCGGAGGTGGCCCCGGTAGGCCATGATGTACTGGCGTTCGAAGCGGCGGAGCATGCGCAGCGCTTGCTCGTTGGCGGCGGCGTTCCAGGGCGTGCCGGTGGGGCGAACGACCAGGAACGGTTCCAGAAACGCGTCGTCGATGGGGCCTTGCAGCCCGTGTTTTTTGCGCAGGCCGCTGTCCTTGAGGCGGGCAAGTTCCCAGCGGTCCCGCGTCTTCTTCAGGGCCAGGACGGCCGCTGGTTTGGGCCGTAGCGTTTGTCCGTCGATGGTGATGCTGGTGGCGCGATCGGTCTCGCGCAGCAATAGGCGTGTGACGTTCTTGGTGGTGATGTCGTAGCGGGCGCGATCATCGGAGCGGCTGGCGTCCACCTCGGCGCGTTGGTAGTGCTGCCCAAGCCCGTCGAGCGTGACCCAGTAGCTGCGGTTGTAGCGCGTGGTGTAGGTGAGGAAACGGATGTGCTGCGGCGTCTGGCGGCCGCGCTTGAGGTTTTCCATCTGGATGGCGTCGATGCGTTGTCGGTATTCTGGTGGCATCGAGTGCGACGTCTTCGGCGCGACCAGGAACAACAGCGACGGGATCTCATCGACCCGCATCCCGGTGGCGAGCGCGCCCGTCAGATGAAAACCCTCGCGGCCGAGTTGCTCCCGCACGGCGGTGTGCTTCCCGGCGTTGACGTCGACCTCGCCGACGTAGGTCACGTACGGCGTGTCGAAGGTATTCAGCGCCCACGCGGGCAGGTCGTCGAAGAGGCGGGTCATGGCCCGACGGGTAGCAGACAGCGTCTCCACCACCGGCACCCGAAGCGAGGTGTTGTCGCCCGCACCTTCCTCGACCGTCGCCCACAGATCGGGGTAGTGCAGCGACACGTGCCAGGTGCCGGCGCCGCCCATGGAAAAACCGCGCAGAGCGTGTCGTTCGGGATCGATCTTGTAGGCCTTGCCGACGGCGGCGATGGCTTCGAAGATGTCGGCCTCGCCGGGCCAGTGATAGGTGTTCTTGCCGCGGCCGAAGACCTCGATCTGAATCGTGCCGGGCAGGTAGGGAGTGTCGGCGCCGTGCTTGAGAAAGTCGTTGACGAAGTCGATCTCGTAGCAGCACGCGTAGCGCCCATGCAGCACCACGTCCAGCGGCACCGGCTTCGTGCCGTCATAAGAATCGGGAACCGTCAGACGGTAAAGCTGAACGCCGCCATCAAGGGCGGATCGATATCCGCGCAAGAGGCGGCCGGTCTGCGACGTCCAGGGCGATTTTCCCTCCTTGAGCTGGTGGGCGCGAGCGATGCCCATGTCCAGCACGGCCAGTCCTCCGGCGATGGAGGACTTCTTGAACTCGAGATCGGGAAAAGTCATGAGCCAGCGGATGGCCTGGCGGAAAATTTCCACGTCGACCAGCAGCGCCTCGTCGGCGTGGCGCGCGCGCAGATCGCGGATCAGGCCGTCGAGCTCGTCGCTCTTGGCGGCCAGTTTCTGCTGCTCCTGGCCGGTCGGTTGGTAGGCGGGCCTTGGGAGATGGAAACGCGACCAGGGCAGATTTTCGGGCGGCCGTTTCTGCGGTGCCGCCGACGGCTGGCCTGCATCGGGTGCCGCGGCGACGCCTGCGGCGAATACGAAACCAAGCAGGAAACCGAACACCATGGGCTCTTCCACATACCTTGTTTATTGAGCCTCTTGCAAAAAGCCGCGAGCAGGTGGCCTTTCCAGCCCGGGTGGTTCCGGGAGCTACGCCAAGAGCTCTGGGATGTTGTCCGTGATATCGCCGAGGCGTTTTTCCGGGAAACCTACCGCGTTCATGGCCGACACCATTACCCTTCCAGGGTGTCGCCCGTTGCCCAGAATATGGTGACCTCGTTTGAGGCCACCCGCGCCGCCAGCAACGAGAACCGGCACCCCCGTCGCGTTGTGGGGTCCCGTGGACTTGTCGAAGGAGGTCTTGGCGGCCCCTTCGAAAACCATGACCATGGCCGTGTTATCGAGGACTCTGGAAGTCATGTCCACGTCGGCAAAAGAACTGAGCCTGGTCACCATGCGGGCGAGCTGGCGCACATGCCACGCGACACTCTTACCGAGCAGTTCGGGACTGTCGCTAGGGCTGTGCGTGATGTCGTGAACGCTCCTCCTTCCGACACCGAACATACTTCCAAGATCCGAATTGCCCTGGCCGTTGTTGCCCAGCATGATCGTCGCCACCCGGGTGATGTCACATGCAAACGCCATGGCCACCAGCGCCACCATACTCCTGGCACGCTGATCTTCGCTGCCGGTGGCGATCGCCACGTCGGACGCCTTGCATCCCTGCGTCGACGTCTGCCCAGGAGGCGACATGTTCCCCGCCATGGCGATGCTTTTTTCCAGACTCCGGATCTCGGTCAAATACGCATCGAGACGCTTCTTGTCACTCACGCCGACTCGCTGGGTGAGACGCCCGATGTCCATGTCCACAAGGTCGAGAATACTCTTGCGGCGCAGGGCCAAAGAATTGTCGGGCGGCGTTGGCGGTGCTCCGGGCGCGGACGGCTGGGCGCTTCCGAAAATGGTCATGAACGCGCTGGCCGGATTTTTTTCGGGGACTTTCGCTGTCCTTTGCAGTGTCCAGGACATGACGTTCGCGCCAGTTTCCCCTTGGTTATTTGAGTAACTGCGCAGCGCCAATAACGGAATCCGGCTGCCACCCGCGATTACAGGCGCGACGATCTGATCGGCCGTAGGACCACCAGCGTAGCCGACGGTACCACCGGTGGCAACCTTATCCACAACATAGTAATAGGAGCCCTTGAGGCCGGCGATTTGCGGCATGAGCGTACCACCATGAACATCGTCCGCTCTCACAGGCAT
>CAYSKR010000251.1:0-4595 GCA_964431675.1 uncultured Myxococcales bacterium
GGCACCAGACCAAGCAGGCCGAGAAGGTCCTGGAGATGCTGGTGGCCATCGGCACCGCGTTTCCGGCTCTGCCGACGTCGCAGATCCGGACGTTCATCACCGGATCGGGCGCCGGCCCGCTGATTGCGCCGATACGGTCGAAGTTTGTGCAAGAGGTCAACGCGGTTTCGCTGGCGGTCGAAGAGCTGCACCCCGACGTGGGCAGCGTGGTGGAACTTGGCGGCCAGGACGCCAAGATCATCATCTTCAAGGAGGCGCGCGACGAAGCCGGAGTGTTGACCGGCAAGACTTCGATCGCGTCGATGAACGACAAGTGCGCGTCGGGCACGGGTGCCACCATCGACAAGTGCTTCTTGAAGGTGGGCATGCCGTCGGAAGACGCGATGAAGCTCGACT
Organism: uncultured Myxococcales bacterium; assembly: GCA_964431675.1. Lineage (GTDB taxonomy): Bacteria > Myxococcota_A > Polyangia > Fen-1088 > Fen-1088 > CAYSKR01. Next base: position 397 of record CAYSKR010000251.1, read on the forward strand.
TCGACGACCGCAAGCTGCACCACGTGGCGGCCAAGTGCGGCGTGTTCGCCGAGACCGACATCGTCAACCTGGTCAAGGCGTCGATCCCGTCCGAAGAGATCATGTGCTCGCTGGCCGACGCCATCGTGACGCAGAACCTGTCGGTGCTGACGCGCGGAAACACGCTGCGGCACAAGGTGTTGCTGCTGGGCGGACCCAACGCGTACCTGCCGTTCTTGCAGCAGTGCTGGCGCAAGCGCATCCCAGAAACCTGGGAGTCGCGCGGCTACGCGTACCCGAAGGACGTGCCGCTGGATCAGTTGATTCTGGTGCCGAGCAACGCGCAGTACTACGCGGCGTTTGGCGCGGTGATGTACGGCTTGCACGAGGCCGCCGAGGTGGGCCGCTACGCGGGGCTCGATGCGCTCAAGGAATTCATCGCCTCGGGCCGCAAGTCAAAGCTGGGCGATTCGGCGGGGCCGCCACTGTCGCGCTCAAGCGACGAACTCCTCGCCTTCCGCGAGCAATACCGCATTCCGAAATTCGAACCGGCGAAGCTGGAGCCGGGCACGACGGTGCGCGCGGTGATCGGCATGGACGGCGGCTCCACGTCGTCGAAAGCTGTCCTTATCGACGAGAACAAGAACATCCTGAAGAAGGAGTACCAGCTTTCGAAGGGCAACCCGATCGTCGACGTGAAAGAGATCCTTGCGCGCCTCAACTCGTGGGTCACGGATCAGGGCTGCAAGCTGGAAGTGTTGGGCTTCGGCGCCACCGGTTACGCGGCGGACGTGCTGGAAAAAACCGTCAAGAGCGATGTGAACATCGTCGAGACGGTCGCGCACATGATGTCGGCGACCACGTATTTTGGCGACATCGACGTCATCTGCGACATCGGCGGTCAGGACATCAAGGTTCTGTTCATGCAGAACGGCGACATCAAGAATTTTCGCCTGTCGAACCAGTGCTCGGCGGGCAACGGGATGCTCCTGCAGGCGATGGCCGATCAGTTCGGCGTTGGCATCACCGACTACGCCGAGACCGCGTTCGGCGCGGACCTGGCGCCGAAGTTCAGTTACGGCTGCGCCGTGTTCCTTGACAGCGATCGGGTGAACTTCCAGAAAGAAGGCTATTCCAAGGAAGAATTGCTGGCGGGGCTGGCGCAGGTGCTGCCGAAAAATGTCTGGCAGTACGTGGTGCAGATCCCGCGCATGGCGTCGCTGGGCAAGAAGTTCCTTCTGCAAGGCGGCACGCAATACAACCTGGCCGCCGTCAAGGCGCAGGTCGACTACATCAAAGAGCGCGTGCCGGGTGCCGAGGTGTACGTGCATCCGCACTGCGGCGAGGCCGGTGCCATCGGCGCGGCGTTCGAGACGTTGCGCGTGGTCAAGCGGCGCGGGCATTCGACCTTCATCGGCATCGACGCCGCGATCCGGATGGAATTCACCGCGCGCAACGACGAGGACACGCGCTGCCACTTCTGTCCCAACCTGTGCGCGCGCACGTTCATCGACACCACGACGCCGCAGGGCGATACCGCCCGCTACATCAGTGGTTTTTCCTGCGAGAAGGGCACCGTCGAATCCGAGGAAGCGATGCTGGCGCTGACGGCGGATCGCAAGAAACTGATGAAGGCCTACCCGAACCTGGCCGACGCTGAATCGAAGCTGCTGTACCGGCACTTCTACGATCCGGCACCCGTGCCGCAGGACGGCGCGCCCAAGCTGGACGTCGAAGTGCGGCGCACGTTGTCGGGCGTCCGGCGCGTTCAGGTCGAACGAACCTTCTCGCGTTCAAGCGCGGCCGCCTGGGAGCACCGCCGCCGCGTGCGAATCGGAATCCCGCGCGTCTTGAACATATGGTCGACGGCACCGTTCTGGCGCACGTATTTCGAGGTGCTGGGCATCCAGAAACAGCACGTGGTGTTTTCCGACACGACCACCGAAGAAATGTGGCTTGAGGGCGGCAAGTACGGATCGGTGGATCCGTGTTACCCGTCCAAGGTCGGTCAGGCGCACATCCACAACCTGCTGTTCCACCACCACAGCGACGAAAAGCCGCTGCACTTCATCTTCAACCCGTCGTTGACCCACGTCCCGTCATTCGTGAAGGGGGCGATGGACTACACGTCGTGCCCCATCGTGGCCGGATCGCCCAACGTGCTCAAGGCGGCGTTCACCAAGGAAGTCGATTTCTTCACTCAGCGGGGAATCAAGTACCTTGACCCGGCATGCACGTTGATCGAGCCGCACTTGTTGCGGCGGCAACTGTTCTCGGCCTTGGGATCTGCCCTCGACATCACTGAAGACGAGTCCGACTTCGCGTGCGACGAGGCGTGGCAGGCGATGAAGAAGCTCGACGTCGAGATGGAAGCCAAAGGCCGGGCGATCTTGGACCAGGTCGAGGCGGAGAACCGCGTGGCGATCTTGCTGCTCGGCCGACCGTACCATCTGGATCCCGGGCTGAACCACGGCATCCCCGAGGAGTTTCAGATCCTGGGCTTTCCAATCCTCTCGATCCGGTCGATTCCCAAGGACGAGGAATACCTGAGCCGCTTCTTCGCCGAAGATCTCAAGCAAGGCCGCATCAAGTCGCCGCTCGAGATCGGCGACGTCTGGCCCGAGAACTACTCTTCGAACTCGGCGCAGAAGGTGTGGGCGGCGAAGTTCGCCTCGCGCCATCCGAACGTCGTGGTGCTGGATCTGTCGTCGTTCAAGTGTGGGCACGATGCGCCCACCTACGGGATCATCGACAGCATCATCTCGGCCTCCGAGACGCCTTACTCGGCGTTGCACGACATCGACGCGAACAAGCCGGGCGGATCGATCAAGATTCGTGTGCGGACGTACGCGCACAGCCTGGAACTTCACCAAGAGCGCCTCGATGATCTGGCGACGGCGAAGGAAGAACTGGTCTACCGGGTTGATCGCAAGCGCATCGATCTGCTGACGCTCAAGGCGGCGCAACTGGCCGAAAGGCGGCAGGTGGACGATCGCATCGCGGCGCAGATCGGGGATCTGCGCAAGCGCGTGTGGGCCTACGAGGCGGCGCGGGCCAAGAAGACGGACATGGAAGTTGTGGCCGAACGCGCGGAGGCAATGAAAACGGCCGGGATTATCCGGCTCGGCATCAAGAAAACCGACTCGGAAACGATCGCGAGGATCTGATGGGCACGCTGGGACAAAATAGTGATGCTTTCAAATTGCCCATTCTGGGCGAGGGCGTCGCGCTGGCAGGTGATCTGGACGTGGACGCCGAGCTGGCCGCGTTCGAGGCCGACGAGCGGCAGAAGCTGGGCCTGGCCGTCGACACCGAGCACTGGTTCGACAAGATGATCGATCCGCAGTTCTCGAAGACCGAGCGGCCGAACACGACGCTGCTGGTGTCGGGCCTGACCGCAGCGCACGACTACCTGGTCAAGGCGGCGCTGACCGGCATCGGGTACAAGGTCGAGGTCATCGACGCGCCCAACAACGATGCGCTTCGCTACGGCAAGGAATTCGGCAACCGCGGCCAGTGCAACCCGACCTACTTCACGGTCGGCAACCTGGTGAAGTTTCTCACTGAACGCGCGCAGGAAGAAAAGCGGACGCACGGCGAGATGGTCCAGAACTACGTCTTTCTCACCGCGGGTGCCTGCGGTCCCTGCCGCTTCGGCATGTACGCCACGGAATACCGCAAGGCCTTGCGCGACGCCGGCTTCGACGGCTTCCGCGTCATGCTGTTCCAGCAAAAAGGCGGCCTCAAGCAGGCCACCGGCGACGAGGCCGGCCTTGAGCTGAACCCGAAGTTTTTCATCGGCATCCTGCGCGCGCTGATGGCCGGCGACGTCATCAACGGCATGGGCTACCGCCTGCGGCCTTACGAGATCGAGAAGGGCGCGACCGATCGCGCGATCGAAAACACCAAACGCTACGTGTTCGACGCACTCTCGACCCGCAAGTCGGTGCTGCGCGCGTTGCTGCGCGGGCGGGCGGAGTTCGCACAGGTCAAGTGCGACTGGACCCGCGTTGCGCCGCGCGTGTCGAACATCGGCGAGTTCTGGGCCATGACCACCGAGGGCGACGGGAACTACCAGCTCCAGCGCTTCCTCGAGCGCGAGGGCGCCGAGTGCGACATCCAGCTCGTGACGGCGTGGATCCTGTACCAGATCTGGGAGCAGCAGCACGACACGCGGCGCCGCATGGACCTCACGCGCCCCGACGCGGGCCGCAAGGGCC
>CAYSKR010000252.1:0-5077 GCA_964431675.1 uncultured Myxococcales bacterium
CTTAATTTAATTCGTTGGGGTTCTTGATAGCCACTTACAGCCGTGCTAAAGTCAACTCATGGGCAATACTGTTTATATCGAAACCAGCATTATAAGCTATCTCACAGCGTGGAGAAGCCCAGAACTGATTGTGGCAGCCAACCAAGAGGCGACAAGAAGCTGGTGGGAGACCACTCGTCCAAGATACGAGCTTTTTATTTCCGACATCGTGACCCAGGAAGCAAGCGGAGGCGACTCGGAAGCGGCAAAACGTCGGGTTTCAATAATCGAAGGATTGCCATCTCTAGACGTATCAGAAGAAGTCGAATTACTGGCAACGCGACTTCTTGCAGGTGCTGCCCTACCGGAAAAAGCAAAGATTGATGCACTGCATATTGCTGTTGCAACGGTTCATGGTATTGACTACCTACTCACTTGGAATTGCAAGCACATTGCAAACGCAGTCATGCGAACAAAAATTGAGGCTATTTGTAGGGCCGCTGAATATGAGCCGCCGGTCATCTGCACACCGTTAGAGTTAATGGAGGAATAAAACATGTGGCAAGATCCTGTTGTTGAAGAGGTTCGCCGTATCAGAGACGAGTATGCAAAGAAGTTCAATTACGACCTTCATGCCATCTGCGAGGACTTTCGCAAGAAGCAGTTGTCATCTGATCACAAAGTTGTATCGCATCAACCACGCAGGCCGACACTCATGTCCCCCAATAAGACACTGGAGCCGACCACATGAGAAGCATCAGCGGGTCCGCGCCTACGTGAAGAACCATGGTCTTGGATCCGAGACGCACCGGTACCGCGTCGAGCCCGAGATCCACTGGAACACGGGAAACGTTGGCCGAACGTCGGTGGGGGTGGGCGCCTACGAAGTGACGAGGCAGTGGCACACGGGCACAGCAGAATTTTGCGTGCCGCCGCCGCATGGCCCATGATCGCCGCCGCCATGGGAGTTCGAGTTGCGATTGCCGTTGTCCTTGGGACCGGATTGGCGTCTGTCGTCTCGCCTTCGTTGGCGGCCGAGCCAGTCCGCGTAGCGATTGCGCCGCTGGGGCTATCGGCGGGTCTACCGGCGCGCCGAGACGATCTGGAGGGTGCCGTGGCGCGAGGACTGGCTGCGTTCGCACGCGACGTCTTGTCCGCCGAACGGGTGCGCGGTGCGTTGTCCGCAGGCACGCCACCATGCATCGATGACGCCTGTTGGGCGCGGGTGGCGCTGCAGGCAGGTGCGAGCCACGTCGTCGTCGGCACCATCGAGAAGAAACCTGGCGTGTATCGCGTGTCGTTGCGGATGTTGGGCGGCGTGGCGCTTCGGATCCTGGCCACCGAGGAAAATCAATGTGAGAGCGCCGACTGCTCGCTTGGCGAACTCGCGAGGTTGTCGGCTCGCGAGCTGGCGCGCCAGACCCTGCCGTCGGTAACGGCCGATGTCGCCGTCCCCGCAGCAACGCCCGCAGCGCCAGCGCCATCGCCAGGGCAGGGGCACCTGCGCCGGTGGATGCCGATCGCGTTGCTGGCCGCAGGCGTGATTTCCATCGCGACCGGCGCGTACTTCATCGCGGTCGATGGCGACTGCGCCGTTCGCCCCATGGATAGCCCCAACATGTGCCTCAGCAACTACAGGACTGGCTCCGAAGGCTGGGCGCTGGCCAGCGGGGGCGCGGCCGCAGCAGCGATCGGTGGTGTGCTCCTGGTCCGTTCCGGCAGCACTCCCGCGACCGCCACGTCCAACCTGGCGCTCTACCCGTCAGGTCTCGGCCTCGGCGGGCGGTTCTGAACCATCGTCCGACGCGGTTTCATTCGCCGGCCGCATCTGGCGATCTACCGCGGGTGTTCGCGCGCCTGGGTTTCGGCTCGCTCCCGGCCACGCCGGGCATCTGCGTTGTCGGGATCGCCGGCCAGCGCCCGATCAAAGGCGACGCGGGCGGCGGCGTAGTCCTCTGTCGCCAGGTGAATCTGGCCGAGCAACACGAGCGCGGCGGTGCCGGCACCGGCCTTGACGGCACGTTCGGCTGACATCTGCGCGACGACAAAGTGCCCCTGGTGGAATGCTGCGGTAGCATTCTGCAAGAGCGAGCCGGGGTTGTTCGCATTGGTCTTTGGCGCGGGCATCGCGGCGGGCCGCGCGGCCATTGCGACCGGGGGGGGGATCGCGCGCGAGGCTGATGACGGGGCGGGCAATCGCGGCTGCATCGCCGGTGGAGGAGCGGGCTCCACGGCGTGACGGTCAGGTTCGAGGGGCCGTGCAGGGGGCGCGACGACGATGCGCTGCGGAGCATCGTTGACCGACGGTGGTCGCTCGGACGACGGAGGGTTTGAGTGCCGTGTCGACCACCAAACGGCCGCGCCGACCGAGACCAGCAAGGCCACCGCCGCAGCGAAGGCCAGGTTCGGGCGGCTCGCGCGGGGCACGGTGTGCAGCGCCGCGATCGGCGAATCGGTGGCCGACGTCTGCTTTGAGCGGTTGGGCCCGGACGCGCCGGGTACACTTTCGGCGCTGGTTGCAAGCGCATCCCGAAGGTCGCGCCCGAGCGCGTCCATCGATTGCGGACGGCGGGCCGGATCCCGTTGCATGCAGCGCATGACCACGGACTCAATCGCGGGCGAAATATCCTGGCGGTGCTGCGAGAGCGGCTGCGGATCTTCGGACAACTTGCGGCGCCACACGTCGTCAACCAGATCATCCTGGAAAGGCGCGATGCCTCCCGACAGCATGTAGTACAGGATTCCGCCCATCCCGTAGATGTCGGCGCGGAAATCCACGGAGCCGGTCCTTTCGACCTGCTCGGGTGCCATGTACCGCGGCGTTCCGACGGCGGCGTCCGCGAGCGTCAATTCAGGCTGTTCGGCCGACCCGCCCGTCCTGTCGGTGGTGCAACCGTGCCCGACGTCCGAGGTCACGGCCGAACGCAGGAACTTGGCCACACCGAAATCCAGCACCTTCACCGCCTCGGCGTCGCGGTGCCGCAGGACCATCACGTTCGAAGGCTTCAGGTCGCGATGAATGATGCCGGCCTGGTGCGCTGCGGCCAGGGCGCGACAGACTTGCTGGCCGATCGACACCGCTCGCTCCTCGCCAATGGGCCCGTCGCGCCGCACCAGCTTCGTCAGATCGATGCCGTCGAGAAACTCCATGACGAAGAAAAAATCCCCGCCCGGCGTGGTGCCGCAGTCGGTGACATCGGCGATGTTGGGATGGTGGATCTGCGAGGCGGCCTGGGCTTCGAGCTGGAAGCGCTGCAACAGCTCCGCCCTGCGCCGCAAGGAGTGGCGCGGAACCTTGATGGCGACCCGCTTCCCCACGCCGGTGTGATGTCCCTCGTACACGCGGCCCATCGACCCTTCACCAACCAGGCGTCGAACCAGGTAGCGGTTTTCCAGCGTGACACCGATCAGCGGGTCTATCGGGCGGGCAACCGGCGGGGTCGGCGCGGGCCCGGTCGCGGCGGCGAGTTTTCGGCCCGTGATGACCAGGGCCTCTTGCTCCTGAGCCTCAAGGGTTCGATCGCTGTCGAAGAGCTGGCGCAGAAAATCAGCCGCTTGCAGTTTCCCGGCGTCGCGTGGCAGATGCGCCAGCAGCGCCTTGCTCATGGTGTCACCGTCGGGAAAACGCAGGGCAGGGTCGATGGCCAGCGTGCGCATGACCACCGCATCGAGGCCGGGCGGTATCGTGGCATTGACCGACGAGGGCGGCTTGATGTCGAGCGCCACGGGGCGTTCCTTGGCGTTGGGAAACATCTGCCGCCCGGTCAACAACTCCCACAGGATGAGGCCCGCCGAAAACAGATCGCTGCGGCCGTCCAACGCCTGCCCCGTGTGTTGCTCGGGCGACATGTAGCCGACCTTGCCCCAGTTGATGCCGGTTGCGGTTTCGGCCGACTTGGCCTTCCACTTGGCCAGGCCGAAGTCGATCAACTTGAGGCCCCCGGTGTAGGTGAGCATCACGTTGGACGGGGACACGTCGCGATGCACGAGGCCGAGATTGCCCAGGCGATGGGCGTACGCGAGTCCAGCGCACAGTTCGGCGACGAGGTGAATCGACAGCCCAAAAGGCAATGCCACCGCGCGCGTGGCGCAGCGGTTCCAGATTTCGGTCAGCGTCTTGCCCGCGACGTACTCCATGGCCAGGTAGCCCTTGCCGTCGACCACGCCGAAATCGAAGACGTAGACCAGGTTTTCGTGCGCCAGCTTGGTGACCACGGCCGCCTCGTCGGCGAAACGCCGCGCGAACTCGCCGGTGTCCTGCTCCTTCGCCATGTCGCGCACGATTTTCAGGGAACAAACCCGCTCGAGGCCCGTGCCACCGGTCATCGCCAGATAGACTTGGCCCATGCCGCCTTCGCCGAGTTCGCGCAGCAGGACGTAGCGGTCGCCGAAGCGCCGCGGAAAGCCGGGCAAGGCAGGGTGTGCGGGATATGCGGCCACGGGCAATTCTGATCCTTACATGACCTTACCCGCAGGTCGAAAAGCCGCGTCCTGGTGCGGAACCTCGAAAAGTGGCGGGATCGCGCAGGCACCCCGATACTGGAAGCATGATGAGCCGCTTCTCGATCCCCGCGCTCCTGCCTTCGCTGCTCATCGCTTGCGCATCGACACATGGCCCCGGGCCGACCTCGGCCTCCCATCCGACGCACGTGGCACAGGCCGCCCCGCTCGATGCTGCGGCGATCGGGCGGGCGGCTGGCGCGGATCCGACGACGACTCCCGATGGCGTCGTGCGCCTCGCTTTCCCGCGAAAAGACGTGCAGGTCAGCGTCGACGGCGTTTCGATGCGGCCGCCCGCCGGTCTCTCCTGCTGGGCGGCGTTCATCTGGGCACCCGGCGGTGCCATGATGATGGGAGACACCGTCGTTTTCGAGGACGAGGCGGAGTCGGCGATGGACGCCGCGTTCGCGCACGGCCTGGAGGTGACCGCGCTTCACAACCACTTCTTCTTCGACCAGCCCCGTGTCTATTTCATGCACATCGGCGGCATGGGCGATCCCGTGCGCCTTGCCGAGGCCGTGAAAGCGGTCTGGGACGCCATCCGCGAGGTCCGCCGCGCGCGGCCCGAGCCGGCCACCACCTTCGGCGGAGCGGCACC
>CAYSKR010000253.1:0-15986 GCA_964431675.1 uncultured Myxococcales bacterium
ACTGTGCGAGGCATGGCCTTTGTTTCGCTTACGGGCACGGGCACGGGCTGCCTGCCGCTGTCTTCCGTTCCCTATTTCGACGAACATTCATGACAACCAAGTATTGCACGGAGTAACCGTCCATGTGGGGACGCACCGTCGAGACAAGGCGGGGGGCATCGTCTGCCGGTCGGCGAAAGTGGCTTGGCGGCGCCGGTTTGCCGGGGCGCCGAGCGGGGATTTGGCAGGACGCAGCTGCGCCAACCAGAGGCGGAACAGGGCCCGATGGGCATGGCGCCGGGCCCTGCCCCGCAGGTGAAGGGATACCGGAAGTCATGGACAAGTAAACGCCCGTCTGGACACCCGCAGCAAGACTGGTATCCTGCGTCCAAGTCGTTGGTCACGTCGTTTCGGTTCGGCCTCGGTTTCGCTCGTGTGATACCCGGACGTTCCAGTAAGCGAAGCGCCTGAGGACGAAGCAAGAAGAGATCGATACCAACCGAGGAGCAGACGCATGGGCAGACGACTTTACGTGGGTAACCTTTCATACAACGCAACCGAGGCGGACATCCGCGACGCCTTCGCCGAAGCGGGCAATGTCACCGAGGTCAAGGTGGTCCTCGACCGCGAAACAGGTCGGCCGCGTGGATTTGCCTTCGTCGAGATGGCCAGCGACGCCGAGGCCACCAAGGCCATCGAGGTCCTGTCCGGCCGCGATCTGGGCGGGCGCCCGATCAACGTCAGCGAAGCCCGCGAACGCACCGAACGCGGTGGTGGCGGTGGTGGCTACGGCGGTGGTGGCGGCGGTGGCGGCTATGGCGGTGGCGGTGGTGGATTCGGCGGTGGCGGCGGTGGTGGCGGTGGTGGCGGTGGCCGCCGGGATCGCCGCGGTGGTGGCGGCGGTGGCGGCGGCGGTGGCGGCGGCCGAGACCGTCGCTAGGCCGTGGACCTTCCTTGGCTGCAGACCAGGACCGTCGTTGATCGACGCCCTGGCCGGTAGCATTTTATTTCCGCGCACCTGAACAACGCCGGAGGCTTTTTGTCAGACATCGAACAAGCTCAGCCGCATCCCTGGGGACTCGAAGGCGAGAAACTGCAGAAGGTTTCCATGCTGCCCTTCTGGGGCGTGCAGATGGCCGCCGTGGCCGGGGTGATCTGGCTTGGCTGGTCCTGGACCGGCTTCGCGCTGGCGATAGCGCTGTACTACATCCGGATGTTCGGGATCACGGCGGGATTTCACCGCTACTTGGCCCATCGCTCGTTCAAGACGTCGCGCGCGTTCCAGTTCGTCCTGGTCATGCTCGGGATGATCGCATCGCAGAAGGGGTGCCTGTGGTGGGCGGCCCACCACCGCCGTCACCACAAGTATTCCGACCAGCCCGAGGATGTACACTCGGCCGCCCAGCGCGGCTTCTTCTGGTCGCACATGGGGTGGATCATCGTCGAACGCTTCATGAAGACCGACCTGGATCAGGTCAAGGATCTGGTCAAGTACCCGGAGCTGCGTTGGCTCAACAAACACTGGGCGGTGCCGCCCGTCACACTGGCAGTGATGCTGTACTTGGTTGCGGGAACGTGGGGCCTGCTATGGGGATTCCTTGTGTCGACCACGCTGCTCTGGCACGGCACCTTTTGCGTGAACTCGTTCGCACACCTCGTGGGCCGACAGCGCTACCAGACCGGCGACCAGAGCCGCAACAGCTTCATCATCGCGCTCATCACCATGGGCGAGGGCTGGCACAACAACCACCACCACTACCAGCGTTCAGAGCGCCAGGGCTTCTACTGGTGGGAGATCGATCTGACCCACTACGTCTTGCGGGCCCTGTCCGTGGTGGGCCTTGTCTGGGACTTGCATGGTCCCCCGCCCGCGGTGCGCGAGAGCAACCGCTTCGACGCCGCAGCGTAGCGGCTCAGCCGACTGCGATCACGCGCAGCATCGCGCGGCCTACGTTGGGGTCGCCGCCCGCCGACGCCCGGATTCCAGCGTGTTGGCGAGCAGCATGGCAATGGTCATCGGCCCGACCCCGCCGGGGACAGGCGTGATCGCCGCAGCGCGCTCGGCCGCGGCCGCGAACTCGACGTCGCCGACCAGCTTGCCATCAGCGGTTCGATTCATGCCGACGTCGATGACAACGGCACCCGGTTTGATCCACGCACCACGAACCATTTCAGCCCGGCCAACCGCGGCGACCACGATGTCCGCGCCGCCGATGACCGCAGCAAGATCGCGTGTCTTCGAATGGCACACCGTCACCGTCGCATCGGCATTTAGCAAAAGCGACGCCATGGGCTTACCCACGATATTCGAGCGACCGACGACCACCGCCCGCGCCCCGGCGATCTGCGCGCCCGCCAACTCAATCAACTTCATCACGCCGAACGGGGTACACGCCACGAAGCGCGGTTCGCCCATCATCAGACGGCCCAGGTTCTCGGGATGAAAGCCGTCCACGTCCTTCGCTGGATCGATGGCGAGCAGAACCCGCTTGCTGTCGATCTGCTTCGGCAGCGGTAGCTGCACCAAAATTCCATCGACGTTGCGGTCCGCGTTCAGACGCGCGACGAGTTCAAGCAGCGCCGCCTGTGCAAGGTCGGCCGGCAACTTGTGATCGAACGTGCGAAAACCCGCCGCGGCGCAGGCCTTGGTCTTGTTGCGCACGTAAATCTGCGACGCGGCATCCTCGCCCACCAGCACCACCGCGAGACCGGGCTGACAGCCCAGCGCCGTCAACCGTGCGGCCTCGACCCCGAGGTCGGCCCGAATCTTTTCGGCCAGCGCCTTGCCATCCAGTATCTTGGCTGCCACGAGTCGATAGTACTGCGAACTGCGTTGCACGGCGACGCGATTGGCCCGGAGAGCTTTTCACGGGAAACATAGAAATATGGTCTAGACCAAATTGTCATCACATGGAAATATGGTCAGACGAGCGCATGGCCACCTATTTCGACCGAAGTCTCTGTGGTGTATTGCGCGAACTGGCGTTTGACGACCACAAGATCGCCCTGGTTTCCGGCCCTCGCCAGTGTGGCAAGACCACCCTTGCGCGCCTGCTGCTCGGACAACGGCCCGTCGGGGCCTACCACAACTGGGATGACGTCGCGTTCCGTCGAACCTGGACGAAGGATCCCGCTGCCATCGTCCCGCCGCAAGGTTCCGGGGTGCCGCTGCTGGTGTTCGACGAGCTTCACAAAGCCCGCGCCTGGAAACGGACCCTCAAGGGCCTGTACGACACCCGTGCCTATGCGTGGGACGCCATCGTCACGGGGAGCGCGCGCCTGAATGTGTACAAGAAAGGTGGCGACAGCCTGCTTGGCCGAGCCCTGCATTTTCGCCTTCATCCATTTTCGCAGGCCGAACTGATGCACGCCAGCCTTCCGGATGACCCCACGCTACGCATCGATGCGCTGTTTGCCCGGGCGCTGGAACCAACCGGGAGCCACGAAGGTTTCGCGGCGCTGATGAAATTTGGCGGCTTTCCCGAACCTCTGTTCGCCGCCAGCGAGAAGAAAGCACGGGTGTGGCGCCAAAGTCGGGTAGAGAAAGTGATTCGCGAAGATCTGCGCGACCTGTCGCGCCTTCCTGAACTCGGTCGCGTGGAAATGCTGGCTGCCCTGCTGCCCGAGCGAGTGGGATCCCTGCTGTCCCGCGCATCCCTGCGAGAAGATCTGGAAGTCAGTTTCAATACCGTCACCCGCTGGCTGGCGATGCTCAGCGAGCTTTACTACGTGTTCGAAATAAAGCCCTACTCGCGCGCGGTGGTCCGCAGCCTGAAAAAAGAGGGAAAGCTCTACCTGTGGGACTGGAGCGAGGTTGACAATCCCGGCCCCCGCTTCGAGAACCTGATTGCGTGCCACCTGCGCAAAGCCTGCGATTTCTGGACCGACAGTGGGCTTGGAAAATTCGACGTGCAGTTTCTTCGCAACAAGGAGAAGCAGGAGATCGATTTCCTGGTGTTGCGTGACGGAAAACCGTGGCTGCCCATCGAGGCCAAACTCAACGACGCCGAACCGCTACCACACTGGGACAAATTTCTTGGCTACATCGGTTGCGCCCGAGCTTTACAAATCATTGGCGGCCCGGGCCACTTCCGCATCCACAGGAAAAACGGCCGCGCGGTTCTCGTGGCCAGCGCCGATGAGGCATTGGCGTACTTCGCCTGAACAGATACCAAAATTTCATGCTCACTTCGTCGAAACTTCCGTTCGGTAGGCCGCGCAGATCATCTCGCCGGCGAAATAGGCTGTTCCCGCGGGATCGCCCGGTTGCTTGGCGCGCAAGAACGAATTGAGCATCCGGCCCTGAGCATCCCGGCGGGCACCCGGCGCACCCGGATGAACGAGGCTCTTGTGTACACGGCCGTCGCGGACTTCCTTGAAGGTCACGCGACCCGTGCCGTCGACGGCCTCGACCAGACCCACGTGGTCGGGTCCGCGGTCTGTGCAGCCGTCGCGGCCCCGGGCCAGGTTGAAAAACAACACGTCGCCCGCACGCGCGCTGGCCAGTGGGACCGGCGCGTGGGCATTGGCCAGATAGGCGCGCAGAGCGCCAACGCTCCCGTCGGTGCCGAAGCGCAGACCCCGGGAAACCAGAGCCGTCTCGACCATCTCGGCAGAGCGAGTGGTGGTCCGCGAAGGCCCCCCACCGCCGTGGGAAAATGAGGCGCGAAAAACCGGAAAAACGAGCGTTCCGCTGCGCGACGACTCCGCGCATCCTGTCGACGTCGCGGCAGCGACCAGAAAAATATGCAATAAAATCAAGCGCTTACTTTTCATGTCGTTTATAGTACTACATGTAGGATAATTGTCCACTATTAGTTTTCGTCTATAGTTACGCCATGGCAAAAGACTCGGGAGACGTGGTCATTGTGGGTGCCGCGCGGACCGCGATCGGCGCGTTTTGTGGTGTCTTCGCGACGCTGTCGGCACCGCAGCTTGGTGGTGCTGCCATCAAGGCGGCGCTCGCGCGAGCGGTGGGGTTCGGTGCCGAAGGGGTCGACGAGGTGATCATGGGCTGCGTGTTGCCGGCCGGCATTGGACAGGCTCCGGCGAGGCAGGCGGCGCACGCGGGTGGTGTGTCGCGCGCTGCGGGCGCAGTGACGGTCAACAAAGTGTGCGGCTCGGGACTGCAGGCTGTCATCCTTGGGCGCAACGCGATTCATTCGGGCGAGGTCGATGTCGTCGTGTGCGGCGGGATGGAATCGATGACCCGCGCGCCGTACTTGCTGCCCAAAGCGCGCGAGGGCTTGCGCATGGGCAACGGTGAAATCATCGACTCGATGGTTCTTGACGGCCTGACGGACGCTTACGGCGCGGGCCACATGGGCGTGTGCGCCGAGCTGTGCGCGAGGGAAAAAATCATCACGCGCCAGGATCAGGACGCATTCGCTGCGGAGTCGTACCGGCGCGCGCGGCAGGCACAGAAGGACGGCAAGTTCAAAAGCGAGCTCGCCCCGGTCGAAGTGCCGCAACGCAAAGGTGCGGCGATCATCGTGAGCGATGACGAGTCTCCCGGACGAGGGGAGCCCGACAAGCTGGGCATCCTGCGACCGGCTTTCGACAAGAACGGCACGATCACCGCGGGCAACGCCTCGTCGCTGTCGGATGGAGCGGCTGCCCTCGTGCTTGCCAGCGCGGAAACCGCGCGACAGCGAGGCTGCAAGCCGCTCGCGCGCATCGTCGGCGCGGCGTCGCACGCGCAGGCACCGGAGTGGTTCACCACGGCACCGGCGGGCGCGATCGAAAAACTGCTCGCGCGCGTGGGCTGGAAAAAAGAAGACGTCGACCTGTGGGAGATCAACGAGGCGTTTGCCGTCGTATCGGTGGTCAACAACCGCATGCTGGGGCTGGATCCAGCGCGCGTGAACATTCGCGGCGGTGCCATCGCGCTCGGCCATCCCATCGGTGCCAGCGGAGCACGCATCCTGGTCACGCTGCTGCACGCGCTCGCGGACACGGGAGGCAAGCGCGGCGTCGCGGCGCTGTGCATCGGCGGGGGCGAAGGAATCGCCGTCGCGGTGGATCGCGCGTGATGCCGGTGGCAATCGCGCGCGTGGGCGTCGTCGGCGCGGGCCAGATGGGGCGCGGCATCGCGCAGGTTGCCGCAACCGCGGGCCTGCAGGTCACGTTGTGCGACGCGAGCATCGCGCTCGCGGAAAGTGGCCTGAACGTACTCTCGGCGGATCTGGACAAGCTTGTTTCCAGGGGAAAGTTGCCCGCGATCGAGCGCGACGCCATCGCCGGGCGCATCAAGGCCGCCGGGACGCTCGAGGCACTTGCGGACGCGGACTTCGTCATCGAGGCGGTGGCGGAAAAGGCTGAGGTGAAAAAGCAGGTCATGGCCGAACTCGACCGCGTGTCCCGGCCGGGCGTGGTGCTGGCCAGCAACACGTCGTCGATTCGCATCACCAGCCTGGCCGAAGCAACGCGGCGTCCGGCACTCGTGGTCGGCATGCACTTCATGAATCCGGTGCCATTGATGAAGCTGTGCGAGATCGTGCGCGGCCTTGCGACGTCCGACGACACCATGCAAACAACCACCGCGCTGGCAGCGCGCCTGGGCAAAGAGACGGTGACCAGCCGCGATGTTCCTGGGTTCATCGTCAACCGCGTGCTCATGCCGCTGATCAATGAGGCGGCCTTCGCCCTGCACGAAAACGTGGCGTCGGCCGTCGACATCGACCGGGCCGTACACCTTGGCCTGCATCACCCGCTGGGGCCGCTGGCGCTGGCGGACCTCATCGGACTCGACACGACGCTATCGATCCTGCAGGTGCTGCATCAGGAATTTGGCGACGACAAGTACCGACCATGTCCGCTGCTGGTCACGCTGGTCGCGGCTGGAAAGCTTGGCCGCAAGAGCGGCCGCGGCTTCTTCGATTACCCGTGAGCGGGTCCGGGTGCTAGTCCAAGGGTGCCAGCGGCTGTAGCTTGAAGTAGCAGGAGCCGGCCCCCGTCATCACTCTCTTCTTCAGCTTCCGAAGCTCCGGGTGACGGGCGGCGAACTGCAAGGTGTTCGCCTTTTCCTCGAAGACCTTCTCGACCGAGCTCATTTCCAGCCGTAGCCCGTGCCGCGCGAACAGCCCGGCGAACTCCCGCCCCACCTCGTTGGCATTGAATATCTTCACCAAAAGCTCGTTGGGCTGCTGGAACAACCCCTGATTCCTGCCGTCGCGGATCTTGGCATAGTCGGCTGACCGCGCCGACGCCACGGCCAGCCGTTCGCGCCACAGCTCTTCGCGATCAAACTCTCCCCCGCCGAATCCTTTCAGTTTCTCGCGCGGGTATTTCGACAGCATCCGACAAAGCACCGCATCGTGGAGCGCGGTGCGCTCGGCAAGCCCCACGTCGCACTCGTCTCGCATTTGAATACTGATCTCGTCGGGCTGGCTCTTGAACGTCAGCGCATGCCAGCGCACGACGCACTTAGCATCTTCGGCCTGAAAGAGCTGATCGTCGAGCTCATCGTTCCAGCCCGCAGTGGTCTCGTCGCGCGACTGCCGGACCTCGATACTTCGGGTGCGTTCGGCGCAGCCAGAACCGTTGTCGCCGCGCGCTGTGGGCACCGCGCCCGTAACCAGGAAAGCACTCAGCAGCGCCGGGAGAAAAATCGGACAAAAAAGCCGCGCCATCGTCGAGGCGGTGGCGGGAAAGGCCGAGGTGAAAAAGCAGGTCATGGCCGAACTCTACCGCTACCCGTGATCGGGCGACAGAACTTGCCGGCGCAGATCGGCGAGCGAGATCGCTTCGATGCGCGTTTCGCCCAGGCGGGTCACGAACACGAAGCGGATGCCGCGCGCGCGCCGCTTCTTGTCGACGTCGACTCGATCGAGCACCGGCGGAGCCAGGCGCGCCTTCAGATCAACTGGAAGCCCAAGCGCGGAGAGCAGCGCCGTGGTCCTCGGCAACAGCGCCGGATCCGTGCAGCCGCGCGCGATGCCAAGCTCAAGCGCCGCCAGCATGCCCAGCGAGATCGCCTCGCCGTGCAGAAGGCCGTGGGCCGATTCGGATTCGATGGCGTGTCCGATGGTGTGCCCGAAGTTGAGGATCGCGCGCAGATCATTTTCGCGCTCGTCGGCAACGACCACCCGCGCTTTCATCTTTACCGCCGCGACGATCGCCTCCTGTAGGCATTGCTGGCTCCAGACGGAGCCGTCCGCCACCCGTCGTTCGAGCATCGTGAACAATTCGGCATCAGCGATGAGGCCGGCCTTGACCACCTCCGCCATGCCCGCGGCTTGCTCGCGCCGGGGCAGCGTTTCCAGAAACGTCAGATCCGCGACGACGGCGCACGGCTGATGAAAGGCACCCACCAGGTTCTTGCCGGCCTGCAAATCGACGCCGGTCTTGCCGCCGACCGAGGCGTCCACCATGCCCAGCAAGGTCGTCGAGCAGATCGCAAACGGCATGCCGCGCAGGTAAATCGCGGCGACGAAACCGGCGTGGTCGCTGGTGGCACCGCCGCCGACGCCAATGACCGTTGCCCCACGATCGAAACCCTGCGCCGCCAGCCAGTCACACGTGCGCTCGATCGCTGACAGCGTCTTGCACGACTCACCCGGCGGCAGGTCGAATCGCGCGATCTTGCAGCCTGGCATTCGTGCCGCGATGGCTTGCTCAAGCGCTGCGGAACGAGACGACACTTCGCGCAACCGGCCGTCGACCAGCAGCGCGATGCCGGTGACCTGGCCGAGCGCGGCAGCAAGGCCGTCGGCGGCCTGTTCGACCGTGAACGCACCAATGCGCACGTCGTAACTGCGCGACCCAAGGGCAACAGGAACGGTGATCATGGCGCGCGCCCGGCAGGAATCGAACCTGCAGCCCCCGGCTTAGAAGGCCGGTGCTCTATCCAATTGAGCTACGGGCACAGTGAAGCGGCTTCAACGGGTTACCGTAGCATGATCAGCCGCATCTTCCGAAGCGGCGGTGAATCAGGGGGTGCTGCCCCTTGCCTCTTCAGCACGCACCAGGGTGCGCAAGGCGGCGAGGAAAGCTGGGTGTCTGACGCCGAGGGGGGCGAAGAAGCGGGCGTCCTCTCCTTCGACGGCGGCCAAGGCGGGGGTGAGCAGCTTTTCGCCGGCGGGGGTGAGGGTGATGGCCTTGGCGCGGGTGTCGGCGGGGTGAGGAGCACGGGCGAGCAGTCCTCCTTCCTCGAGAGTGCGAATAACCTGCGAGGTCATCATCACGTCCACCTTGGCCTGCCTGGCGATGGCGGTCTGGGTGACGGGCTCGCCGGCGCGCTGGAGCCACCCCGTGGTAGCCAGGAGGACGAACTGGGTGTGAGTGAGGCCCAGCGGATCGAGGAGAGCGCGCTGCCGCCGTTCCCACAGCATCGAGACCTGCCAGAGCAGAAAGCCGGGACTCGCCTCGGGATCCTCGCAGCGAAAGCGTAGCTTCATCCAGCCACCGGATAAAGGGTAGTCATGAGCCGCCCTCCGCCAGCCTGGCCAGCTTCTCGACGGCGTGGGGAAGGCCCGCCCGGATCTTGGCGCCGATCACCCGTCCGAAGAGGAAGGCCAGGGGTCCTGAAAAGCAGACCTGATGGGTGAGGCGCAGCCCGCCTCCGGCCGCAGGCTCGATCCGGTGGGAGAAGTCGAGCTTGCACAAAGGCAGGTAGCTCCGGTCGGTGAAGCCATGGCCGGGCCGCGCATCGAGAATCTGGAACTTCACCCGGGGCCCACCGCGCGGCTTCATCTCGCCACGGGTGCCCGCCGCGAAGGGGCCGTCCAGGCGACACCAGAGTACGTCCTCGTCCCACCGCGACCAGCCGGGAGCGTCGGCCCAGAGCTTCCAGACCTCTTCAGGACGGGCCCGGGTGATGGCAGATGCTTCGATGTTTGTCATGGGCACATACTATGCACACTTAATATAAGCGTCAATACCTCATGGATGGCCCCGCGAACTTGGCGCAAAGGGCGTCTTGATCTAATTTGTACGGCCATGCGCAAAATCTCATCTCCACTGTTCCTCGGATTGCTGGTGCCGGCGTTGATGGCGACGGCTTCGGCGTGCAACAAGACAGAGCCCGTCGCCGCCCCGGCAGCTCCGGTGCCGCCGCCAGTGGCACCGCCTCCCGCACCGCCTCCCGCACCGCCTCCTACCGAAGGTGCTGCCGTCGCTGCCGTCGCTGCCAAGCCTGCTGGGGACATGGACGTGCGACCTCCTCGTGCCGAAGATCTTGCGGGATACTTGGCCGATCTCAAGGGCAAGGGGCCGTTGCAGGTCATGTTCGACACCACCGAGGGCACGATCAACTGCGAGCTGTTTGACAAGAAGGCGCCGCTGACGGTCGCTAACTTCGTCGGTCTCGCGACCGGCAAGAAGGCGTTTCGCAATGGACGCACGAGCGCGGTCGAGAAGCGCGCATTTTACGATGGGCTGATCTTTCACCGCGTGATCCCTGATTTCATGATCCAGGGCGGCGATCCACTCGGCCAAGGCATCGGCGACCCCGGGTACAAGTTCGCGACCGAGGTCGACCCCAGCCTGCGCCATGATCCCGGCACGCTGGCAATGGCCAACGCTGGCCCCAACACCAACGGCAGTCAGTTCTACATCACGGAAAAGGCCACCAATCAACTTGACGGCAGCTACAACGTCTTCGGCCGCTGCAAGGAAATCGAGGTCGTCAAACGCATTGCCCGCGTGGCAAAGACGCCGGGAAACCCCGAGCGCCCAGCGACGCCCGTGATCATGAAGCGGGTCGCCATCCACCGATAGCACCGACGGCGGTCAGGGATCGCGGCGCAAGGCGACCAGGGTGCCGCCGGTCTGGCTGGCCGCCAGCGTGCCGCAGGCCGCACCAGTCTCGCTGCCACCCGAGTAGCGGCGCACGACGGGGATCCGTAGCGCGGCAAGCTCGTCCCGGAAACCGTCGATCTCTTCGGCCGTCGGCGGAAGGTACTGCCCGGTGGCGTCGCTGACCTCGATCAGATTGATTTTCACGCGCAGGCCATCGACCAGCGCAGCAAGCTGGCGCGCGTGCCCGCGGGTCATGTTGACGCCGCGAATGGCCACGTAGGCCAGGGTCATCCGGTCGCCCGTCGCGGCCGCGTGCTCGCGCACCGCGGCCATCAACTCGGCGAGCGGCCAGCGTTTCTCGATCGGCATGAGCGCCAGCCGTTCGTGCGAGGTCGGGGCTCCAAGCGAAACGATGAGGCGAAACCGGTGCCCTTCGGTGGTGTAGCGCCGGATCATTGGCACCACGCCTGCGGTCGAGATCGAGATCGCCTTCGCCGAGATGGCAAAGCCCGCCGGGTCGGACAGGACGCGCGCTGCGCGAATGACGTTGTCGTAGTTGAGCAGCGGCTCGCCCATGCCCATGAACACAACGCCGCGCACGGGGCGATCGGCCTGGGCGATCACGTGCCGCACCTGTGCCAGGATCTCCCAGGTTTGCAGGCTGCGAATGCCGCCCTGGCGCCCGGTGGCACAAAAATCACACGCCAGAGCGCAGCCTGCCTGCGACGAAACGCAGACGGTGTACTTCGCGGTGGGCAAGGCTTCGAGGGCAGCCGCCTCTCCGCGTCGGCGCCGCTCCTTGAGCGCGCGGGCAAGGTCGGGATCGGGCAGCGGGATGCGCACCGCCTCGATCTGTGGGCCGTCGGCCAGGCGAAACAGAATTTTCACGAAGCCGTCGGCCGAGCGGCGACGCTCGACGAGCTCAAGATCGGGCCACGCGACCTGATCTCGCAGCGCGTGGCGCGTCGTCGCCGGCAACGCCGACACGTTGTCCAGGGTGCCGACGCCCGCGCCCTGGACCCTGGCGAACACCTTGCGCGCAAGGTCAGTGCCCACGCCGAATGGCGAGAGCGCTGCCGTGATACCATCGCGGTCCATGTCGCGCAGGTTCAGCACCCCGCAAGGCTACTGGCCCTGTTGCCTCATGCCAAGCTCGGTCGTTTGTATCGCGCTGACCTGGGCAAACCTGACACCCGCCAACGCGGTCGAGCCGACGGTGGCCTCAGTACCCGCAGTCGCCTCCGCAAAGTCGGCGTACTCGACCACGGTGACGGCGCTGCGCCTGGCGCGGCCCCTGCCCGACGTCCCGGCTTCGGTGACCGTCATCTCGCGCGACGAGATCGACAGCACCGCCGCGCTCGGCAGCGACGATCTGCTGCGCAACGCCCCATCGGCGGCAACGTTCCGGCGCACGCCCAGCTTGACCGCGGATCCGACGGCGCAGGGGTTGAACCTGCGCGGCCTAGGTCCGTCAGGAGTCTCGCGTGCGCTGGTGTTGCTCGACGGAATTCCGGTGAACGACCCGTTCGGCGGCTGGGTGTACTGGCGAGCGCTGCCGCGCCTGAGCATCGAGCGGATGGAAATTGTGCCCGGCGGCGCGTCCGCGCTGTACGGGAACTATGGGCTCGGCGGCGTGGTGGCGTTGACGTCACGACCAATCGCAAGACGCCTCGAGGCGGACGCGGCGGGTGGATCGCTCGGCCTTCTGACCGGTGGGATCGCGGCGGCGGGACGACGCGGGCGGCTGGGCGGCGCGATCGAGGCGGAGTTCCTGAAGTCCGATGGATACGTGCCTGTCGTCGCCGACAAGAAAGGGCTCATCGACCGGCCTGCCGCGAGTCGGCACGGCGCGGTTCACGCGCGCGGCGCGTGGCAGATGAACGATGCAGCCACGGTCGCGGCGTCGGTGCGGGCCTTCGACGAGGACCAGAATGGTGGCACGGAGTTCACCACCGCGCGCGCACGCACCCTCGACTTCGGCCTCGCATTGAACGCTGATTCAGCGCGACTGGGCCGACTGCAAACAAGTGTCTTCGGAGGCATCGAGCGTTTTCGCCAACAGCGCGCGCGCATCATGCCGGATCGTTCCACGGAGTTTTTGTCCGCCGCACAGAATATTCCCAGCGGATCGCAGGGTGCCAGCATCGTGTGGCACAGCCCTGTGCTGCAGGCGGCGGGTGTACACGCGCTGGCGGTTGGGGCCGACGTGCGTCGCGTGACGACGAACGCGGTCGAGGTTCTCTATCCGGCGCTGGTCGCACCCGCGACGCTGGTCGAGCGGCGGGTGCAGGCCGAACAGTCGACGGGCGGCGTCTTTGCGTCGGAGCTGTACGACCCACGACCGTGGCTGGCTTTGTTTGGCGCGCTTCGCCTGGACATCTGGCGCAATGGCAAGGCGACGAGCACGCGCGCGCGCGGCGACGGTGCCGAGGAAAGCAGCCTGTTCCAGTCGCGCGCCGAAACCATGCTGTCCCCACGCGCGGGCATCGTGCTTCGGCCCGCGGAAAAAACCCGCATCCGTGCCTCGGCTTATCGCGCGTTCCGCGCGCCGACGCTCAACGAACTTTATCGCCCGTTTCAGGTGGGAACCGTCTTGACCGCGGCCAACGAGAACCTGAAAGCTGAAACCGTCCTTGGAGCGGAGCTTGGCGTTGAGCAACTGTTCGGATCGTCGGCCGTCCGTGCGACCGGATTCTGGAACGAGCTTGACGATCCGATCGTGAACGTGACGCTCGCGATGCCCGGGCCGGGCGGGGCCGCGCGGCAGCGACAAAACCTCGGACGCGCGACTGTTCGCGGATTCGAGCTATCGGGCGACGTGCGCCTGCCCTGGCATCTGACGGCGCTCGCTGCGTACACGCTCGCCGAGGCGCGTGTCACCGATGCCCCCGCCCACGACGAGTTGCGGGACAAGTTGCTCGCCCAGGATCCAGTGCATCGCGCCCGCGTGGCACTGACCTACGCGCATCCGCACCGGGCGACCCTGGGCGTGCAGGTGCGCGCGCAAAGTCAACAATTCGAAGACGACATCAACACGCTGCCGATGGAAGGATTTGCGCTCGTGGATCTATTCGCCGCCGTGCCGTTGCGTTGGGGCGTTGAGCTGTTCGCCTCGGCGCAGAATCTGCTCAACCAGCCCTACCTCGTCGGACGCGCTGGTGTCGACACCGTGGGCCCGCCGCTGGTGCTGCTGGCGGGCTTGCGGCGGAGGTGACTGGCACAAGCTTGACACGTCGGCCATCCTTCGCAAGGTTCGACACATCAGCTTGACTTCGTTAGTTGCATTCATAGACTACATAATATGAATGCAAAATTAGGGCACCTGACGCTGCGCAACGTTCCGCCGCAAATCATGCAGGCGATCGATCGCGAGCGGAGGCAGCGGGATGAGTCGTTGAACAAAACCGCCATCGAAGCACTTGGCCGGGCGCTCGGCGTGGCCCGCAGCGAGCCAGCAAACAATGGGCTCGAAGCTCTTGCCGGCTCGTGGAACAAGGCGGACCTGCGGGCGTTCGAGAAAAAGACCGCAGCATTCGAACGAATCGACGCGGCTCTGTGGAAGTGAGCAGCGGGTGACGCGATTCTGTCTTGATACGTCGGCGTATAGCCACTTCAAGCGTGGGCACGAACCAGCCGTCGCCGCGATTTCGCGCGCTTCCTGGATCGGGGTTCCAGCAGTTGTCCTCGGCGAGTTGCGCGCCGGATTTTTTCAAGGTGGCCAGGCTGGCCGCAACGAATCCGAGTTGGCGCGGTTTATTGCGCACCCGGCGGTCGAAATTCTGGATGTCGATGACGACGTGGCGACGGTCTTCGCCGAAATCGTGGTCGCGCTGCGGCGCGCTGGTTCACCCATTCCGACGAACGACATCTGGATCGCTGCGGTAGCTGCGCGGCAGGGAGCCCCGGTGCTGACCTACGACCGACACTTTGCATCCATCGCACGCATCAGCGCGCAGGTCCTGACACGCCCCTAGCATCGCCTGGTCAGGCGCGCAGGCGCGCGAGCACCTCGGTCGCGACCTGGGTGATGTCGCCGGCACCGAGGGTCAACAACAAATCGTTCGGACGAAGCTGACGCACCAGTTCCTCGACCAACGATTGGCGCGGGGAATACCGGGGGCGCCAGTCTTCGGGAAACGTGGCCAACACGGCCGCGATGTCGACTCCGGGGATCGGTGCTTCTCCCGCGGCGTAGATGTCGGTGAGGACGACCTGGTCGGCACCCGCCAGGGCCGGCGCAAACTCCGCCAGCAGATCAGCGGTGCGGGAATGCCGGTGCGGCTGGAACGCCACCACCAGTCGACGTCCGTGCAGCCGCGCGGCGGCCACCGTGGCCGCGATCTCGGTCGGGTGATGCCCGTAGTCGTCCACCACCAATACGCCCCCCGCCTCCCCGCGCACGGAAAATCGGCGATCGACGCCCGCGAACTCTCCCAGGGTTGCAGCGATCGTGGCGAACGGAACCGAGAAGAAGTCTGCCACCGCCACCGCCGCAAGCGCGTTGGCCGCGTGGTGCACGCCCGGCATCGAGACGCGCAGTTGCCCCCACGACTTTCCGCGCACGCTGACCGAAAGGCGGGTGCCGTCGGGACGCGCGTCGATGATCTCGCCGCGGTAATCACCCGCTGCAAGGCCATACGTCACGTGCCGCTTCAGCAGTTCGGGTGCCAGTCCGAGGGTAAGTGGATCGTCGGCGCACAGGACGACAAGGCCGTAGAACGGCACCTTGTTGGCGAAGTCCAGGAACGCGTCACGCAGCGCCTGCATCGTGCCGTAGTGGTCCATGTGCTCGCGATCGATGTTGGTGATCACGGCCGTCATCGGGCACAAGTGACGAAACGAGCCATCCGATTCGTCGGCCTCGGCGACCAGCACCTCGCCGCTGCCGAGGCGCGCGTTGCCGCCGAGCGCTTGCGCCTTGCCGCCGATGATCACCGTCGGGTCAAGCCCGGCCGCCGCAAAAACAGCGGCAATCATCGACGTCGTGCTGGTCTTGCCGTGCGAGCCGGCGACCGCGACGCCATCCTTGACCCGCATGAGTTCGCCAAGCATCTCGGCGCGCGGGATGACCGGCATCGCGACCCTGCGCGCCTCGGCGACTTCGGGGTTGTCTTCGTGAACCGCCGAGGAGATGACGACGACGTCGGCCCCGGCGACGTTGCGCGCGGCGTGGCCGATCCGGATCTTCGCGCCCAGCTTCTTGAGCCTTCGCACCGCGGGCGAGTCGGCGAGGTCCGAACCCGAGACCTGGTAACCGAGGTTCAGGA
>CAYSKR010000254.1:0-4127 GCA_964431675.1 uncultured Myxococcales bacterium
CGGTCGAAATGACAGCACCAGCTTCGGTCGAAATGACAGCACCAGCTTCGGTCGAAATGACAGCACCAGCTTCGGTCGAAATGACAGCACCAGCTTCGGTCGAAATGACAGCACCAGCTTCGGTCGAAATGACAGCACCAGTTGAAGCGCGAAGCAACTTTTGGGTAGCAAAACCCCTTAGCGGCTGCTTACTTCGCCGCGGTCGTCTTGAGGCTCGCGGCGGCCTTTTCCACTGCGTGCATCACCCGCAGAGTGTTGCCGCCAAGAATCTTGTGGATGTCTTTCTCCGAGTAGCCACGCTCGAGCAAGGCGCGCGTGAGGTTTGAGAACTTCGACACGTCGTCGAGGCCGTCGATGCCGCAATCCATCCCATCGTAGTCACTGCCAATGCCGACGTGATCGATGCCGGCCAGCTTCACGGCGTGATCGATCTGCGCGATGATCGCCGGAATCTTGTCGGTCTTCCACGCCTTGTAGTTCGGGCCCAGCTTGCGCGCGATGTCGAGCGAGTATTGCGAGACCATGTCGCACGGGAAGCTGATCTCGATGACGCTGCCCTTGCCCTTGGTGCCAAGGGCGGCGAGGATCTCGTCGCTCATGTTGCGCTTCTGTTCGGCGAGCGCGCGGCAGTCCGAGTGCGAGGCAATGACGGGCGCGTTGCTCTCCTTGAACACGTCCCACACCGTCGAATCGGCCGCGTGCGAGATGTCGATGATCATGCCGAGCCGGTTCATCTCGTGGATGACCTGCTTGCCAAAATCCGTCAACCCGCCGTTCTTCACTTCACCTTCGGTGAGCGTGTTGCCCGAAGAATCGGCAAAGCTGTGCGACTTTTCGTGAACGATGGTGACTGATCGAGCGCCCAGGTCGTGGTACACGCGCAGAAAGCGCAGGCTGTTCTCAAGCGGCAGTCCGCCCTCGACCACCATCACGACTCCGATCTTGCCTGCCTTGCGCGCGGCGAGGATGTCGTCGGCCTTGAGCACCAGCATGTAGTCGTTCGGGTAGCGCTCGATGACATCGTGGCGAATCGAGTCGAGGCGCTCGAGCACGATTTTCGACGAGCCGGTGGGCGCGGTCGCCCAACCCGTGGGGCCCATGGTGCCCTGGAATGCGGCGAAGAACATGGTGTGGACGCCGCCAGCCTTGATGCGCGCCGTGCTGAGATGGCCCTCGGTCGTCTTGCCGATGTCCCGGCCGGCCGCACCGAAAATCGAAAAGTCGTTGTGCCCATCGATCACGAGCGCCGACTTATGCACCTTCATCACCTCGGCGTCGGTGACCGGCGTCTTGCGCGGTTCCGCCGGCTGACCCACGGCCTGGCCAGCGAGCGGCGCGGCGGAGAGCAACAACGTGGTCGAGAAAAAAGTGGAAAGGAAGCGCATGGAGGTTCTCCTGTTTGGTCGAGGTGAGGTCTACTTGGATTCCTGATAGCCGTACTCGTCGCGAGCTTTTTGCGGTGAAATGAAGCCAAGACGCAAGTCCTCGGCCACCGCACGCCGATCACGCTTTTGCGGATCGCCGAAGCCGCCGCCGCCCGGAAACACCAGCCGCACCTGGTCGCCCTCGTGCAGCAAGATCCCGGAAAACTTGGAGGGCGACTTGGTGCCAAAGACTTCCTCGAAAGTCTGGAAGGCGTCCTTGCCCTTGAGTTTGACGTAAATCCCGGCCCGGGCACCTTCCTTGCCTCCCTTCAGCCCGAAGGGTGAAACCGTCATGCGGTTGAACAACGCGCTGACGGTGATCTCCGCCGCGGCCACCGTGACGATGCGCTCACCGCCCAGGCCACCGCGAAACGTGCCGGCACCACCCGAATCGGTCGTCATGCGGTAGCACTCGGTGATGAATGGAAAGCGGGTCTCGAAGATCTCGACCGGCGTGTTGCGACAGTTCCCATTGATGACAATGACCTGGTTGTTGCCGTCCTGACCCTGGCGGCCCCCCCATCCCACGCCCTCGAAGTGGAAGTGCGCGTACGGCTCCTTGGTGGTCGGGTGGAATCCGCCGAATAGAAAACAGCACGACGTTCCACCGATGGAAGCCGGCACCTTGTCGGGCAAGGCCGGGGCCAGCGCCGCGAAGATGATGTCGGTGATGCGTGGGCTGATCTCGGTGTTTCCGCCGACGAGCGCCGCCGGGTGCTTGCAGTTGAGCACCGTGCCCTCGGGCACCACGATCTTGATCGGCCGGTAGCAACCGTCGTTGCGCGGGATGGTCGAGTCGGTGAGGTGCAGAAATGCGTTGTAGACCGCCGACGCCGTCACCCAGTACGTGGCGTTCATCGGGCCCTTGGCCTGCGGTCCGCTGCCGGTGAAGTCCGCCGTCACGGTATCGCCCTCCACGATCACCGTCACCTTCATGAGGATCGCGCGCTTCTCGATTCCGTCGTCCTCGATCACGTCCTCGAACGAATATGACCCGTCCGGAATGCGCGCGATTTCCGCCCGCATGCGCCGCTCGGCATTGGCCAATAGATCGTCGATGGTTTCCTCGACCGTCGCGGTGCCGTAGCGATCGATGAGTTCGTTGAGGCGCCGCTCGGCGATGGCCAGTGAGCCGACCATGGCGTGCAGATCACCGTTGCTGGCGGCGGGCGTGCGGTGGTTCGCCAGGATGATGTCCCAGATCTCCTTGCAGTCTTTCCCCCCTCGTTGCAGCCATACGGGCGGAACCAGCAAACCCTCTTGATAGATGTCGGTCGCGTCGCCAGCCAGGCCACCCGGTGCCTTGGCCCCTGGCTCAGCCAGATGACCGCAGTTCGCCGCAAAGAACAGCAGCTTGCCCTGGGGGTCGAAGATGGCCTTGCAGACCGTGAATTCGGGCACGTGACCGCAGCCGCGATAGGGATCGTTGGTGACCAGGACGTCCCCCGGGCCGAAGGCGTCGTGACCGATCTCCTTGAGGAGGTTCTCGACCGTGCCCTTGATCGTTCCGATCTGGGACGGACAGAACTCGGCCTGGCCGACCAGACGCCCGCGCCGATCAAAGATCACGCACGAAAAATCCAGTGATTCGCTGAAGATGGGCGAGTAGGCCGTGCGCATCATGGCCAGGCCCATCTCGCGCGACGTGCTCACGAGGTAGTTGTGAATGACGCTCTGAGTGACGTGATCCATGTTTAGCCCTCCGCCTGCCCGGCTCTGCGCTCGGTTCCGACGTCCATGAGGAGCATGCCGTGCTCATCGACCGACATCCGATCGCCGGGCTGCAGCACGGTGGTCGAACCGGCTTCGTGAATGACGGCGGGGCCTTCCAGGGTATCACCCGCAGCAAGATCCGACCGGTTCACTATCGCCGCTTCCACCCAACCCGGGCCAGAAAAAAACACCTGGCGACGACGCGGCGCCGGGCGCGCCCCACGCCGCAGAGGCGGACCAGCCAGCGTGGGCTTGACCGCAAGACCGACGCCGGTCATGTGAAAGCTGACCAACTCGACCACGGCGTTGCGGAAACAATAGCCGTAAAGCTCTTCGTGCCTGCGGTGGAATTCGTCGAACGCGCCCTGGAGACGATCCGGTGTGATGGGGCCCGACGGCAGCAGAACGTCGTAGCCGTGGTTCTGGCCGAGGTAGCGACAGTGAATCGAGGCCTGAAACGTTGGATCGCCTTGGTAGCCACTGGTGCGCAACTCTTCTGTCACCTCGCGGCGCAAGGTCACAATACCCGCTTCAACGTCGGCCGCCTTGACCGTGTCGCTGCGCTCGGCGCGTGTCCAGATCCGGTCGACGCGCGCGTCGGCCAACAAGAATCCGAGCGCGCATGCGTTGCCGGGTGCCATTGGAATGACCACGCGCGGTATGTCCAGGCGTCGGGCGATGGCACCCGCGTGCAAGGGGCCCGCGCCCCCGAACGCGACCAGCGAGAAGTCGCGCGGGTCGTGTCCATCGGCAACGGACACCATGCGAATTGCGCTGGCCATGTTTTCCTCGGCGATTTGCAGGATCGCGGGCGCGAGCTGCAACGGCGTCATCTTGAGGGCCGCCGCAACCTGCCCGAGCGCCTCTGCGGCCTTCCCGGTAGACAGGGGCATGCGCCCATCGAGGAAATAACCACCGTCGAGGCGCCCGAGGAAAAGGTTGGCGTCTGTCACCGTCGGGCGCGTGCCGCCGCGGTCGTAACACGCTGGG
>CAYSKR010000255.1:0-23177 GCA_964431675.1 uncultured Myxococcales bacterium
TCCTCGACGAGATGCCGGGGATTCCTCTCCAAGATTTCTGGACCGACTTGAGTCCCATCAATTCCATGGCGATCGAGGCCCTTGGTTATCCGACCCAGAAGCCGGTGACCCTGCTTGAGCGAATCATTGCCCTCTCCTGCCCGCCCAACGGCCTCGTCCTCGACTGCTTCCTCGGCTCGGGCACCACCGCCGAGGCCGCCGAGCGCCTCGGCCGTCGCTGGATCGGCATCGACAACGGCAAGTACGCCGTTCACCTCGCGCGCAAGCGGCTGATTCAACTTCACGGCCAGCCCCGCCCCGTCGAGAAACTGCAGCACGACTACGTCGAGTGTACCCACTGCAAGAATATCGAGCGGAAGGAAAAGCCGCAGCGCAGCCCCGGCCCGTTCGCCGTGCGCCCGTTCACCGTCGAGAACATGGGCGTCTATCAGCGCGCCGAGGCGTGGCAGGACTTCCAGACGCGCCGCTCGGTCTACCGCGACGAGATGATTCGCGTCTTCGGCGGCGAGCCGGTGGCGCATTCGCCCCTGCTGCACGGCAAGAAGGGCGCCGCCTGGATCCACGTCGGCCCGCTGGACGGCCCCATCTCGTCGGGCCAGGTTTGGAACATCGCGCGCGAGGCCCAGCACACCAACGCCAGGACCGTCACCATCCTGTCCGCCGACTTCGACACCCTGTCGGGCAGCGAGAAGGACGACGTTCAGGCCAAGACCGGTGTGACCGTCACCATCCGCGTGATCCCCGCCCAGGCCATCGACGAAGTCCGGCGGCGCATGCAGCTACTCAACCGTCCGCCCGACGCGCCGATCGAGTCGATGGCGATCCCGGCATTTTACGCTCCCTTGTCGATCGTCCTGACGCCGAAGCTGTCGGGCCGGACCGTCAACCTGCACCTGGAACGCTGCGAGGTGGACATCGAATCTTTCCTGGCCAGTCAGCGCCCGGTGTTCAAGGCGGTCACCTCCACCACGACCAACACCGCGCGCAAGAAGGTCGAGGCCGAGACGGAAAAGTGGAGCGCGCGCCAGGAGGAGCTGGAAAAGTGGCTGCAAAAGGCTGATAGCTGGCAAAAGTTCGTCGACTTCTGGGCCGTCGACTGGAACTACGGCACGCGCGTCGGCCAGGACGACAAGCCCATCTTCGAGACCGACTGGCAAAGCTTCCGCCTGCGCAAGTCCAAGGGCGAGACCGAGCCGCTGGTCTTCGTCGCAGAGTTTCAGTACCCCGACCCCGGCCAGTACCGCATCGCCGCGCGCGTGACCGACGTCTTCGGCAACGACGGCATCGCCACCGTCAACGTCGAGGTCAAATGACGCACCACCCCCAAATTGTGGAGACGCTGTCTCCACAATTCCCGAAGGCGCCGATGCCAGCGACGGTGGCCAACATTCGGGAGTCAGTGACTCCCGAATTGGGAAACACCATCGCCCACTCCGAAGATTGTGGAGTCGCTGACTCCACAATTGGCGAGTTGAAATAATGGCGGACCCGGCCGTCGCCACCTTGTCGTTCGAGAACCTGGTCGTCGCGATCGGCCAGACGCACGCCGAGCTGGTGAGGCAGGCGTCGCGGGCGGTCGACGTCAGCTTGACCCTGCGTAACTGGTTGATAGGGCTCAACATTGCGGAGTACGAGCAGCAGGGCAGCGACCGTGCCCAGTATGGTGAGAAGCTGCTCGATCACCTGTCAGATCGGCTGAAACAAAGCGGCGTGACCCGCACGGAGGTGAGGGAACTCCGCCGTTACCGGCAGTTCTATCTGGCCTACCCACAGATTCGGGAGACACTGTCTCCCGAATTGGAGCGACTGCTGCTCCCCCCCCGAAATCTCGGCACAATTCTGGAATCACCATCTCCAAAATTGGGCGTCGCGGCGAGCGAAGTCTTGGCCAAACTCTCGTTCAGCCACATCGCCGAATTGCTGCAATGCGACGACGCGACCAAGCGCGCCTTCTACGAGCTGGAGTCCATCCAGGGCAACTGGTCCGTGCGCGAGCTGAGGCGCCAGATCGGTAGCCTGTACTACGAGCGATCCGGCCTTTCGACGGACAAGGGGAAACTGGCGACCCTGACGCAACAGGGTGCCGAGCGCGCCAAGCCCACCTTGACCATCCGCGATCCCTACGTGTTCGAGTTCCTGGGATTGAAGCCCCAGGAGGTCATGGGCGAATCCCATCTTGAAGATCAGTTGCTGGACAAGCTTCAGGAATTTTTGCTGGAGCTGGGCCACGGCTTCTGTTTCGAGGCGCGCCAGAAACGCATTCTGATCGGCGACACCCACAATTTCGTGGACCTAGTTTTCTACCACCGCGTTCTCAAGTGCCACGTCCTTGTCGAACTGAAGGCCACCGCGTTCAACCACGAAAACATCGGCCAGCTAAATACCTACGTGACCTGGTACCGCAAGCACATGATGACCGACGGCGACAACCCGCCCGTAGGCATTCTCCTATGCACGCAGAAAGACCACGCCCTGGTGGAATACGCCCTGGCTGGCATCGACAACGGACTGTTCGTGTCCAAGTACATGGTGGAATTGCCGAAGA
This sequence comes from uncultured Myxococcales bacterium, assembly GCA_964431675.1. GTDB lineage: Bacteria > Myxococcota_A > Polyangia > Fen-1088 > Fen-1088 > CAYSKR01. The sequence goes on from CAYSKR010000255.1 coordinate 2,546, forward strand.
AAGAAGAGATGCAGCGCTTCATCGAGGAACAGTTGGCGGCGCGGGATCCGGAGGTGAAGTGATGGCCAGCCCCTCCGATCGATCGCCCGAGTTGAGCGACCTGCGTGGGCAGGCGCGCGTGATCGCGGAGATCCAGCGCCGCGTCGACACCTGGCGCGGCTTCACGCTCGGCCACGCGGCCGAGGCATACCCGCAACAGGCGCCGCGCTACCAGCCGATTACTGATGGTGACCGGCCGGTCAGCGACACGACGATGCACTTGTTGCAGCACTGGTTCCGGCACGAGCCGCACCTGCTGCGACGCGAGCGCGGGACGCTGGCCTTCAAATACTGGCCCCACCAGCGGCGGCTGGTGGAGACATTCATCTACCTGTACGAGGTGCGCGGCCTGCGACGCACCGAGGATCTGTATCTGCTGGCGGGCGTGGATCCCATGGGACCGCAACGCGATCCGTGGGCGAAGCTGGGCGGACAGCTTGCGACCGGGTCGGGCAAGACCAAGATGATGAGTCTGCTTATCGCCTGGTCGTATCTGAACGCGATCTGCGAGGCAGAAAGTCCCCTTGGCTTCGGACCCCACGCGATCTTGATCGCGCCCAACCTGTTCGTGAAAGATCGCCTGCTGCAAGACTTTTGTCCGCCCCATGGGCAGACGTCCGTGTTCCGGGGCGATCCGGTGGTGCCGCCAGCGTTCGGCCAGATGTGGAACCTGAAGGTCTACGACCCGACGACCTGCCCACGCTTGCTGGATCCGGCCGAGGGCGCGCTGGTGGTCACGAACTATCACCAGCTTCTGCGCGAAAGCGAGGACGCACCCACGCTGCTGCAATGGGAACAGAACCAGATGGACCTGCTCTTTCATGCCGGCGAGCCCGACCGCCTGGAGGCAGTGTCGACGCCGCTGCTAGATCGATTCGCCCAATCGCGCGGCCTCTTGGTCCTGAATGACGAGGCCCACCATGTATGGGACGAGACTGGGCACGCGCAATTCGAACAGAAGGCACGCGACAAAGCCCGCGTCAGCAAGAGCGAGGACGAGGCCACCGCCATGGCCTGGATCCGTTCGATCCGGCGTCTGAACGGAGACGGCGAAGCGGCGGGACGGGTGGCATTGCAGGTTGACCTTTCGGCCACGCTATTCGAAGAAACCGGCTCGGCGCCGAAGGCATCCAAGGGCGCCAAGCAGTTCCGGCCCGCGGATCTCTTCAGACATACGACGGTCTACTACCCGCTGGCGGACGCCATCCGCGATGGCATCGTCAAACGGCCGGTGCTGGAACGCGTCGAGGTGCGGAACCAGAAGACCGGCGACATCGAGGCGCCGGTGCGTGACGGTCAACCCAACGCCTGGGAGAAGTATCGCAACCTGCTGGTCACCGGCATCGAGCGCTGGAAGAAGGTCAAGGAGCAACTCGCCGACGAGGGCGACAAACGCAAGCCGATCTTGTTCATCCTGGCCAACGACCGGAACGAGGCGCGCGAGGTCTCCAACTTCCTGCGCTACGGCGAGGCGGCGCGGGATGATCTGGACGGGCGGGCCGTGACCGGCTACCGCGGCAAACCCGAGGACACGCCACTTTTTGTCGACGACGCGGGCGGTGTCCCCCGGTCCACCGTGGTCGAAATCCACATCGGCGAAAAGGAAACCCGCAACGACGAGGCGTGGGAGAGCGTCCGGCGGGCAGTGAACGCCGTGGATCACGACGAGATCCCGAAGGTCGATGACGATGGTCGCCTCGTGGTGGACCCCGACGGGTGCCCGGTGATGGAACCCAACCCTTACAACGTTGTCGTCAGCGTGATGATGCTGAAAGAGGGCTGGGACGTCCGCAACGTCAAGGTCATCGTCCCGCTGCGGCCTTGCGATTCACGGACGCTGACCGAGCAAACCCTGGGGCGCGGCTTGCGGAAAATGCATCCGCCAATACTCGACGAGGACGGCCGCGCCTTCATGCAGACGGAGGGTCTGTACGTCATCGAGCATCCGTCGTTCAAGGCGATACTCGACCAGATTCAGGACATCATCGAGGAACGATCCTCGGACGAGATCGAACACGCGCGCGAGTACGTGCCGATCTTGCAAAAGGCCGACCTCACGGAGCGCCAAGCACACGGCGTGCGGCTGGTGCGTTTCGAGGGACTGCGCGAGGTAGTGCCGGATTGGCGCAAGTCGTTCGACACGGCCACCATACCCGCGCTGGCACCCCGGCTGGCGTGGATGGAGGAGATCGCAGACACGGAGATTCACACATTCCTGAAGGAGGCCCTGGCGGCGGCGGAGACCGAGGGCCAGTCTTTCGTGGTGGCAGAAACGCCGTCGTACCACGACTTCGATCACATCATCGAGGTGGCGATGGCGATTCCGATCTTGCGCGAAATGCGGACCAGCTTTCACCACAAGACCGCAGTCAAGGGCATCGTGCGGGAGTTCCTGGAGAGAAAAACCTTTTCGTTGCCGGCGGGCTTGCCGCTGTACTTCGACCGAATCCCCGAGGGCGCTTACGCAAAAATCGCGCTCGGAAATCTGGCGCGAGCGGACGTCATCGCCGCAGTCAAGCGCGCGCTATTGCAGCCGTTGCAGGAAGCGATCACCGCCGAGCGGCGCGCATCCGAGGCGCAGATGTCAGAGCGCCACGCCGAAGAGCTGGAAGGCTTCCAGGCACTAAAAAAGCACGTCTTCGACGGCCCGACGAAAAGCTGCTTCGAGCGCGCCGCGCTGGAGAACGCCGACGAGGAGGCTGTGGCACGGTTGCTTGACGACGCCAAGGACGTCACCGGTTGGGTCTATAACCATCGCAGCGGCGTCGGTTACTTCATTGAGTACGACTGGCAGGGGCTGGTCTCGCACTACTATCCCGATTTCATCGCCCGCGCCCGCATCGGCGAGGTGTTCCACAACTTCATCATCGAGGTGAAGGGACGCTTCGACGACCGTGATCGCGCCAAGGCTGCTTGCGGCCAGCGATACTGCGAACTGCTGACAGAACACGACCGCGAGCCTTGGCACTACCTCCTGCTGCTGGAGAACGAGCCGGTCGCGCGGGAGGACATCAAGTGGTGGGGGCAGCAGTCGCGCAAGGAGATCGGCGACCTTCTCAAGCACCTGGAAGGGCTGCCCCTGCTCCCCGACATGGATCCGCTTGCGGGGCACAGTCGGTCGAAGCTGGACATCGTGGCAAGCGTTCCAGCAGACCAGAAATTCCGCGAGGCCGTGCCCGTCCACGATCTCGCGGCCGCCGCGGGTGGTTTCAGTCCATCGCAGGCCCCGGAGATCGTCGGCTGGGCCAGAATCCATGCCCAGCGCATCCTCGATCGGCGCATGTTCGTGGCCAAGGTCGTGGGCCGTTCGATGGAAACCGCAATTCCCGATGGATGCTGGGCGCTGTTCCGCTTGTTTCCCGACGGCGTCGCGCCCGACGCGATGGCCCTCGACGGCCGCCGCGTCGTCGTCCAGCTTCGCGACGCCACCGATCCCGACACCGGCGGCAGCTACACGCTCAAGCGCTGGCGGGTTACGGCGACTGAACCCGGTGGCGGCGCCAAAGAAATCGAGCTTAGTCCCGACAACCCCGGGTTTAAACCGATCCGCATGCGCCGCGAAGACGGCGAAACTCGAGTGATCGCCGAGTTCCTGGAAGTCGTCGGGTAGCCTTCTGACCGAAGGCCCGCCCCCTCCTCGGGACTCCCGGATCGGACGCCTTCACTTCAACGTCGGGCTAATGTTCTGAATCACGCTTAGGGGCTCGCGGCGGCCGTGGTCGTGATGGGCTTCGCTGGCGGCACCACGTAGGCAATCACGCGGAATTGCCTTTCGAAGGCACTCTTGCTCGATTCGGCTTCCCGGTTTGAAGAATAGTCTCCGGCGCGCACCCTGTACCAGGTGCCCTGTCCCTCTTTCTCGAAAGCGACGACGTAGACGCCAGCAGTCGTAAAACGCTTGGCGAAGGTTTCTGCCGCCGCCCGATCCGGGAACGCCCCGATTTGCAGCGTGAATCGATTCTTGCTCTTGGGCGGTTCCGCGAATGACACCGTTGCGGATGGGGATGGGGCCGGTGCGGCGGCCGGTTTGGCCGTGGCGGCAGGCTTGAGCTTGTCCTTGGCGAGCACCGCTGGTGCCAGCGGAGCAACTGCCGTGTTCGACCTTGCGCCCAGATCGGTCGGAACAGCGGCAAGAAGCTTGCGCGACAGTCCTCCACCAGCCGCCGCGGCCTCGGGAGTCGCCGCGCTGGCGACCCGATCCAGCAGGGCAAGCGGATCCTCGATTTCCGGCGCGACCGCCCTGCCCCGTGACTCCAGCCGTTTGCCGACGACGACTCCAAGGATGAACAGCAGGCAGGCGATCAATGCGCTGCCGAAAAACAAAAAGAAGACCTGGCGGTTGTCCAGGCGCACCTCGATCTTGTCTTTCCAGTGGTCCAGGTCGCGCAAGCCGCGGTCATCCATCACAGCTTCCCGAGTGTATCCCATTGATTGTTCCAGGCCCCCTATGCGTTGATATCCTACATGTAGTCTTATATCCTATGTGTGGGATGTCAAGTTTGGGGGGCCCTTACAATCCAACTACTGGATCGGAAAGGTCGACTGGGAGTACTGCGAATCGAAATACGGCAACCCGCCGCTTACCCGTGGCGCGATGCGCATGATTTGCCCGCGGCCCCCACCGGTGGTGGCGCGGCCCTGGTCCACAACAAACAGATACTGGTACGGTACCGTTGGCAGGCGCTGGGGTCCCGTCACGAGGCGCGCACCCAGCCCAAGATTGACGTAACGCGCGTCGACGCGCGAGGGAAAGAAGGATCCTTCGACGTTCAAACGCACAACGACGTCATCGCCGAAATACTGGTCCAGGTTGGTGAGCACTCCGCGAAACTGTGGGTTGGCAAAAAACGCCTTGACGTGGACGGGCGCGTTCGCACTCGGCGGTTCGTCGCCGTTTGTACCCATGAATATGCACGGATTGCCCCAGAGTCGCTCCGGCTCCCTGGCGTTCACCATGTCCAGCGCGCTCTTGCCGACGGAATCTTTGCAAAGCGGCGCATCTATGGAGATGCGATCAATCAGCAGCGGGTGGCGGGGCGTATCGGCGCGGCAGATGCCGTCAACCTCGTGGGACCTCGCGTAGCGAAAGTCGCCAGGTGTGGTCAGGACGAAGCTTCGGCCTGCCGCAACGTGGTAACGCACGTCGGCCGGCAAGCAGGTCGGGTCCGGTGGGGGGGCTTCGACACACAGGCGACCTGCCGCACCGGTGTCTTCGCACACGAATCCCGCTCGGCAATCCGCGTCCTGCACGCAGGGGCGAACGCATCGCTTGGCTCCACCGACGGGAAGGCAACGATACTCGGGGCCACCCATCACCCCGGGCATGCGCCGCGGGATCTCCGCCCCGATAAAGCTCACCGCGCAGTCAGAGTCGACTGCACAGGCGGCGATGCTGGGCTTTGGAATCTCGTCGAGTTTCAGCGCGAGGTCGAGGGTCCTGCTGTGCGCGCCGATCACCTCGAATCGCCGACGGCTGGACAGATGGCGCGAACAGCGACGCAACCAGGCCTCGTCATGAGCCTTGCTCGCGGGCACGCACAATCCCGGCACGCCCACCGCCGTCTGCGCGCAGGCATTGAGGCCGACGACAGGACCACAGTCGGCGTCCACCAGGCAGCCCGCGAGCGCGAAGATGTCGCCCGCGGCAACCCCGCTGCGACAGAAGTCGGCACCTCCGTCGGCGACGGACCATGCTTGAAGGACGCCCGAGGCGCGATCGGTACCGGGAAGAGTGTCTTCCCAGGCGATGGACCATGCCTGCGAGCCGGATTGTGTCGTGACCTGGGCACCCGGCGAGAACCTGAGCCAGGTGTTGTCTTCGGGCGCGTCGCTCAGCTTGAATTGCTCAAGTCGGGGCCCGTCATTGGTCGGAGACGCGAGGCGCACGCGCGTGGGATATGGCAAGTCGGTCGTATTCACCGTGCGGGTTGGCGGCGTCGTGAGCCGCCCTGGAACCAACCTCGTCGCCAAAGGGTCGAGATCCACGCGAAGTGAATGCACAAAGGGCGGCGCGCTGGTCTCGGTCGCGCGCGGCGTGGGACGGAGATTCACGATGTAGACCAGGCCGTTCGAAGCGAGAAGAAAGCCGAAGACTCCGTCCAGGGTGTCGTAAGGCACGGAGCCCCCCGGGCGAAGGGTCATGCTTGCGAAAGCCAAATCCACCGGGAGAGGATTCGGCACCCCGGCGATGCGCGCCATCGGAAGCACCAGCCCCGGGCCAGTGGCGGTAGGCCGACGGGGAGTCCTGGCCTTTGGATCGTCGGTCACCGGATAACATAGATGCGCGGCGGTGTCCCCGTCCGTGCCGATGACCATCGGATCGACGTTGACATCGCATTCGATTCCCTCGCCGCTGACATCAATCACCCGCACTGAGCCATCGCGTGCCATGGCGTACAAGAACTGCAACTTGAGCTCTCCCTGGGTCAGAAATCCTCCAGCTTTCCCAAACGGATCGGTGGTCAGGCGCAGCCGGGTGGTGCCACCCGCCCCCTCGTGCAGCGCGATTCTCCCACCAGCGCCACGCGCATTCAGCGCGCCTTCTGCCGTCACGTCCAGCACCGTGATGAACGGTGCATCGGTGCCACCCACAAACACCCGCGAGCCGTCCGGCCACAACGCCAATGACGTCACGTGAAGCGGGCGCCGCACGGCCGGTGAAGATGAGCCAGGATCGCTGCCACTGTCCGCGCCGCCATCGCCGCTGGAGACGTTGCTTGTAGCCGGTGAAAAGAGGCTATCGCCAGCCGCGTCTCGGGGCGGGAGCAACACCCCTGCGCCGCACTCGGAAACGCAGACCGGATCGTCTCCGGTGTTCTCAACCCCGTCGCTCAGAATCCTCACAGAACTTGTGATCTGTCCGGAGGGAAGCTCCATCACGGCCACCAGATCGCATGCGGGAAATGTCACGATGGCCCTTGCGCGCCAGGGCGGCTTGTCCGATCCCGCGCGCGTCTCATCGCCCGGGCAGGCTGCGGGCGCGCCGCTCGCTTGGGGTGTCGCGGCCGCAGCGGGCAGAAAAGGCAGAAAAGCAATTTCGTACGGCGCGGACGTCAGACGCCCGGAGCGCGTCCGCGGCACCACGGTCTGAGCTGGATTTCCGCCGCCCGTCGATGGCCGCAGGGGCGCGAACGAAGAGGCCAGGAGGCGCGCAGGATCGACCAGCGTGAGATCGCAGGATCCGCGATTGGCCACCAGAACCCGGCAGCCGTCGGAACTGGTGGCGACGGCCTCTGGAAACTGCCCGACGGGAAGGAAGTTGAATCCGAACGACGCCGGATCGAGATCCACAAGTAGGCCACGGTCGAGATCCACGATCCCGAGTTCCCCGCGCCCGCTGTTGGTGATGGCACCAAACGTTCCAAGAACCCGTGGCCGACTGGAGTCAAACGGGATCGCCGCAGTGTCCGGGGGCGCGCACACGGACATCGGGCGCCCCGTCAGGACATTTTCCGCCCCGCCAGCGACCGCGGAAACCCCGAGGCAAACGAACGACATGTCGGCCGGCCGATCCAGGTTTCGCGTCGGGATGACGGTTGGCGGATTGGTGCATGCCGAGAGCACAAGCGTCAGGGTCGCGGCCCGCAAGGCAAGATGGCGCGGCGCAATCACTGAATGCCTCGCTGGTTGGCGATGACCCGCGGAAATCCTATGCGTTGCACGACTCGGTTCTCGGTCGGACTGCCCGGTGCGAGGTCAATGACCGAGACGTTGTTGTCGGGAAATCCGCTGAGATAAGCGACGTCGCGGTCATTGGGATCGAACGCCAAAGTGGTCGGACCGCGCCCCACGTCGATCGATGCGATGACCCGCGGCAAATCGGGATCGACGACGTACACCTGGCCGGCTTCGTAGCAAGTCACGTACAGGCGGCGGCCGCGACCGGCGTCGTGCAAGGTCATCGCCGAAGGGCCAGCGCAGACTTCGACCAACCCAATTGGTTGATAAGGCGGTTCCCCACCGGGGTTCAAGCGGCGGTCAAGCACCACCAGCGCCGACGGGCTGTAGCGAGAGGAGCCGCCCCCACCCCCCGTGACGTCGCCGTTGCGATGCAGCACGTAGGCGCGTTGACGGTCCGGCGAGAGGAGGAATCCGCGCACGTCCGTGCCGCGCAACTCCGAGAAGCTGGAATTGTGGAACGCCGTCGATGAGATCACTCCACGGGTGATCAGATCAAGCGAGCCATCGGGCAAGTCCCTCCTGCCTCCGGGCCTGCACGCAGCCGAGGCACCGCCGCGCAGCGCAAGCTCCGCGATGTCAAAGCTCAGGCGCGCTGTCGCGTAGATGGAATCCCCGGCGGCGTCACCATCGGCAAGGGTCAGCGACGTCACCGCCTGAAACAGGGCGTTTCGAAACACACCGCGGTGTACGCTCATGAGCTGCGGTGTCTCGTTGCGGCGAAAGGGACACACGTCGATGACCGACACCCCGCCACGCGAACCGGCCGAGTTGGTGCCGGTGGGTTCCGAGCCCAGCAAGTGACCGACGTAAAGGAGGCCGAACCTTGGATCGACCGCCAGCGCGTACGGTTCCTCGGGAAGCTGTTCGGGGGTATTGACGGTGCCCCCGACGCGAATCTTCCAGGACTCTTCGCAGAGCACGTTGGGCGATGAGACGCTCGAACAGCGGATGGACATCCCGGTCGGTCGAGGCATGGCATCCATGAACGTGATCGACGGATCCCCGCGCACGGCAACGAAGAGGCGACGAATCTGAGACGCGGGGGGGCAAGTCGCATCCGGGGCACCGCCAACGCAACGCTGCTGCGCGACGATGGCTCCACCGAAGCTCCCGATGCGCACGGTGGCCGTGGCATCAATGTAGGGGCGCTCGTCGCAACTCAGCACGGCGGCGTCCAAAACGTCGCGGCAACAGTAGCTCGTCGAGCTTGCGCCGCCCGGGACAAAGCGGGCCGAGACGCACGTGCCCCATCGACGCCGGACCGCCGGCGAGCGATCCGCTGCAACCTTGCGCAGATCCACGGCCACCACGGTGCCGACGTTGTACCGCAGATCGGTGTTCGAGTTGACCACGTACAGCCAGTTGGACTCCGGATCCACCATCATGCCGGTGGGAAAGAAGATCGTGTCGTATGGCGGCGCAATGCCGCTTTCACCAAATGAACAGGCGAACGGCAGGGCTGCGAAGATCGCCGTGAGTGCGAAGATTGCCGTGAGGACGAGGCTCCTCATGGCAGGCTTTCCGATCACGACTTGAGCACGGCCTGTGCGGCGGCCAACCTGGCGATCGGCAGTCTGTAGGGCGAGCACGACACGTAGTCGAGTCCAACCTGATGACAAAATTCGACCGACGCGGGATCGCCGCCGTGTTCGCCGCAAATACCAAGCTTCAGTTTCGGCCGCGTCTGTCGGCCACCTGCGACCGCCAGGCGCATCAGTTCGCCCACTCCGTCGCGATCCACGCTCACGAATGGATCGATCGGGTAGATGTCTTGCGCGATGTACGAGGTCAGCACTTTCGGTACGTCGTCGCGCGAAAGACCGAACGTCATCTGGGTCAGATCGTTGGTGCCGAAGGAGAAGAACTCGGCACCCTCGGCGATCTTCGCCGCAACAAGCGCCGCGCGCGGCACCTCGATCATCGTGCCGACCAGGTACTTCAGCTTGCGACCCGCATCGGCAAACACCTTCTCGGCGGTGGTGCGAACCAGCGCCGCTTGCACGTCGAATTCCTTCTTGGTGCCGACCAGTGGAATCATGATCTCGGGCTCGACCGCGATGCCCTCTTTGGCGACCAGAACCGCCGCTTCAAAAATTGCGCGCGCTTGCATCTCGGTGATCTCGGGGTACGAGATGCCAAGGCGACAGCCGCGGTGGCCGAGCATCGGATTCGACTCGTGCAGATCCGCGATGCGGGCGTTGATGGCTTCAATCGACTTGCCGGTGGCGCGTGCCAGTTCTGCAACGCCCTGCTCGTCATGCGGCAAGAACTCGTGCAGCGGTGGATCCAGGGTTCGGATGGTGACCGGCCGTGTACCCATCGCGCGGAAGATGCCGGCGAAATCCTCCCGTTGCAACGGCAGGAGTCGATCCAGCGCCGCCCGACGATCGCGTTCGTTTTCGGCCACGATCATCTCGCGCATCAGCCCGATCTTCGCTTCGCCGAAGAACATGTGCTCGGTGCGACACAGGCCGATGCCCTCGGCACCAAAGGCGATGGCCGCCGTCGCTTGATCGGGCTGGTCGGCGTTCGCCCGCACGCGCAAGCGTCGGACGCTGTCGGCCCAGCTCATCAGGCGCGCGTACTGCTGGTACGCGGGGGCGTCCTTCGCTTCCAGCGTCTTTTCGATGAGCACGCGAATGACCTCCGAAGGCGTCGTGTCGACGCGCCCGCGGATGAGTTCGCCCGTGAATCCGTCGATCGAGATCCAGTCGCCTTCCTTGAGTACAACCTGGCCCTTCGCGGTCTGTACCGTCATCGTCCGCTTGTGGTAGTCGAAGCTCGCGGCGTCGCAGCCGACGATGCAGACCTTTCCCATCTGGCGCGCGACGAGCGCCGCATGCGACGTCATGCCGCCAAACGCGGTCAAGAAACCCAACGACGCGTTCATGCCGCGGATGTCCTCCGGACTGGTCTCGTGGCGGCACAGGATGAGATCCTTGTCGCCCTTGGCGGCCAGGGCCTCGGCTTCGTCGGCGAAGAAGACGATCTTGCCAGTCGCCGCGCCCGGACCGGCGGGCAAGCCCCTGGCCAGGTTGCGTCCCTCGCTCAGCGCCACTGCCTTGGCCGACGGTAGAAACACCGGCCGCAAAAGTTGGTTGAGCGCTTCCGGCTCGACGCGGCGCAGGGCCTCGTCTTTCGAGATGAGTCTCTCCTCGACCATCTCGACCGCGATGCGCACTCCCGCGAAGCCAGTGCGCTTTCCGTTGCGGCACTGCAGCATGTACAGCTTGCGGTTCTCGATGGTGAACTCGATGTCCTGCATGTCGCGGTAGTGCTTTTCCAGCTTCGAGCGAATGGCGAGGAGTTGCTTGTAAGCCTCGGGCATGATCTTGCCCAGGGCTTCAATCTTGAGCGGCGTTCGAATTCCAGCGACGACGTCTTCGCCCTGTGCGTTGACGAGAAACTCGCCGTAGAACTCGTTCGCGCCGTTGGCGGGGTTCCGCGTGAAGCAGACGCCGGTTGCCGAGTCGTCGCCCTTGTTGCCAAAGACCATCGCTTGCACGTTGACGGCGGTGCCCCATTCGGCCGGAATGTTGTTGAGGCGACGGTAAAGAACCGCGCGATCATTCTCCCAGGAGTTGAACACCGCCATGATCGCCCCGGTGAGCTGCTGGTACGGATCTTCAGGGAAATCGACTCCGCAGCGCAGCTTGATCTCGGCCTTGAATTCCTTGACCAGTTCCTTGAGCGCGCTCGCCGGCAATTCCGAATCAACCTTGATGCCCAGAGCGTGCTTCTTCTTATCCAGGATCACGTCGAAGGGGTCGTGGTCCTCCTTCTTCTCGGGCTTCATGCCAAGCACGACGTCGCCGTACATGGCGACGAAACGGCGGTAGCTGTCGTAGACGAAACGCTCGCTGCCCGAGCGAGCAGCCAGGCCCGCCGCGGTGGCATCGTTGAGGCCAAGGTTGAGGATCGTGTCCATCATGCCGGGCATCGATGCGCGCGCGCCCGAGCGGACCGACACCAGGACCGGATTGCCGACGTCTCCGAACTTGCACCCCAGCAACTTCTCCATGCGGGCCATGGCAGAACGCACGTCGGCGTCCAGGCCCCGCGGAAGCTTGCGTCCGCTGCGGTTGTATTCCAGGCAGACGTCGGTGGTGATCGTAAACCCTGGTGGGACAGGAACACCGATGTTGGTCATCTCGGCGAGGTTCGCGCCTTTTCCACCCAGGAGATTCTTCATCTCCTTGTTGCCCTCGGCCTTGCCGCCACCGAAGAAGTAAACTCGGCGCGGGCTCTTGCTGGCCACCGATCCGGGCCGGGCATGCACCCCATTTGATCGGACGCCGTTGCCGCCCTTCTTCGGTCGGGCCACCGGGCGCGCGGCGATCTTCTTCTTGGGCTTGTTGCGGGACTTGCTCGAGGTCTTGATCAGCGATGGCATGGGCCCCGGTTCTTAGCAGGGACCCGGCTGCTTGAAAAGCAGTCCCGTCGACAAATTCGAGTGCTTACCGCATGCGCCCGGCCAACGCCGAAGCCAGCTCGGTCGAGAGCGCGCGCTCCTGCTGCATACTGTCCCGGTCACGAACCGTCACCGTCGTATCCTCGAGGCTCTGGAAGTCGACGGTGATGCACCATGGCGTGCCGATCTCGTCCTGGCGACGGTAGAGCTTCCCGATCGCGCCGGTGTCGTCGTAGACCGCGCGCAGGCCTGCGGCGACCAGCGACTTCTTGATGCCCCTGGCCATCTCGACCAGGCGGGGCTCGTTGCGCTTGAGCGGAAACACCGCCACTGTCACGGGCGAAAGGCGCGGATTCAAGTGAAGAACCGTCCGCATGTGCTCGTCCGCGAGTTTCGCGGCCACGCCGCGCACCTTCTTGCCAATCTCGATGTTCTCGGCCGCTGGATCATCCAGCAGACCGACGACCCCGGCCAGCGAGGCAGGCAGTTCCGCTGCCAGCCGACTGGCCGTGGCGACCAGGCGATCCTTCGCGTCTTGCGCGAGGTTTTCGCGCTTACCTGCTGATTTTGCAAAGCTTTCCAGTAGCTCTCGCAGCTTGCTGGTTTCCTCGGCGGGCGGATCGTTCACCAGCGCGTCTTCGTACGCATCGCACAAGAACGCGAGGGTCGCGCGGTCGGCACCCGCAGACGGCTCGATGACGTACGGCACCAGGTGCTTCTTTTGCTCCTGGTCGAAGTAGCGCAGTTCGGCGATGGAATCGGGGTTTTTCTCGCCGCGGCTGTGCGCCAGCAAATCGAAGTCGGTTCGGTTGGCGATCCCTTCCAGCTCGCTCCACCCCATGGGAAAGCGATACTCAAGATCGACGCAGCGCTTGGCATAGTGCGCCAGCTCGTGCCGATCCTGCTCGCGCACGCGCAGGTTTTCCTTGCGCATGCCGAGGTCCAGGTACCACTGCGTGCGGGCGGCGATCCACGCCTCGTGGGCGGCTTCGTCCTGTCCGGGCGCGACAAAATACTCGATCTCCATCTGCTCGAATTCGCGCGTGCGGAAGGTGAAGTTTCCCGGTGTGACCTCGTTGCGAAACGCCTTGCCGATCTGCGCGACGCCAAACGGTAGCTTGCGGCGCATGGTGTCGAGCACGTTGGCGAAGTTCACGAAGATCCCCTGCGCCGTCTCGGGCCGCAGGTAAGCCAGGCCGGAATCGTCGCCGGTGTCGACGGGGCCAACCGTGGTCTTGAACATCAGGTTGAACGGACGCGCCGGCGTCAGATCCTTCGAACCGCACTTGGGACACGCGATTTCCTTGGCCTCGATCGCCGCGTTGATCTCCGCGATGCCCTTGGGATCTCGTCCCTTCTGCGCCGCAAAGACGTGGTCAGCGCGCGGCCGCGCCTTGCACACCCGGCAGTCGGACATCGGATCCGAAAACGTCTCCTCGTGACCCGAATATTTCCAGACCAGGCGATTCATCAGGATCGCGGCGTCGAGTCCTTCCATGTCCTCCCGGTCATGCACGACCGACTTCCACCAGGCGCGCTTGACGTTGTTCTTGAGTTCGACGCCAAGCGGCCCGTAGTCCCAGGTGCTGGCGAGACCGCCATAGACGGACGACGACGGAAAGACGAAGCCACGACGCTTGCAAAGGCTGGCGATCTGTTCGAGGGATGCTGCTGGCATGGGCCGGGGACTTTACAAGGAAATGGGTCGGTGGTGGATGATTTGCACCAGCACGCCGCCGGGGTCGCGGAAGTACATCGACCGGGAACCATCCCGGTGCGTCTTGGGAGCTTTTTCGATCGGCGCTCCCGCGGTTGCAAGCCGCTGCGCCCACGCATCCACGTCGCCCGGCAATGGAACCGCAAGACCGAGGTGGTCGAGCACCCCGCCCGGCACGATGACGGCCGCGACCCGATGGAGAGCCAGGTTGTCGGAGCCCGACGTCAAGTAGACGTTGTCACCATCTGGCCGCCACTCGACGCGGTAGCCCATGACGTCGATCCAGAAAGCTTCCGACGCCTCCAGGTTGTGAGCGTACAGCGCCACGTGGCGGATGCCCCGAAGTGGCGGCGCGGCGATGGGAAGGGTCACTGGTGTAAAGCCCCCAACTTGGCCATGAACTCGACCGAGCGCAGCGGGCGGGACAGGTGCCCCTCCAGCACCGCGGCGATGGCGTCGCGGCAGCCCTTGTTTTCCTCGCGCGTCAGCTCTGCGGCCTCGGCTTCGCCCAGGTTTAGGCGACCCAAGCGGGTCAGCGCGCGACGACACACGGCGGTGATCCAGGTGCCGTGATGAGCGCAGTCTTTGCAAACAACTCCCCCGCGCTCCGGCTGCCAGCGCGCGGCCTCGTCTGCCAGGTCCAGCCGACCGCAAGCGATGCATGCCTCAGTCTGTGGCGCGATGCCCAGCTGCTTGAGCAACCCAAGCTCAAACACGCGCAGGCGCGCGAGCGTGGCCCCCGCGCCCGTCAATCTGCCGAGAAACTCGTCGAGCCAGTCGAACAGCGCCGGATCGGCCTGGTGCGCGGCGCACAGCCGATCACACAGTTCGACCGCGTAGGCCGCGTGCGCCGTCCGGCCCAGGTCGGTTCCAAGGCCCAGCCGCGCGTCGGCGAGGTCGAAACTTTCGAGGCTCGCCATGGCGGACCCTGGGCGCTCCCGCAAGGTGGCATCGCCGCGGGCACCAAGTCCGAGGCCCCCGCCGAAACGCCGCTGACTCTTCCTCGAACCACGGGCCATGGCGGAGACGCGACCGGTGCTCTTTCCCAGCAGCGTCACCACGCGATCCGCTTCCCCGTAAGGCACGGAGCGCAGCACGATGGCCAGGGTCACAACCGAATGGGGCACGCCCGGGGAAGGCTACCCCAGAAATGCAGCGGGCGCTTTTTCGGCGGGCACCGCATGCATCTGGCTCAGTCCTTCGCCCGCTTGCGGCGGCTGCCGCAAGAACAACGATAGCGTGATCGTGGCAATCGCCAGGACGATGATCACGAACACGGCCAAACCCAGACGGCGGCGGGGTGACGTCCCCTCCTCGTCGTTCGCATCGTAGTTCGCCCCGGCGTTCGCCCCGGCGGGAACGACCGGGGAGGCTGCCGAGTCCTGCCGCTTCCGGCGCTCGGAAAGATCCTTTTCGAGCATCGCGATGGGTTCGGCCTCCGGAATACCAACGACCCGCGCGTACGAACGAATGAATCCACGGACGAAGACATCGGCGGGCAGATCATCGAGACGGCCCTGTTCGATGAGGCCAAGGGAAAACCGAGACACCTTCGTGCGCATGGCAATGTCTTCAAGGCTCATATCTCGCCGCTCGCGCGCGGCACGCAGGAGCGCGCCAAAGTGAGGCACCTTGCCGCCAAGCGCGGGTGTGTGAATGAGTTCCTCGTTGTTCGACGTCATCACTGGATCATCTCCCCATAACCTTTGCACTCGTTCGCCACGCAACTGCGCGGTGCCATGTCCACGCACTGCTGGAAAAAGGCGCGAGCACTGTCGTTTTTCTGTCGTCTCTTGGCCACGATGCCAGCCAAAAGAAAGGCTTCCTGGATTGGGCACTGCTTGTTTGCCGTCACCGACTCGACCTCATCGGCCGCCTGATCGAGATCCCCGCGTTCGACGTACACCCTGGCCAGGCGAAATCGGCCGACGCAGAAACCGGGCGTTCGGGCCACGGATTCGTGCAGTTCCTTCCAGGCGTTGTGTACTTCTTTCTTTTGAAAGTACGCCCAGCCAAGATTGGCACGCGCGACCTGCGGCTCGGCGTACGTGATATCGCGCAGCGCATTCTGCGCGGACTTCATGGCCTCTTCCCACTCCCGCAACTGCAACGACGCGACTGCGAGGTTGTTCCATGCCGCCGAAAAGTCGTTCTTGATCTCGGTGGCTTTGCGAAAATGTAGCTGCGCCTCGCGGAATTTTCGCACGGCCTCCGCCCGCACCGTGGCGTCGTCGTTGCCCTTGAGGCACGCGATTGTTTCCGCCTGGGCGAGATAGTCGCTTCCCTGGTTCAGTGCGATGATCCCCCACAGATTGTGGGCGTCGTGATTGTCAGGATCCGCGGCCAGCGACTTCGCCAATTCTTCGAGCGCCGCCTCGACACGGCGGCCCCGGTAACAATCGACACTCAGTTGATACTGCACTTGCGATTGCTCAGGATTGCGCACCGGGCGCGGCGCGGCACAGCCGACCGGCGACGATACGGCGATGGTGGCGGCAAAGGTGAGCACGAGTCTTTTCAAGCCCAGGCTGGTCTTTCTGTCGGGGTTGCTGGCAGCAAGTTCTCGAATAGTTACAGAGGCTTTCGACCGTGGCGCACGGTAGCAAATGCACAATTTGCCTGTCAATCGGAAAGTTTAGACCGACCTGGCCTCTGGGCCCCAAACGTACTTGTGCAGTTGGACGCTCAAGCGTGCGGGCACCGCGTCACGCAACATCCACTCGACCAGATGCCGTGGATCCAGCTTACCGTGGACCGGTGACAACAGCACTTCGGTGTGGTCCGCGAGGTTCCGGTCGCGAATAACGCCCGTCGCCCAACGGTAATCCGCCTCGTCGGCAAGCACGAACTTCACCGCATCTGACGGCCGAAGGCGCGCCAGAATGTCCCAGCGCATCGCGTGTTGCTCATTTGACCCAGGGGTCTTGACGTCGACGATGCGCACCACCTGCTCCGGAAGGGCATCGAGTGAGTGGGCACCCGACGTCTCGATCATGACGCGGAATCCCTCGACCAGGAGGGCCTCGGCCAGGGCTGCGATCTCTCGTTGCAGCATGGGTTCGCCGCCGGTCAGCAGCACGAGCGGAGCCGCCAGGCGGCGCACCTCGGCAAGGATGTCGCCGATCGCCATCTCCTGGCCGCCGTAGAAGGCGTATGCGGTGTCACAGTAGGTGCAACGAAGGTCGCACCCCGTGGTCCGCACCAGGGTGCAGGGAAGTCCTGCATACTGGGTCTCGCCTTGTACGGATTTGTATATTTCTGTGATTCGCATGCCGGTCCAGGCCAACGGGAATTCAAGGCTATACTACAAGGATCATCATGAGTCGCTTGATCGCATATTTCGGCAGCGACCCTGAGCGGGTCGAATGCGGCCTGGCCCCCGCCCGGCAGGCCCTGGTGTCCCGATCTTCGAATCCGCTGGGCTGGGGACTCGGCTTCGTTCAGTCGGGCGATGTTCTATTGCAAAAAAGGCCGCGCATCGAAGCCTTCGAGGTGGACTTCTTTCTGCTGGCCAAGGATCTGAGAGCCGACGCGCTGATCGGCAGCGCGGTGGTCGATGGCGAGGGGCGGCTGCTCGCGGAAAACATGGATCCCCACCGGTTTCGCTCCTGGCTGTTTGGTTGCGTGGGCGTCGCGCGTGGGTTCGATCAGGTGCGCGAGCGCGTGCTCGACAGCATCCCAGATTTTCTGCGCCGCAACATCCGGGGAGCTAGCGCAAGTGTGTACATCTTCCATTTGTTCCTCGCCTTTCTGCACGACGCCGGCCTGCTGGAAGTGTTGGTTCCGCCGCCCTTGGCGGTGGAGCGCGCCCTGCGCGAAAGCGTGGCGTTCATCGACAAGCTGCTGGCCGCTGCTGGCGCGCCCAAGACCCAGCTCGCCCTGGTCGCTTCCAATGGCCGATCACTGGCGGCACATGCTCACGGGCACACGATGCAGTTTTTACGCATCGCGGGAATCACGGATTGCACGGTGTGCCGTGATCGGCAACGCCGCGACGAGGACAACCGCCGCGTGGCGCACGAATCGTTCCGGGCGCTGATCGTCGAGGCCGACGTTGGTACGCCTGCCCGGGTCGGGTGGCAGCAGGTCGCCGACGATGGCGCGATCACCGTGGCCGCTGACCACACGCTTCGCACCACTTGACCCGAAGCCTCGCGTCACCGATCAGGCACCCGGCGCGACCCGGAGGAATCCGCGGCGCCGGTAGTAAACGAAGATGGTCTGCACGATGGACGCTGCCGGCACGGCAAACAGAGCACCCACCAGGCCATAGCTGTGCTCCCCTGCGATCAGTGCAAAGACCACC
Source organism: uncultured Myxococcales bacterium (assembly GCA_964431675.1). Taxonomy (GTDB): domain Bacteria; phylum Myxococcota_A; class Polyangia; order Fen-1088; family Fen-1088; genus CAYSKR01. The sequence goes on from CAYSKR010000255.1 coordinate 20,699, forward strand.
AGGACAGGATGAATCTTGGCCGCGCCACCCATGATTTTGGGGTTCAAGTAGTTCGCCTCGAGCAGATGGATGAGCACAATCCACCCCAACATGTACACCGCGGGCGCAAGATCGAAGCTCCCGGATGAGACCAGAGCTACCACCACGATGGGGATCGACGAAAAGATAGAACCAAAGACCGGAACGAGGCTCATCACCCCGGCAACGCCCGCGAGCAGCAGCGGGTACTTCACGTGCAACAGCCCCAGACCTACGTAGGTCAGAACGCCGTTGATGCAACAGATCAAGAGCTGTCCGCGGATCACCCCGGACAGCCCGCGGTCGATGCCGTTGACGATCACGTCATAATCCGACCGATGGGTGTCCGGCACGAGCGAGCGAATGAATGCACGGATGCGTTCAAGGTCAATCAAGATGAAGGCGCCCACCATCAGCACCAGCACCAGGCGCGCGATGCCCGCGATCACCGCCGTCACGAAACGTTGCCCGTACTCCAGCGCGCGACGGCTCTCGGATTCGGTGGACTTCAAGCGCTCGCTCATCCATTGCTTGATCGAGCGCTCCCATTTGCCTTCGCCCGGGGCCACTTCTGACTCGTCGTCAACCGGCGGCGAGATGTGAAAGCTGCCGTTGGGTCCGGGTTGGATGTCGAGCACCGCGCCCGACAAGTCGACCCTGAACTTGCCGTTCGCCAGCGGTTCAACCAGAATTTCGGCCCGGCGCGGGGATGCCGGCCCAGGCAGGAGCTCGCTCGGAGATCGGACCCCGGCACCGAGGTGCTGGTCTACCCAGGCCCCTGCCTTGGGTAGCCATTCCTCATTCACTCGTTCAAAAAGTTGCGGGGCTTCGCGAAACAAGCGCGCGAAATCGCCGGACAGTTTGGGGATGAAGTAGCCCACGAACAGCCCCAGCAGAGCGAGGATGTTGACGTAGATGAGGATCACCGCGAGGCCACGGGGAAGATTTCTCCCGGCGACGCGCACGCGTGCCAGGCGATCGACCAGCGGCGCCAAAACGTAGGCGACGAGGATGGCGAAGACAAAGGGCAGCGCGACGTCGCGAAAGACGTAGACCACAAACACACAGAATGCAGCGAAGCCCCAAAGCTTCGCAAAGCGGCGAAACCAGGCCGCAAGGTAGCGTGCCGTGCGCGCCGAGGGGCCGCTCTCCGGTCCGGGTAAAGGCGGTGGTTCCGTCGGTGACGACCCCACCGCCGACCCTTCTTCGGTCACGGGTCAGACCTCTTTGGGTGGCGCGGAAGGGCGCGGTGAGCCACCGTGGCTATTCTTCCTCAGCAACTTTTTCCGAGGCTTTGCGCGGCTGCAATGCGGCCAGTTTGTCGCGCATCACGTCGCCGAGCGTCGCGTTGGGAACCCCTTGCGAGAATCCCTGCGCGTCGGCGACTTCCTCGGCCCGCGTGGCACCACGGAACGACAGCCCGATCTTGCGCTCCGCCGTGTCGATCGAAATGATCTCCGCCTTGAGGGTCTCACCAACGTTCACGAAGGCCTTGGGATCTTCCACGCGGCCTTCAGAGAACTCCGAAACGTGGATGAGTCCTTCGACCCCCTTCTCGATGCTGACGAAGGCACCGAACTCGAGCACCTTGATCACCTTGCACTCGACGATCTTGCCGACCGGGTAGTCGAACGGAATGCGATCCCACGGATCGGGGGTCAGTTGCTTGATGCCGAGCGATACCTTGGGCTTCTCGCCATCGAACTCGATGTTGAGAACGACTGCCTCGACCTCGTCACCCTTGTTGAAAAGCTCGGACGGGTGCTTGACCCGCTGGGTCCAGGACAGGTCGGACACGTGGACGAGGCCATCGATGCCATCTTCGATCTCCACGAAGATGCCAAAGTCCGCGATGTTGCGAACAACGCCCTTGACCACGGTTCCCGGCGGATACTTCTCTTTGAGCGACGCGAAGGGGTTTGGCTCAAGTTGCTTGATGCCGAGACTGATCCGGTTCTGCCGCGGATCGATGTCGAGAACAACCGCTTCGACCATGTCGCCGATGGCGAGCACGCGCGACGGATGTTTGACCCGACGGGTCCAGGACATCTCCGAGATGTGAACCAGTCCTTCGATGCCCTGCTCGATCTCGATGAAGGCACCGTAGTCCTTGAGCGATACGACCTTGCCCCGGATGACCGTACCAGGCGGGTAGGTCTCGGCAGCGCGGCTCCAGGGATCCTCCATCATCTGCTTTAAACCCAGAGAGACGCGCTCGGTATCGGTGTTGAACTTGAGCACCTTGACCCGCACGTGGTCGCCCACCTGAAACAACTCGGACGGATGCGTCACGCGGCCCCAGGACATGTCGGTGATGTGCAGAAGGCCATCAATGCCGCCGAGGTCGATGAAGGCGCCGTACTCGGTCAAGTTCTTGACGATGCCCTCGACGATCTGCCCTTCCTTGAGCTTGTCGAGCGTCTGCTCCTTGAGTTCCGCGCGCTCTTTTTCGAGCAGAACG